>NZ_JBIRUY010000006.1:80510-92715 GCF_044335305.1 Streptomyces sp. NPDC020490 | reverse complement strand
CGGGCTGGGCGGGCCGGGCCCGCGCCGGACGGGCTGGGCGGGCCGGGCCCGCGCCGGACGGGCTGGGCGGGCCGGGCCCGCGCCGGACGGGCTGGGCGGGCCGGGCCCGCGCCGGACGGGCTGGGGCTGCGCCGCCCCGCCTCGCGACCGTCGCGCTCCTCGCCTCCGCGCATGTTCGGCTCGACCGGCCTCGCGGTCGGCGCCCTGCTCGCCGGCCCGGTGCCGCCGGCCTCCCCGCCGCACGGCCGTGGCGGCCTTCGGGATGCCGGGCGGGACGGACTGCCCGTCGGGTCCGTGAACGGTCGCCGGCCAGTCGCCGCCGAGCGTGTCGTCCAGCGCCTGCACGGGGCGCCGACACGCCCGCCGCGCACGTTGAGGTGGGCCGGCGTCGATGAGCGTGGACAGCAGGGTCGGCGCACCGGAGCGGCACGCGTCGACCACCGACCACACCGCGACCTCCAGGCACGACAGCCGCCAGGCACGGCGGCCCTCACCGCCGACGGTCGGCAGGGACGCGGCGGCCAACAGGCGCACGGCCGTCGGCTGGCGCACGGCCGCCGACAGACGCACGGCCGCCGACAGACTCGGGACGGCCAACAGCGCACCGCCGCCGACAGGCGCACCGCCGCCGACAGACGCGCGGCGGCCAACAGCGCACCGCCGTCGGCAGGCGCACCGCCGGTCAGGCGTGTGGGGGCCAGGGGTCGCCCCAGTCCGTGTCTCGGGCGGTTCTGTACAGGTCGCCGTGGCGTTTGGTGATCGTCGTGCGGCGCAGCAGGCCTTCGGGCTCGCAGAGGTCGAGCAGGACCTGGCCCTTGCGGATCTGCGGGCGCCGGACCACCCGGGCGGAGGCGGGCTCGGCCGGGAAGCGGGTGGCGGCGACGTAGGCGAACTTCTCGTCCTCGTAGGCGAGGGAGCCGCCCTTGACCTGGCGGTGCAGGGAGGAGCGGCTGACCCGCGCGGAGAAGTGGCACCAGTCCTGGCCGGGCACGACGGGACAGGCGGCGCTGTGCGGGCACGGCGCGGCGACCTGGAAGCCGGCGGCGACCAGGCGGTCGCGGGCCTCGATCACGCGGGCGTGGCCGTCGGGGGTGCCGGCCTCGACGATGACGACGGCCTGCGCGGCGGACGCGGCGGCGTCGACCAGGGCGGCCCGGTCGGGGCCGGTCAGCTCGTTGAGGACGTAGGACACGGTGACGAGGTCGACGGGGTCGAGGGTGAGCGCCGTGCCGATGCGGGCGCGCCGCCACTGCGCCCGGCGCAGCTCCGGGTGGGCGGCGGCGAGTTCCCGGCCGAGGGCGAGGGCCGGCTCGGCCCAGTCCAGCACGGTGACGGGGCGGGCGCCCTCCCAGGTCGCGGTGACGGCCCAGGTGGCCGCGCCGGTGCCGCCGCCGACGTCCGCGTGGCTGCCGGGGGCCCAGCCGGGCACGGCCGCGGCGAACGCCGCCAGCGCCGAGCGGACCGCCTCGAAGGTCGCCGGCATCCGGTAGGCGGCGTACGCGACGACGTCCGCGCGGTCGCGCAGGATGGGGGCGTCGGTCGGGGTGGCGCCCCGGTAGCTGGCGATCAGCCGCTCCACGGCCTGGGTGGCCTGCCGGGGCGGGAGGCCGTCGAGGAGGGCGGCGAGGGCGGAGCGGAGGGTCTCGGCCGGGGTTGCGGGGGCGTTCACCGGGAAATTCTCTCAGGTCCCCGGCCGGCCGGATTCCGGGCAGCCAGCTTCCGGGCGGCCGTCACGTCCCCTTGACGGCCCGCGCCAGCCGGGTGGCCGCCGCCGCCCGCGGCCGGGAGTCGGGCGGCCGCCTGCGGGGGTGGACCGTGTTCGCCAGCAGGATGAGGTAGGTGTCCGTCGCCGGGTCCAGCACCAGGGACGTGCCCGTGAAGCCCGTGTGGCCCGCCGCTCCGCGGCCCGCCAGCTCCCCCATGAACCACGGCTGGTCCACCGCGAAGCCGAGGCCGGGCGGGGTCAGCAGGAGCTCCACGAAGTCGGGGCCGAGGATGCGGGCGGGGCCGTAGGAGCCGCCGGCCAGCAGGGCGCGGCAGAAGACGGCCAGGTCCCGGCCGGTGGAGAACAGGCCCGCGTGGCCCGCCACCCCGCCCAGCGCCCAGGCGTTCTCGTCGTGGACCACGCCCCGCAGCATCCCCCGGTCCGCCTTGGCCCACGGCCGGCGCTGGTCCTCCGTCGCCGCGGCGCCGGGGCAGGGGCCGAACCGGGTCGCCGTCATGCCCAGCGGGCGGGTGATCCCGTCGCGGACGAGGACGTCCAGCCGGCGGCCGGTGATGCGTTCCAGGACGAACTGCAGCAGCAGGAGGTTGAGGTCGGAGTAGGTGTACGTGCCGGGCACGCCGACGGGCGGCTCGGCGCGCAGCATCGCCATCCGTTCCGCGTCGTCGGCGCAGTCGTACAACGGGAGTTCGGGCCGCAGCCCGGAGGTGTGGGTGAGCAGTTCCCGCACGGTGGTGCCGTGCCGGGCGGCGGCGTGGAAGTCGGGGAGGTAGTCGCCCACCCGGGCGTCCATGCCGAGGGTGCCGCGCTCGATCTGCTGCACGGCGGCGACCGCCGTGAACAGTTTGGTGACGGACGCCAGGTCGAAGGGGGTGTCGACGGTGACCGGCACGCGGTCCCGCGGCGGCAGTTCGACGCCCGCGTCGGTCCGCGGGTCGTAGGACGAATACCGCACCGCCCAGCCGGCCGCCTCCTCGACGGCGATCACCGGGCCGCGTCCGGCGACCACGACGACGCCGGCGGCCCACGGGCGTTCGCCGGCGGTGAGGTCCCGGACCTCCTGGACGAGCCGGTTCAGTTCCCGCGGGTCGAGCCCGGCCCGCTCCGGTGTGTCCCCGCGCAGTCTGGGTGCGCTCAGCTCTCCTCCCCCACTCCGTTGTGCGCCCGGGCGGGAGGATGCCCGTCCGCCGTGCCCGCACGCCTGCTCCAGGGACGGCACATTCCCACGAAGCAGGCCGACGCCACCAGTGCGGCCGCCAGCTGGACGACGGCCATCGGCACGGCCGTGTGCTCCCCGGCGATCCCGACGAGCGGGGAGGCGACCGCGCCGATGAGGAAGGAGGACGTGCCGAGCAGCGCGGAGGCGGAGCCGGCGGAGTGCCGGGTGCGCATCAGGGCGAGCGTCTGGGTGTTGGGGAGCGTGATGCCCATGGCCGACATCAGCACGAACAGGGCGGTGGCGACGGGGGCGAGGCCGACGTCGCCGAAGACCCCGGCCGACATCAGCAGCAGGGCCGTCGCGGCGCAGATCACGACGGTCAGCCCGGCGGCGAGCACCCGGTCCAGGCTGACCCGGCCGACCAGCACCTTGCCGTTGAGCTGGCCGACGGCGACCAGCCCGACCGAGTTCAGGCCGAACAGCAGGCTGAAGGTCTGCGGCGAGGCGCCGTAGATCTCCTGGATCACATAGGGCGAGGCCGAGATGTAGGCGAACAGCGCGGCGAAGGTGAAGCCGCCGGTGAGCAGGTAGCCGGTGAAGGGCCGGTCGGCGAGCAGGCGGCGCATCGCGCGCAGGGCCTCGCCCACTCCCCCGCGGTGCCGGTCGGCGGGCGGCAGGGTCTCGGGCAGCCTCGCCCACACCACCCCGCCCAGCAGCACGCCGACCACCGTGAGCACGGCGAACACGCCGCGCCAGTCCGTCACCTTCAGGATCTGTCCGCCGATCAGCGGCGCGACGACCGGGGCGACCCCGGATATCAGCATGAGGGTGGAGAAGAAGCGGGCCATGGACATGCCGTCGTAGAGGTCGCGGACGACGGCGCGGGCGATCACTATGCCGGCCGCGCCCGCGAGGCCCTGGACCAGCCGGAGGGCGACCAGGAGCTCCACGGTGGGGGCGAACGCGCACAGGGCGGTGGCGACGACGTAGACCGCGAGGCCCGTCAGCAGCGGGCGCCGGCGGCCCCACCGGTCGCTCATCGGGCCGACCACCAGCTGCCCGAGCGCCATGCCGGCCAGGCACGCGGTGAGCGTGAGCTGGACGGTCGCGGCCGGCGCGTGCAGGGTGCGGGTGACCTCCGGGAGCGAGGGGAGGTACATGTCCATCGCCAGCGGGGGCGTGGCGGTGAGACCGCCGAGGACGAGGGTGACCAGCAGCCCGGCGCGGCGCGCGCCCCGGGTCTCCGCCGCCGCGCGCGGTCCGGCCGCCTGTTCGACGCCGGGCGCCGACGTGCCCTGGTCGACGCCGCAGGTCGACGTGCCCTGGTCGACGCCGAAGGTCGACGAGCCCTGGTCGACGCCGCAGGTCGGCCTGCCCTGGTCGGCGCCGGAGGCCGACGCCCTCCGATCGACGCCGGGTGTCGACGCCCCCTGTTCGCGCATGTGCCCCTCCCCTGCTGAGCCCTCCCCGTGGCGAGCCCTCCACGAGCCTTCCGTGAGTACTCCCCGGGTGCTCCCTGAGTACTTCCCGAGCGCTCCGCCCCCATGGTCCCAGCACCATGGTCTCAGCTCGGGCCGGGTGCGGGCCCTGGTGCCCCGGCTCCGCGACGAAGGGCGCGGCCGTTGAGCAATCTGCACAAGCGGAATTTGTCAGTCCGGCACATTGCGGCCGGTACGGGCCCTATGCTCAACTCTCCTCCACCGGAACTTCACACTTGGGGCACCCAAGTTCCGTAAGCCATACCGAGGGGGGAGGCGGCAGCCGTTCCACGGTGCCGGGTGGGGGTGGACTCCGCGTGGGACCGCGGAGTACGCACCGGCGCCCGGAACGGCTGCCGCACACCTGTATCAGCCCTCGTGACCCCCGGCGCCCTTGTCGCCCTCGGCGCCGGCGGAACGGCGTCGGCGCAGCGCCCACGCCCCGCCCGCCAGGAGCGCGACCGTCGCGCCGGCGCCCGCCGGCAGCCGCCACGACGAGGTGCCGCCGGACGTCGCGGCCGGAGCGCCGGCCGCCGCCCGGGCCGTCGCGCGGCCGCGGGCCGCCTTCGCCCCGCCCGCACCGGCCGGCTCGGCCAGGGTGCCCACCGGCTGCGCCTGATCCCCCTTCTGGAAGCCCCAGTCGAGCAGCGCGGCCGTCTCCTCGTAGACGGCGTTGTAGCCGCTCCTGGGATGCATCACCGTCACCAGCAGGGTCCGGCCGCCGCGGGTGGCCGCGCCGGTGAAGGTGTTGCCGGCGTGGCTGGTGTAGCCGTTCTTGACGCCGATCAGGCCGGGGTACGTCTTCACGCCCCACGCGCCGGACAGCAGGCGGTCGGTGTTCTGTATCTGGAACGTCTTCTTGCCGCCCGCCGGGAAGTCGGCGGTCTTCGTGGCGCAGTACTCCCTGAAGTCGGCGTTGCGCAGCCCGTGGTGGGCGAAGAGGGTCAGGTCGTAGGCCGAGGACAGCTGTCCCTTGTGGTCGTAGCCGTCGGGGCTGACCACGTGGGTGTCCAGGGCCCGCAACTCCTCGGCCCTGGCCTGCATCTCGGCGACCGTCCGGGCGAGTCCGCCGTTCATCCGGGAGAGCACGTGCACGGCGTCGTTGCCGGAGCGCAGGAACACGCCCTGCCACAACTGCTCGACGGTGTAGGTGATCCCGGGCTTGATGCCGACGAGGCTGGAGCCCGCCGGGACGTCGGCCAGGTCGGCGTCGGTCACCTTGTACCGCTCGGTCCGCTCGAACTTCCCCAGCACCGTGTCGGCGAACAGCATCTTCAGCGTGGACGCGGGCGCCAGCCGCCGGTGCGCGTTGTACGAGGCGAGCACCTTGCCGCTGCCGTGGTCGGCGACCAGCCAGGCCGCGGCGGTGAGCTTCTTCGGAAGGCCGGTGCCCTGGACGCCGGAGCGGGCGAGCCGTGCGCCGCCGACGACGGTCGCGGCGCGCGCGGGGGCCGCCGCGGCGAGCGGGAGCACGGCCGCGGTGAGGCCGAGTGCGGCGCGCCGGGTGAGCGGTGTGGAAGCGTGCATCCGGGGACCGTACACCGCACCCAACAGGCGTTTCCTGGCAGGAGGCCGTCAACAGGCCGAGAATCGCCTGTCTTACGGAAATCTGATCCGGTACCCCGCTTTCTCAGCCCTGACACATCCGTTACTCAGTCCGGCGCAAAGGTTCCCGCCTAGCTTGTGGCCGCGCCCACAGCGGGCGCCAAGAACCTTCGAGGAACGGGATGTTTGGCATCTATCTCAAGCGCGAACTGGGCCGCAGAAAGAAGGCGGCTCTGGTCATCGCACTGGGTCTGGCGCTCGGTATCGCGCTGGTCATCACCGTCAACTCGGTGTCGGCCGGCATGACTCAGGCACAGGACAAGGTCCTGAAGTCGCTCTACGGCCTCGGCACCGACATGACCGTCACCAAGGCGCAGTCGGCGCCGAAGGCGGGCAGCTCGCAGGGCCCGAACTTCAAGTTCGACGCAAAACAGAGCAGCAAGACCAAGCAGAGTTCGGACCGGGTGATGACGCAGGGCGGTCAGGCCCTGAAGTCCTCGCTGGTGGAGAAGGTCGCGGCGCAGCAGGGCGTGGCGAACGCGGTCGGCGCGCTGAGCCTGAACGTCACCAAGGTCGACGGCTCCTTCACCCAGGGCAAGGCGCAGAGCTCCACGAGCGGCAGCGGCGGGCAGCAGGGCGGCCCCGGCGGGGGCACGAGCAGCGGCAGCGGCCAGCCGCAGGTGCAGGGCGGCGGCGCCTCCTTCGACGTCAACTCCTACTCGGTGGCCGGCGTCGACGTCACCGATCAGGAACTCGGCCCGCTGGCCGCCATGAAGATCACCTCCGGCAGGACGTTCACGGCGTCGCAGACGAACGCGAAGGTCGCCGTGGTCAGCAAGTCGTACGCCAAGTCCAAGAAGTACAAGGTCGGTTCGACCTTCAAGATCTCCGGCACCAAGTACACGGTCATCGGCATCGCGACGCCCGACAGCAGCGAGTCAACCACCGACGTCTACCTGCCGCTGAAGCAGGCACAGACCCTGGGCGACGCGAAGAACAAGGTCACCACGATCTACGTCAAGGCGACCGACTCCCAGCAGATCGCCGCCGTGAAGAAGACGATCCAGAAGAACATCTCCGGCACGACGGTCACCACCTCCTCCGACCTGGCGTCCACCGTCTCCGGTTCGCTGTCCACCGCCTCGGACCTCGCCACCAGCGTGGGCAAGTGGCTGTCGGTCGCGGTGCTGGCCGCCGCGTTCCTGGTGGCCGCGCTGCTGACGTCCTCCGCGGTCTCCCGCCGGGTGCGCGAGTTCGGCACGCTGAAGGCGCTCGGCTGGCCCAGCCGCAGGGTGACCCGGCAGGTCGTCGGCGAGTCCATGGTCAACGGCCTGATCGGCGGCGCCCTGGGCATCGCGCTGGGTCTCGCGGCCGCCTACACGGTCACCGCGATCAGCCCGAAGCTGACCGCGCAGCTCGGCAGCACCGGCGGCATGGGCGGCGGTCCGGGCGGCGCCCCGGGCGGCGGCCCCGGCGGGCAGGCGTCGCAGAACACCATGGAGATCGCCCTGTCCGCCCCGGTCTCCCTCACCACCATCGCGCTCGCGGTGGGCCTCGCGGTCACCGGTGGCCTGATCGCCGGCGCCATGGGCGGCTGGCGTGCCTCCCGCATGCGCCCGGCCGACGCCCTGCGCAGCGTCTCGTAACCCTCCTGGTCCGGACACCCCTGATCCGGCGCGCCGCCTCCACTCCCCCCGGGACGCGGCGCCCCACCCATACCTTGTGGAGAACCGATGTACAGACTCACCGGCGTGACCAAGCGCTACACGCGGGGCAAGGAGATGGTGGAGGCGCTGCGCGGCATCGACCTCACCATCGCCGACGGCGACCAGCTCGTCATCCAGGGCCCCACGGGCGGCGGCAAGTCGACCCTCCTGCAGATGATCGGCGGCCTGGACCGGCCCTCCTCCGGCAGCGTCGAACTGGACGGCGTCGACCTCGCCACGATCGGCGAGGCCAAGCTGACCCGGATGCGCGCGGAGAAGATCGGCATCATCTTCCAGTCGTTCAACCTCATCCCGACGCTGACCGCGCAGGAGAACGTGGAGACGGCCCTGGTGCCGCTCGGCGTGAAGCCGGCCGAACGGCGGGAGCGGGCGGCCGAGGCGCTGCGCTCGGTCGGCCTGGGCGAGCGCCTGGGCCACGCGCCCTCGGAGATGTCCGGCGGCCAGCAGCAGCGCGTGGCCATCGCCCGCGCGCTGGTCAAGAAGCCGAAGGTGCTGCTCGCCGACGAACCCACCGGCAACCTCGACGAGGGCACCCGCGACGACATCATGGCCCTGCTGGAAGGGCTGTGGCACGAGTACGGGCTGACGTTCGTCATGGTCACCCACGACTCCTCCATCGCCCGCCGCGCCCCGCGCCTGGCCACCATCGAGTCCGGCCGCCTGACGCTGACGGAACGCGGCGCCGGGCGGCCGCCGGCGCCACAGCGGCACGCCGGGCCGCAGCACGCCGAGCCGGGCTACGTCGAGCAGGGCTACGTCGAGCAGGGCTACGGCGGCCAGGTCGCCCGCTGACGGCCGCCGCCCGGGTCCCGGGGGCCGCGCATCGTCCGCGTGTCCGGCCGGCCCCGGCCGGTCGCCCGGCGGTGAGCGGCCCCTTCGCCCGGACGGCGGCACGGGCGGGTCGGCGGGTGTCGGAAGTGGGACGGTGGATACGCGGAGGGGGAA
The DNA here is from genome assembly GCF_044335305.1 of Streptomyces sp. NPDC020490. Lineage (NCBI taxonomy): Bacteria > Bacillati > Actinomycetota > Actinomycetes > Kitasatosporales > Streptomycetaceae > Streptomyces > Streptomyces sp. NPDC020490. The sequence goes on along the minus strand of NZ_JBIRUY010000006.1, from coordinate 84,138 downwards.
CCGCTGCCGCCCACTGCTCCGGGAGTGACCGTGACCTCGTACGACCGACGTGATCTGGGACTGCTGCTGCTCCGGCTGGGGACCGGGGGCGTGCTGGTCGCGCACGGCACGCAGAAGCTGTTCGGCTGGTTCGGCGGCCACGGCATCGAGGGCACCGGGCAGTTCAAGGAGTCGGTGGGCTACACGCCGGGGAAGCCGAGTGCGACGGCGGCGGGCCTGGCCGAGGCGGGCGGCGGCACCCTGCTGGCGCTGGGCCTGGCAACCCCGGCGGCGGGCGCGGCGGCGGCCGGGGCCATGGCGGGGGCGGCGGCGGTGAACACGCCCCAGGGCTTCTTCAACCAGAGCGGCGGCTACGAGTACCCGGCGGCGCTGGGTCTGACGTCGGCCGGTCTGGCGGTCGCGGGCCCGGGCCGCCTCTCCCTCGACCACGCGCTCGGGCACGCGGTGGACCGCGGCTGGATGGTTCCGGCGGCGCTCGGCGTGACGGCGGCGGTGACGGCACTGGTGGTGGGGGCACGCGCGAAGCGGCTGCGCGAGGCGAAGCAGGGCGAGCAGGAGGCACTCTTCGAAACACCGGAACCGTAGGGACGGCGGAACCGTAGGGACGGCGGAACCGTAGGGACGGCGGAGCCACCGGGACGGCGGAGCCGCCCACAGCGGCAGCACGGTGGCAGGGGCGGCGCAGCCGCAGACCCGGCGAAGCCGCAGGCCTCGCGGAGCCGAAGACACCACGCGGCACCGGCCCGCCCGGCCGCAGACACCACACGGCACCGGCCCAGCTGCCGCAGACACCACACGGCCGCAGGCCTGACGGGCCGCAGGCACCGCGCACCGCAAGCCCGGCGGAGCCGCACGCGCGGCGCGGCCGTAGGCGGCGCGGAGCGTGGCGCAGGCAGCGCGGAGCGTGGCGCAGGCAGCGCGGAGCGTGGCGCGGGCAGCGCGGAGCGTGGCGCGGGCGCGGCGGGCCGCGGGCGGTGCGCGGTTGTGGGAGCGGGGGGCGTGGCAGGCTGCGGGCGGTGCGCGGTTGTGGGAGCGGGGGGCGTGGCAGGCTGCGGGTATGACTGATCGGCAGTTGTCCGGGCCCGCGGATCTGTGGGCCTCCATCGACGAGTTGTGGACCTGGCTGGACGCGCACCGCGCGCACGGCGGCGAGCAGGGCCTGCTCCTGCGGATGCTGAAGCTGTCGGAGGAGGTCGGCGAGGTCGCCCAGGCGGTGATCGGCGCGACGGGCCAGAACCCGCGCAAGGGCGTCACCCACACGTGGGACGACGTGCAGGGCGAGCTGTGCGATGTGGTGATCACCGCGCTGGTGGCGCTGCGCACGCTGACGCCGCGGCCGGGGGAGGTGTTCGGGGAGCATCTGGCCCGGGTGCTGGCGCGGTCGTCGGCCGGCGGACCGGCCGGAGAGCCTGAGCGGTGAGGTGACAGGACGCGGCCCCGGACACCGTCGCGTCACTGGGACGGTGTCCGGGGCCGCGTCGCCCTGCGGGGCGCAGCCCGCCGGTCGCGTGCGCCGCCTCACTCCACGCCGGTCAGGCAGCGCTCCTCGAATTCCTGGTACCCCGCGTGGTCGGCCGTCCGGGAGCTGGTGACCGTGCCGAGCCAGCCGAGGAGGAAGCCGGCCGGGACGGAGACGATGCCCGGGTTCTGCAGCGGGAACCAGGCGAAGTCCGCCGAGGGCAGCAGCGACGCCGGTGTGGAGGACACCAGCGGGCTGAAGACGACCAGCAGGAGCGAGCAGCCGAGCCCGCCGTAGAGGGCGAACAGCGCGCCGCGCGCGGTGAAGCGGGACCAGAACAGCGTGTACAGGATGGTCGGCACCATGGAGGACGCCGCGATGGCGAAGGCCAGGAAGGCGAGCGAGGCCGCGTTCCAGTCCCAGGCCAGCAGGGCGATGAGGATGCCCAGGACGCCGACCGCGCCCGCCGACACCCGTGCCACGGCGACTTCCTGACGGTCGTTCACCCGGCCCTGGCGGAGGGCGTGCGCGTACACGTCGTGGGCCAGCGCGGAGGCCGCCGCCAGCGTGACGCCCGCGGCCACCGACAGGATCGTGGCGAAGACGAGGCAGGAGAAGGCCGCCATCAGCAGGGTGCCGCCCACCGACTGCGCGAGCAGCAGCACCGCGGAGTTGCCGGTGGAGTCGCCGGCCCTGACGTTGTCGGTGCCGACGATCGCGGCCGTGCCCAGGCCCAGGATGCCGACCGCCAGGCAGACGGCGCCCACCAGGCCGACCGTCCACAGCACCGCCGTACGCAGCTGGCGGGTGCCGGCCGGGGACAGCAGGCGCATGACGATGTGCGGCAGGCCGCCCACTCCCAGCGCCATGGACAGCGCGAGCGAGAAGAAGTCCAGCTTGCTGACGGTGCTGGCGCCGAACCGCAGACCGGGCCGCAGATAGGCGTCCCCGTGACCGCTGTTCGCGGCGGCCGCGCCGAGCAGGTCGTCGCCGCTCCACGTGAAGTGCGTCAGCACCAGCACGACGGCCACCGCGACCACGACCACCAGCAGCACCGTCTTGGCGATCTGGATGAACGTGGTGCCGGGCATCCCGCCGACCGCGACGTAGAAGACCACCAGGCAGCCGACGGTGGTCACGCACAGGGCGCGCGCCGCGCTCCCGGGCATGCCGGTGAACTGGGCCAGCAGGGCCACGCTCGCCACGAGCTGGGCCACCAGGTAGAGGACCGACACGACCAGGGCGCAGATCCCGACGGCGAGCCGGACCGGCCGCTGCGCGTCCCGCATCCGCAGCGCGACGGTGTCGCCGAGGGTGAACAGGCCGGTGTTGCGCAGCGGTTCGGCGATCAGCAGCAGGACCATGATCCAGCCGATGGCGGTGCCCACCAGGTACAGCAGGCCGTCGTAGCCGGTCAGGCAGACCAGGCCGGTGCTGCCCAGCAGCGTCGCGGCCGAGATGTAGTCGCCGCACATCGCCATGCCGTACCGCAGCGGCGACAGTCTGCGGCTGCCGAGGTAGAACTCGCCGAGCTCGTCGCGGTGCGGACTGGTGATGATGGCCGTGAACATGGTGACGGCCAGGAAGACCAGGAACAGCACCAGCGGCAGCCGCAGTTGGCTGAGGGACATGGCGCCGGCGGCGTAGGCGGTCACCACTCGCCTCTTCTCGCGTCGGTCCGGTCCCGCTGCGCGCGCACCTCGTCGGCCAGCGGGTCGAACCGGGTGCGCATGTGCCGGTCGTAGCGCCAGGCGGTGAGGAACAGGGCGGCGAACAGCGCCAGAGCCAGGGTCAGTCCGAAGGTGAGGTGTCCCAGCAGCGGAACGGCCATCAGCCCGGGCGCGACGCCGGACAGCAGGACGAGCAGCAGATGCCCGCCGATGACGGTGACCGCGGCCGGCACCGCGAACGAGCGCCGGACGCGGCGCAGTTCGCTCAGGTCGCGCGGGTCGCGCGGGTCGCGCGGGTCGCGCGGGTCGCGCGGGTCGCGCGGGTCGCGCAGGTCGTGGGGGTCGCGCAGGTCGTGGGGGTCGTGGGGGTCGCGCAGGTCGTGGGGGTCGTGGGGGTCGTGGGGGTCCGCGGGCGGCGGCGCGGGGCGGGCGGCGGGGGGGGGGGGGCCGGCCGGGGCGGGGGGGGCGGGGGGGGGGGGGGGGGGGGGGGGGGGGGGGG
>NZ_JBIRUY010000006.1:23396-80501 GCF_044335305.1 Streptomyces sp. NPDC020490 | reverse complement strand
GCCGCCCCCCCCGGCGCGCGGGCCCCCCCGCCGGGGCGCGCGGGCGGCGGCCGGGCGGCCGGGGGGGGGGGGGGGGGGCCGGGGCCCGGGGGGGGCGGCGCGGGCCGGGCCGCCGCCGGGGGGACGCCGGCCGGCCCGCGGTGCGCGGCGGGCTGGGGGTAGGGGTGGTGGCCGTTCACAGCGCCACCGCCGCGAGGGCCGAGCGCATCCGGTCGGAGACCTCCGCGACCGTCCCCATCGCGTCGACGTGCACCAGCAGGTCCCGGTCCGTGTACCACCGCAGCAGCGGCACGGTCTGCTCCGCGTACACCGCGAGGCGCCGCAGCACGGTCTCCTCGGTGTCGTCGGCGCGCCGGACGAGGGCGCCCTCGCACCCGTCGCACCGGTCCGGGACGCGGGGCGGCGAGAACACCGTGTGCACGGTGGTCCCGCACGCCGGGCACAGGCGCCGGCCCGTCAGCCGCTGCACGATCTCGTCGTCCGGCATGTCGAAGGCGAGCACCGCGTCGAGCACGGTGTCGTCCTCCCCCAGCGCCTCCTGGAGCAGCTCGGCCTGCCGTACGGTCCGGGGGAAGCCGTCGAGCAGGAAACCGTCCGCCGCGTCGGGTTCGCGCAGGCGCCGCGTGACGAGGGCCGTGGTCAGCTCGTCGGGTACCAGCTCGCCTGCCTGCGTGTGCTGCCGGACCAGCTCGCCGAGCTCGGACCCCCGGCCGATCTCGGCGCGGAACAGGTCCCCGCTGGAGATCGCCGGGACGGACAGCAGGTCGGCCAGGACGCGGGCCTGGGTGCCCTTGCCCGCGCCCGGTGGGCCGATCAGAACGATGCGCATCTCAGTTCCTGTGTGTCGTGGTCAGTCTTCGGCCGGGGCGGCCGGCAGCTTCGCCTGGATCAGGTCCATGACGCCGGAGTCGGTGAGCGTGGTGACGTCACCGAGCTGGCGGTTCTCGGCGACGTCGCGCAGCAGACGGCGCATGATCTTGCCGGAGCGGGTCTTGGGCAGCTCCGCCACGGGCAGGATGCGCTTCGGCTTGGCGATCGGGCCGAGCGTGGCGCCGACGTGGTTGCGCAGTTCGGCGACGAGGGCGTCGTCCTCCTCGATCGCGCCGCGCAGGATCACGAAGGCGACGATCGCCTGCCCGGTGGTCTCGTCGGTCGCGCCGACGACGGCCGCCTCCGCCACCGCCGGGTGCGACACCAGCGCCGACTCGACCTCGGTGGTGGAGATGTTGTGCCCGGACACGACCATCACGTCGTCGACCCGGCCCAGCAGCCAGATGTCGCCGTCCTCGTCGCGCTTCGCGCCGTCGCCGGCGAAGTAGCGGCCCGGGAAGCGGGACCAGTAGGTGTCGATGAACCGCTGGTCGTCGCCCCAGATGGTGCGCAGCATCGACGGCCACGGCTCGGTGATCACCAGGTAGCCGCCGGAGCCGTTCGGGACCTCGTTCGCCTCGTCGTCGACGACGGTGGCGGAGATGCCCGGCAGCGGGGTCTGCGCGGAGCCCGGCTTGGTCTCCGTCACGCCGGGCAGCGGCGAGATCATCATGCCGCCGGTCTCGGTCTGCCACCAGGTGTCCACGATCGGGCAGCGGCCGCCGCCGATGTGCTCGCGGTACCAGACCCACGCCTCCGGGTTGATCGGCTCGCCGCAGCTGCCCAGCACCCGCAGGGAGGACAGGTCGAACTTGGCGGGGAGGTGCTCGCCCCACTTCATGAACGTGCGGATCGCCGTGGGCGCCGTGTACATGAGGGTGACGCCGTACTTCTCGACGATCTCCCAGAAGCGGGCCTGGTGCGGGGTGTCCGGGGTGCCCTCGTACAGCACCTGCGTCGCGCCGTTGGCCAGCGGCCCGTAGACGATGTAGGAGTGGCCGGTGACCCAGCCGATGTCGGCGGTGCACCAGTAGACGTCGGTCTCCGGCTTGAGGTCGAAGACCGCGTGGTGCGTGTACGCGACCTGGGTGAGGTAGCCGCCGGAGGTGTGCAGGATGCCCTTCGGCTTCCCCGTCGTGCCGGACGTGTACAGGATGAACAGCGGGTGCTCGGCCTCGAACGCCTCCGGCGTGTGCTCGGCCGGCTGTCGGCCGACGGCCTCGTGCCACCACACGTCCCGGCCCTCGGTCCAGCCGACCTCCTGGCCGGTGCGCCGGACGACCAGCACCTTCTGCACGCCGTCGGTGCGGCCGAGCGCCTCGTCCACGGCGGGCTTGAGCGCGGTCGCCTTGCCGCGGCGGAAGCCGCCGTCGGCGGTGATGACCACGCGGGCGTCGGCGTCCTGGACGCGGGTGGCGATGGCGTCGGCGGAGAAGCCGCCGAAGACGACCGAGTGCGCGGCGCCGATCCGGGCGCAGGCCAGCATCGCGACGACGGCCTCGGGGATCATGGGCAGGTAGACGGCGACCCGGTCGCCCGCGCCGACGCCGAGTTCGGTGAGCGCGTTCGCGGCCCGGGAGACCTCGTCCTTCAGCTCGGCGTAGGTGATCGCGCGGCTGTCGCCGGGCTCGCCCTCGAAGTGGATGGCGACCCGGTCGCCGAGGCCCGCCTCGACGTGCCGGTCGACGCAGTTGTAGGCGACGTTCAGCTTGCCGTCCTGGAACCATTTGGCGAACGGCGGGTTCGACCAGTCCAGCGTCTCGGTGGGCTCCTCGGCCCAGCTCAGCCGGCGGGCCTGCGCGGCCCAGAAGCCGAGCCGGTCGGCACCGGCCTGCGCGTACGCCTCGGCGGTGGCGTTGGCGTTCGCGGCCAGGTCGGCGGGCGGCGCGAAGCGTCGCTCCTCCTTCAGCAGGTTGGCCAGGCTCTCGTTGCTCATGATGGCTCCCTCGTGGTCTCTCGGGCGGTCGGCAGGCGGCAGGCGAGACGGTCGGCGGTCGGCGAATCAGGCCGAGAACGGCCACGTCGGCAGGGACTTGGTCTTCCAGGTGGCGTTGGCCACCCCGGCGAAGGAGCCGTACCAGGCGAGCAGCGCGGTCACCAGTCCGGCCCAGCCGCCCGCCTGGCTCAGCTCCGGAGCCTGTCCCAGCGCTCCGGCGGTGAGCAGCACGAAGGTCACCGACAGCACCGAGAACACGGCGAGCAGCAGGCCGCTGATCCGGGCGGTGACGACCGTCATGTAGACGGTGAAGATCGTCCAGGCGAGCAGGAACAGGCCGGTCGCCTGGTAGGCGTGGGCCGCGGGCAGCTTCGGGGCGATGAACTGGACGTAGGCCGCGAAGGACAGCCAGAACGAGCCGTACGACGTGAACGCCAGCGCGCCGAAGGTGTTGTTCTTGCGGAACTCCCACATGCCGGCGAGGAGTTGGGCGATGCCGCCGTACCACAGGGCGAGCGGCAGGACCACGGCCTCCAGGGAGCGGTCCGCGATCAGTCCGGAGTTGAAGACGGAGAGCACGAAGGTGGTGAGCGCGAAGCCCGCCAGGCCCAGCGGGCCGGGGTCGGCGATCTGCGGGCGCTGCGCCTCGGGCGCGGCCGGGGCCGGCTCGAGCGGGGCGAGCGGAGCGGCGGTCCGCTCGTCGGTCACGGGCGTCTGGATCTGGGTCATGGCGCGGTCCTCGGGTCGGGGTGCCCGCTCGGCGCGGGTCCTCGGGCGGGGTGGTGCGTGCGCCGCCCGCGGAGGCGGACGGTCACGGAAGCCGGGGCGTGCGGTGTGCGGCTTGCGGTGCACGGTGTGCGGCTGACGGCTTGCGGCTGACGTCTTGCGGTTTACGGCTGGCGTGTTGCGGTGTGCGGCGCGTGCACGGCGCAGGTACGGCGTGCGGGTGTGCGGTGTGCGGGTGTGCAGCGGGCGGCGGCCGGCTCGGGGTCTGGGCCGGGACGCGGTCGCCCGCAGGCTGAGGCGCGGGGCGTCCGGCTGCCGCTCCCGGTCAGGGAGCGCGGCTTGGCGGCCGGGCGATCCGTCGTTGTCTCGCTCTGGCCGGTTACTGTGCGGCACCCGCGGCGCGCCGGGGAGTCCCCGTGCGGGACTTGTCGATCAGTGGTGCCCGTCGCGCGACGGACGGACCCGGTCGCGGGACGAACGGTCGTCCGTCGCCGCCGAGCGGCCGGCGGTACCGGCGTCCAGCGCCTCCGGGAGATGGAGCCGCGCCAGCATCACGGAGGTCCCCGCGGGAATCCTGCCGGGCGTGGCCAGGGACACGCCCACCATGGTCAGGAACGCCGCCGGGACGCTCCACGCGGCGGGCCCGGCGAGCAGGACGCCGGTCCAGCCCGGCCCGCCCGCGTCGAGCAGCGTGACCGTCATCGCCGTCACCGACAGCCCGCCGCCGACCAGCATCCCGGCGACCGCTCCGGCCGGGGTCAGCCGCCGCCACCAGATGCCCAGCACCAGCAGTGGGCAGAAGGTGGAGGCGGCCACCGAGAAGATCAGCCCGATCTCGTGGGCCACGGACACGCCGCTCTCCGACAGCAGCAGCGCGATGGCGCAGGGCGCGAGCACGGCCAGCGCGGAGGCCCGGCGGAAGCCGCGCACGTCCCCGCCGAGGAGGTCCTGCGAGAGCACGGCGGCCACCGACAGGGCCAGCCCGGAACAGGTCGACAGGAAGGCGGCGAAGGCGCCCGCCACCACCAGCGCCGTCAGCAGCTGGCCCGCCGTGCCCGGTACCAGCCGTCCGGGCAGCAGCAGCACCACGGCGTCCGCCCGGTCGGCGGAGGCCAGGCCGGGGGCGTAGAGCCGTCCCAGTCCGCCGTACAGCTCGGGCAGCAGGTAGAAGGCGCCGAGCAGGCCGAGGACGCCCACCGTGGTACGGCGGGCCGCCCGGCCGTCGGGGTTGGTGTAGAAGCGGGCGATGACGTGCGGCAGGCCCATCGCCCCGAGGAACGTGGCCACCATCAGCGAGTACACGGTGTACAGCGCCTGCCCGCCCTGGCCGGGCTCCGGGCCGGCGGCCGGCGCGGGCGCGGCGGGCGGGCTGCCGGACGGATGCCAGACGCCCTGCCAGACGAGCAGCAGGGCGACTGCCGGGACGGCGAGCGCGGCCAGCTTCACCCAGAACTGGACGGCCTGCACGAGCGTGACGCTGCGCATGCCTCCGGCGATCACGCTCACCAGCACGACCGCCGTCACCAGCACCGCCCCCGTCCAGGCGGGCGCGCCCACGGCCGCGTGCAGGGCCAGTCCGGCGCCCTGGAGCTGGGGCACCTGGTAGAGCCAGCCGATGAGCACCACGAAGGCGGTGGCCGTCCGCCGCACCGCCAGGGAGCCCAGGCGCGCCTCGGCGAAGTCGGAGACGGTGTAGGCCCCCGACCTGCGCAGCGGCGCGGCGACCAGGACGAGCAGCACCAGATAGCCGGCCGTGTACCCGATGCCGTACCAGAGCATGGTGGAGCCGTAGACCACCAGCAGGCCGGCGATGCCCAGGTAGGAGGCGGCCGAGAGGTACTCGCCGCTGACCGCGGACGCGTTGCGCAGCGGCGATACGGTGCGGGAGGCGACGTAGAAGTCCGGGGTGGAGCGGGCCCGCAGGCCGTAGGCGCCGACGGCGACCGTCAGGGCGACGACCAGCAGGACGGCGGTGAGGTTCGCGGGTGTGCTCATGAGCGGTGGACGTGCTCCACGAAGTCGCGTTCGTGCCGCTCGGCGCGGCGCACGTAGCAGGCGCCGGCGGCCACCAGCAGCGCGTACACCGGCAGCCCGAGGATCAGCCAGGGCAGGCCGATCCCCCACAGCCGCACCGAGTGCGCCGCCCCCGGGTGCCCGAGCAGCAGCGGCAGACAGACCAGCGGCAGGCCGACCGCGCCGCACACCAGCAGCGCCAGCCTGAGCTGGGTGCGCATCAGCGCCTTGACGTACACCTCGCCGAGCGGGGTCTGCTCGTGGACGTCGCGCACGGCGGCGTCGCGCCGGCCGGGGCGGGCGGCGCGGGTGCGCGGGTGGGTGACGGTCACCCGCGGGGCCGGCTCAGCCATCGGCGGTCCCTCGTGATCTCGGCGGGCCGGACGGGGGCAGCAGCAGTTCCCGCAGCCTGCGGTTGCTGCGGCGGCTGACCGGGAGCACGACGCCGGCCACGCGGACCGACAGCCGTCCGGAGTCGGCCAGCAGTTCCTCGATGTGGCCGGTGGCGACGAGGTGCCGACGGTGCACGCGCACGAACCCCGCGTCCTGCCACTGGTCCTCCAGGCTGGACAGCGGCATCCGCAGCAGGCAGCTGCCGGATTCCAGGTGCAGGCGCACGTAGTCGCCGCACGCCTCCACGTGCCGTACCTCGGAGCGCCGGACGAACCGGGTCACCCCGGACAGCTCCACGGCGATCGTCTCGTCGTCGGCGGGGGCGGGCCGCGCGGGGGCGGGGGACGCGGCGGGGGCCGGGGCGGCGGGCGTCGCGGTGGCGGGTTCCGGCGTCGCGAGGTCCGGCGCCGCGGGGTTCGGCGCGATGGCCGCCGGGGACGCCGTGGACGGGGACGCCGTGGCCGGTTCCGCGCGCCGCTCGGCGATGCGCCGGACGGTCTCGGCGAGCCGCTGGGCGCGCACGGGCTTGAGCAGGTAGTCCAGGGCGCGCACCTCGAAGGCGTGGACGGCGAAGTCGTCGTAGGCGGTGACGAACACCACCGGCGGCGGCTCGGCGAACCGGGACAGGACCCTGGCCACCTCAAGACCGTCCAGTCCGGGCATGCGCACGTCGAGGAAGACGGCGTCCACGGGCTTGTCCTCGCGCAGCGCGCGGTCCAGCGCCAGCAGCGCGGCGGCGCCGTCCGCCGCGGACTCCACGGGGCCGACGCCCGGATTCAGGCCGAGCAGATAGACGAGTTCCTCCAGGGCGTGCGGTTCGTCGTCGGCCACCAGGATGCGCAGCATGGGTGAGTGTGTACATTTCCCGCACACCGGGTCAATCTCCCGGCACGTGTGGCATTCGCCACATACGAGAAGGGGTGCCGCTCACCTGAGCGAGCCGAACCCCTCGCCCGGCCGTTCCCCGGCCCCCGCCGGGGCCGTGACTCCGGCCCGGTACTTGGGCACGCGGATGCGCACCTTGGTGCCCGCGCCGGGCGCGGTCTCGACCACCAGCCCGTACGCGTCCCCGTACACCTGCCGCAGCCTGGCGTCGACGTTGCCCAGCCCCACGCCGCCCCCCGACCCGGCGGACCCGGACCTTCCGGCGCCGCCCGCGGTCAGGATCCGCCGCAGTTCCTCCGGGTCCATGCCCACCCCGTCGTCCTCGACGGTGATGTGCGCCTCGGCGCCCGCGTCCCAGGCGAGCACCGTGATCTTCCCTGGCCCGGTGCGGCCCTCGAAACCGTGCCGCACGGCGTTCTCCACCAGCGGCTGCACGCACAGGAACGGCACCGCGACCGGCAGCACCTCCGGCGCGGCCTGCACGTCGACGCGCAGCCGGTCCCCGAAGCGGGCCTGCTCCAGCACCAGGTACTGGCCGATCGAGCGGAACTCCTCCGCCAGTGTCGTGAACTCGCCGTGGCGGCGGAACGAGTAGCGCGTGAAGTCGGCGAAGTCCAGCAGCAGTTCGCGGGCCCGCTCCGGATCGGTGCGCACCAGCGAGGCGATCGCGGTGAGCGCGTTGCAGGAGAAGTGCGGGGAGATCTGCGCGCGCAGCGCCCGCAGCTCGGCCTCCACCAGGCGGGTGCGGGAGCGGTGCAGCTCCGCGAGCTCCAGCTGCCCGGACGTCCAGCGGGCCACCTCGCCGGTCGCCCGGACCAGGCCCGCCGACACGCCGGGGGCGTACGCGAGCAGCGCGCCCTCGACCCGGTCCTCCACCACCAGCGGCGCGACGACGGCCTCCCGCAGCTCGCAGCCCACCTCGCCGCACCAGACCCGGTCGGCCTTCACCACGGCGGTCCCGCCGCCGGCCAGCACGTCCGCGGCCAGCTCCACCGCCGTCGCGCCGTGGTGCTTCCCGGCGCCGTCCCAGGCGAGCAGCCGCCCGGTGTCGGTGACGGCCAGCGCCGGCACCCCCAGCAGCTCCCGCAGATGCCGCGCGGCCGCCCCGGCCGACGCCTCGGTCAGCCCCCCGCGCAGCGCCGGGGCCGCGAGGGAGGCCCGGTGCAGCGCCTCGAACGCCGCCTGCCCGGCCCGCCCGTCGAACCCGACGTGCCGCCGCAGCCATCGCCGGTGACCGAATATGCCCGTCATGGCGGACACGGTAACCCCGGGGATTCATTAGCGTGAACGCGTCATGGGCATTTCATGCGTACCGCGCGTGGGAACGTGGCGAGGCCCGGGAGGCGTATCCAGCTCCCGGGCCTCTGGGGATGCCACCCATTTGCGTACGCCGACGGCGTTTAAGAGGACGGATCAGTCATCAGGCCGTCGTGTTCTTCCTTTGAACTACCGCACCGCGAGAGGTGCAGGCGAGAGTCGAACTCGCATCCGACGGCGTTCGTCCGTCCCCGGTCGCGCCGGCGATCGGCGGCGAATGCTGAAGCTTGAGCGAGAGTCTGAGATTGAAGCGGCCCGCCTCTTCCGGATTGGGCTACCCCGGCCCGTGGTGGTGCGGGTGCCGGGGGGAGGATTCGAACCTCCACTGTCGACCGCGTCTTCAGGCTGAACGTCAGTTTCAGCTTGCGCTCGTCACGCGGGCCGGTCCTCAATCCGGCCCGCGCCAGGGGCGCACCCCCGCGCTCGCACGCGGGGGCGATCAGTGTGCCGCCCGCCGCCCGTGACGGGCGGGGGCGGGCTGCGGCATCAGCCGAACAGGTAGCCGAACACCGCCTCACCGACGCGCTGGTCGTCGACCTCGGCGCCGTTGGCCTCCTCGCGGGCGAACTTGACGGCCTGCTGGAGCTTCTCGATCCGCTCCACCAGCTCGTTGACCCGCCGCGCCGGGAGCGCTCCGGAGAACTTCACGGTCGTCCAGTACCCGATGGGCACGTCCTCGTAGTACACCTCGACCTGCGCCGGGTGCTTCTCGGTCGCCTCGGCCTTGACGTGGTTGCGCGGGACCTTCTTCGTGCGGATGGTGCGGACCGGGTCCGTCTTCCACCAGTCCGTCGACGCGTCCAGCGACCAGGACTCGGCGGCGTCCAGCACGGGCAGCTTCTTCACGAAGGCGTGCAGGTCGGTGAGCTGCTTCTCCATGAAGAGGAGATGACTGACCGGGACCTCCGCGAGAACCGTCCGCCCGTCGACGGAGACGTCCGCGCGGGCCGTGCAGTTGGCCCAGTCCTTGGTGGCGGTGACGTCGAACAGACGGGTCAGCGACGCGGCCATCTCGCGCAGCACGTCCTCGGCCTTGACCTGCACCCGCGTGGACTCCGGCGGCAGCTGCTCGCCCTCTTCGTCCTTCGGCTGGTACGTACGCGAGATACCGGCCAGCAGAGCCGGCTTCTGCACCTTCTGGTGAGCCGCGGTGACATCCTGCACCGACTTGCTCTTGACACCCTTTTCGACAGCGATGATCTGATTGAGCTTCGCCACTGGGTCCCCCCTTCGAACAAGAGGAACGTACGCACCGCACGTCCTCGACTGCCAATGGTTTTCGCCCGGCTGACGGGCGCTCCCGCAGCGAGGTCCGACGAACGGCCGCATCGACGCCGGGGCGGTCGCACGGGACCATGTCGGCAGGGAAGGCACCTTCGGGAGGGGGCGGACCATGGTGGGACGAAGGATCGGACCGGGCGTGCTCGCGGTCGTGTCCGCCGCGGCGGCGGCCGCGTCGGCGTGCACCCCCAACTCCCAGCAGGCGTGCGCCGGCTGGGGCGTCGAGTCCGAGATCCACCTGATGTTCCTCCAGGAGGGGTACACCGGCCTCGCCGGAGCCTCGTACGAGCTGTGCGCACGGGGCAGGTGCACCGAGGGCGAGCTGAAGCAGGAGGACCTCACCCAAGTGCACCTCCGCCTCCCCGAGGACGCGGATCCGCACAGCGGCCCGGTCCGGTTCCGGGTCACCCGCCGGGGAAGCGACAGCCCCGTGATCGACGCCTCCTCCGACGTACGCCTCACCTACCAGTCCGACAACTGCGGCGGCGGCGCCTACAACCGGAGCCTCGCCTTCACCAAGGCCGACGGCCTGACGACGAAGATCCCGCCGAGCGTGTCGACGGGATGGCGCCACCAGGCCGAGACGCCGGACCCACCGTCACCGTCGTCCTGACGCGCCGCCCCGCACCGTCAGAGCCGCGGCAGCCGGTCCGCGGCCGTGGGAGAGCGCCGCTCGTCGAGCCAGAAGAGGTAGACCCGGAGGTGCGCGGCCAACTCGCCGTCCACGTACTCCGCGTAGTCGTCCGCCGCGGCGGCCGTGCCCTGGCCCGACCTCTCGTCGTCCGCCTCCCAGGCGTGGCGCCGGGCCGCCAGGTACTCCACGATCCGGGCCCGGTCGCGCCACCATTCCCGAACCGTTTCCGGCGTCCAGTGGGCATCGCCGTCACAGCCGTAGCCGGAGAGCACCTCGTCCTCCGCGGCTGCCACCAGATGCCGCAACTCCTCCGGCGTCCGTGGCTGCCGGTAGACGTACTCGGTGAAATGCTCGCCCTCGTAGAGCACGAGCTCCGGGGCGTGGATCCGTCCGGTGCCGCAGTTGTCGGTAACGGCCCCGTAGAACGGGCCGGGCACGTTGAGCCACTGCCGCTCCGCCCACCGCCCCTGGAACACCGCCCGTGCCTCCCCGAGCAGAGGCACCGGGTCGAAGTAGAGGTCCACCTCGAATCGTTACCGCACCGCGTACCGCACGAACGCGGCCCACTCCGAGCGGGGGAAGGCGAGTTGGGCTCGGGCCGGCACCTTGGAGTCGCGGATGTGGACGGCGCCTGGCGTGACGGCGGCTTCGAGGCATTCGCCGCCTTCGTTGCCGCTGTGGCTGCTCTTGAACCAGGCGAGGGGAGCGGATTCCGCAGCACTCATAGCTCTGCCACCATCTTCTCGATCAAGGCAAGGGACTCCTGCATCGTAAGCGCCTGCGCCCTGATGCTTCCGTACCGTGCGGCCAGGATTCGGACTTCCTCGGCGTCCGTGACCAGTCGGCTGGAGCTCTGCGCCTCGACATATCCCAATTGCGGCTTCCCCTTGGGGGTCAGCAAGATGAAGGAGCCGCCCATCCCCGCGTGCTGGGTACGTTCGGTCGGCATCACCTGCAGTTCCACGTTGCGCAGCCGGGCCAGCCGGAGCAGTTGGTCCAACTGCTCCCTGTGAACGTCCCGATCGCCCAGCGGACGCCGGAAGACCACCTCCTCGACGACAGCCGTGATCATGGGCGGGGGCCACTGGGTGAGAATGTCCTGCCGTGCCAGCCGAGAAGCCACCCGCTGCTCCACCAACTCCTCTTCCAGCAACGGCTTGCGCATCTCGTACAAGGCCCGAATCCGTCGTTCGGTCTGGAACAAGCCCGGGACGTCATGGCAGTTGTAGAAGTTGATCTCAACGGCCTCCCGTTCCAACCGCGCATAGTCCCGGAACCAGGCCGGATGCCGGACCCGCGCCTTCGCCTTGGCCCGCTCGACGTCCTCGATGGTGGCGCGCAGCAACCCGCCCGCCCCCAGCAGTTCGTCCGCCGCCTCCAGGAACTCCCGCTGCGGCGTCCGCCTCCCCCGTTCCAGCGAGGAGACGAGGTCCTCGCTGTACCCGAGCCGGTCCCCCAGCTCCCGCTGCGTGAACCCGGCCCGTTCCCGGAGCAGCTTGACCTGCTTGCCCACCGCCCGCATCAGGTCACCGCTCAACTCGGCCTCGTCGTAGGCCCCTTGCGTCTCACCCACCGCCTCGGACACGACTGCCCCCTTTCCCAGGTCACCGCCGACACCCCGCACACGGCACTTTCCGTGTCGGTACAGGCACCCTCCGTACTGAGGGATGTGCTGGTCAGAGTAGAGCGAGCCGACCACGCTCGGTGACGTGAAGACGCAGATCTCCCCCCTTCGATTCAGCCAGCCCCTCAGTTCCACCCCGCGCGGCGCCCGCCTGGCCCGTCTGCTGACCGTGCAGCAGCTCGACGCGTGGGGGTGGCCGCCGGCCTGCACGGTGAGCGAGTCCGCCGCGCTCGTCGTCGCCGAACTGGCCGCGAACGCGGTGACCCACGGCCGCGCTCAGGGCCGCGGATTCCGGCTCACGCTCACCGTCGAGGCGTCCGACGCCGGCACCCTCCGTGTCGAGGTCACCGACGCGAGGGGCGACCGCGCGCCCCGGCCCCGCGCATCCGCACCCGAGCCCGTCGCCGAATCCGGCCGCGGCCTGCTCCTCGTCGAAGCCCTCGCCATGAGCTGGGGATGGGAACCCTGGCCACCCTCCGGGAAGACCGTGTGGGCCCGTCTCCCGCTCTCCTGAGGGCGCGCGTGAGCGCGGGACGGCCGCTGCGGCTCCGCGACAGCGCCCGCGCGGCTGCGCCGTTCGGCCCTGTCCCGATTGCCGCCGTCGCGGTGACCCTCTGTGATGATTCATGACTTTCCGATTCCTCGGGGACGAATCTTGCGGAGGTATCAGTGACGTTCCGTCAATGGAGTGCGGCCATGGCCGCGACAGCCGGGCTCGCCGGGTCCGTGCTGCTCAGCACGCCCTCACCGGCGGCCGCGGACACCCGCGACCGGACCGCCGACCGGCCCGTGACGCACCAGCAGCAGAAGGCCGCCGGAGGGGTGGGCGACTCGGACGACTTGGGTTACCCGGGCTCGGACACGAACCCGGCGCTGCTGCCGCACGGCGGGCCGGGGCGGGACGACTCGCGGACGCGCTGTCTGGGGCTGGTGCCTTCGCCCTACCCGTTCGCGCACACCCCCTTCGTGTGCAACGACTGGCGGTTCGGCCCGGCCAAGCTGCCCACCAAGGGCATCCTCGGCCGGATCCTCGCCGGGTACAACCGGTTCGGCAACCTGACGCCGGTGGAGTTCCTGAACAAGTGGTGGGACCCGAGCGCGGACCTGGGCCAGGGCGACTGGAAGTACTCGCTGCTCCCGGACGACGGCTTCGACCACAACGCCCAGGGCACGCCCCTCGCGGAGGAGTACACCCTGAAGGTCGGCCAGTTGGTGGACCGCTTCGGCAACGAGTTCGGCAAGTTCCTCTCACCGGCCGGCGACGCGTACGGGAGGCGGTCCATCCCGCCGTCGGCCCTCAACACCCAGGACCCGCGTCACCCGTACGACTACGCCATGTACCGGGTGAAGAAGCCGACGCTGGTCTGCGCCGGCCCGGCCGCCCCCGGCTTCGAGCAGCCGGGTCAGGGCACGCAGTACGTGACCTCTGTCGCGGCGCAGGCGACCTACTGCCCGCACGTGAAGACCGGCGCCACGGTGGGTTCCCTGGTCAAGAACGGCAACCTGGAACGCGCCAACTGACACGGGACGGAGAAGAAGGGCCGGGGCATGGATCGGCGCGAACTGTGCGAAGCGCTCCACGCGGCCGGCGTCCCCGCCGGGCTGTACGAGATCGCCGGCTGCCCCGCCCCGCCCGGCACGCCCCGGCCGGAGGACCGTCTCTGCCTCGAGGAGGACGACGGCGGCTGGGTGGTGGGCGTGCGGCAGCGCGGCGTCCGCACCACCCTGGAGCGGTTCGACGACGAGGACCGGGCGTGCCGCAGTCTGTACGCCAGACTGACCGACCCGGGGCCACCGTCCGTGCCGCTCACCCCCGAGGAACGAGCCCGGCTGCGCCGCCCCTGATTCGAGGGGGCGGGCACGGCAAAGCCTTCGCTCCGGGCCATGCCCGAGCGAAGGCTCCCGAACAAAGTCAGTCCCCGGTAGTGCTGCACGTGTCCTGAAGCGTCAGTCGTCACTGCTGCCTCGGTATCGCGCCGGCTTGCCGGGGGCCTGAACCACATCCTGTCCGAGTCACTCCGCCGACTAGACGTCCTCACCGGTTTTGTGGCTCTTTCGGTGTTGTGGTCTATCTCCCATGATGGCCGACATTCGGCGCGAGTCAATACCAATCGGGCATTTTTCTCGACATGTGTGCGGGGAAGGCCGAGGAGGACCGCGGCCGGCCGTGCGGACAGGCCCGATGAGCGCGAGTGTGGAGAGCGGGGCATACAGCGTGAGGAGGCTGCCATGAAGCGATCGGCACCACAGCGGGCTCCCGAGATCCAGGTGGAAACCCAGGGGCGGATGCCGCCGGGAGCGGTCGAATACGCGCAGGAGAAGGTCCGGGCGCTCACCGGCCGGACACGGGAACCGGTTCTGTACGCCCGCGTCAGACTGACCCACATGGCCAACCCCGCCATGGAGCGGCCCGCGATCGCCCAGGCCAACCTGGACGTCAACGGGCGTCCGGCTCGCGCGCACGTCGCGGCCACGAACGTGAACGAGGCCGTCGACCTGTTGCAGGACCGGTTGGCCGTGCGGCTGACGCGGCTGGAGGAGCACTGGGAGGCCCGGCGGGGCAAGACACCCGTGCCGGGCCCGCATGAGTGGCGTCACGGCAGCGAGCCCACTCACCGCCCCGACTACTTCCCGCGCCCGGCCGAGGAGCGGGAGGTCGTACGGCACAAGTCCTTCTCGCTGGCCCTGGAGTCGCCCGACGAGGCGGCCTTCGAGCTGGAGACGATGGACTACGACTTCCACCTCTTCACCGACTTGGGTACCGGAGAGGACAGCGTGCTGTACCGGGCGGGCCCGACGGGCTACCGTCTCGCCCAGATCCATCCACAGCCCGACCTGGTCGGCCCCGTGGACGTGCCGCTGACCCTGAGCGAGCTTCCCGCCCCCCGGATGGGCGTGGCCGAGGCGAAACAGCGGTTGGATCTCACCGGGTTCCCGTTCGTGTTCTTCGCCGACGCGACCACCGGGCGGGGAAACGTCCTGTACCACCGCTACGACGGCCATTACGGATTGATCTCTCCCGTCGAATAGCGGCCCGTCGGGGCGCCGCGCCCACGCGGGAAGCCCAGCTCGGCGCTCGGCGCTCGGCGCGCGGCGAGCGGCACGGTTCGTGAGGCAGGCGCATCCTGGAGTTGGAAGAGCCGCGGCACGCCACCCCGAACGTGTCTTGATACGGCGGCATCCCGGGCGCGTGGTGGCACGTGGCGCCGACCGCCCACTCGGGAGTGGCCATGAAACTCTCCTTCCTGGAACCTCTCTACAAGCAGCCCGGTCCTTTCGCGTCCGTCTACCTGGACACGTCCCGCGACGCCGCCCTCGAGGATCCCGATGCCGCCGTACGACTGCGCTGGCGGCGTCTTCGGGACGCGTTGATGTCCGAGGGGGCGGACCGGGACTCCGTCGCCGCGGTGGCGGGCACCGTGGGCAGCGACACGGACGTTCCCGGCACCCACGGTCAGGCCGTGTTCACCGCCCACGGGCACCTGGCCCTGCTGGACGAGTTGCCCGCCCCGCCCGCCCGGGACACGGCGCACTTCGGGACGCTGCCGGACACCATGCCGCTGATCGTCCAGCACGCGCCGGGGATTCCGTACCTGGCGGTGCACGTGCATTACGGCGGCCGTCACTCGACGGACGCCACCGGCACCGTACGGATCGAGGCCGAGGCGGGTGCGTGGCCGCTGACCAAGGTCACGCCGGGCCACCGACTGGACGAGGAGATCCCGGTGGCCGACTGGGCCCGCGCCGCCGGAGAGGTCGGCCGGGAGCTGGAAGGTCACGCACGGCGCATCGACGTCGAGACGGTGATCGTCGCCGGAGACGTCTGGGCCCGCGGCATCCTCGTCAACCGGCTCCCGGCCGCCCTGCGCGGGCGGGTCACCACCGTGACGGGCGTCGGCGAGTCCGAGCCCGGGCGGGCGCTGCTGGAGCAGTGCCTCGAAAGCCTCTTCACGGGACGCATGGCCGCGCACGACCGGGCGCTGCTGGACGCCTTCCTCGCCGAGCGGGCCCGCGACGGAGCGTTCGCGGAAGGCCTTGCGCCCGCCGTGTCGGCGCTGCAACGCGGCAAGGTGAAGGCCCTCTTCCTCAACGACCACCCCGAGTCGCCGCTCCGCCTGTGGATCGGTCCGAAGCCCGGCCAACTCGCCCTCGCCGAACAGGAACTGCGCTCCTACGGCATACGGGAGGTCAGCGAGGAGCGGGCCGACACGGCCCTGGCCCGCGCCGTCGTCGGCACAAGAGCCGAACTGGTCGTGGTGCCCGAGCAGGAGCTGCGGCTGAGCGAGGGCGTGGGCGTACTTCTGCGCTACGCCGATCCCGCATCCGGCAAGTGAGCAGGCCACCGGGATCGCCGCCCGACGCCGGCGCACCGGATCCCCGTCGCCCTCGTCGGCCCGCCCGTGCGGTCGACGGCATCCGAAGCCGGCTGCACGCGCGTCTCTTCCAGCGGGTGCGGGCCCGTCCGGGCCTGTCGGGCGGAGGCAGCGACGCCGTCTGTGCGCCAGGCCGGGGCCTCAGTGCTCGTGCGGTCCGGGCCGGTGGACGGGGCCGTGGGCGTCGTCGCAGTGTTCGGCCGGATCTCCGGCGTGGGACGTGATCTGCAGCAGTTCCTCGGCTTCGGCATCCTCGCCGAGGTGGTCGACCTGCAGGGTGGCGTGGCCGATGCCGTGGGTCTCGCGCAGGAGTTGCTGCAGTCCACGGCGGACGGCGTGGCAGTCGCCGCCCGGCTCGACCAGGACGTGGGCGGAGAGGGCGGGCTGGCCGGAGGTGATGGTCCACACGTGCAGGTCGTGGATCTCCACGACGGACGGCTGGACGGCCAGTTCGTCCCCGATGGCGTCGGGGTCCAGACCGGCCGGGGCGGCTTCCAGGAAGATCCGGCCGGATTCGCGGACCAGCCCGACGCCGGCCTTGAGCATGAGGACGACCACGACGAGGGAGGCGATGGCGTCGGCGCGGGCGAAGCCGGTGAGCAGGACGATCAGACCGGCGACGGCGGTGCCGATGAAGGCGTACAGGTCGTTGAGGATGTGCTGGAAGGCGCCCTCGACGTTGAGGGAGGTGCGGTTGGCCTTCGACAGGCACCAGGCGGCGGCGACGTTGACGACGATCCCGGCCAGCGCGGTGGCCAGGACCAGGCCGCCCTCGACGTCCGGCGGGCTGATCAGCCGGCGCACGCCCTCGTAGGCCAGCCAGGCCGCGAGCAGCAGCAGGGTCAGGCCGTTGGCCTGCGCGGAGAGGATCTCGGCGCGTTTGAGGCCGTAGGTGAATCCACCGCGGGCGGGGCGGGCCGCGAGCCGCATCGCGATGAGGGCCAGCACGATCGAGGCGGCGTCGGTGAGCATGTGCGCCGCGTCCGAGATCAGGGCCAGCGAGCTCGCGAGGACGCCGATGACGACCTCGACGGCCATGAACACGGTGATCAGGGAGAGCGCGATGGTCAGCCAGCGGCGGTCGGCGTCCGCCGAGACGCCGTGGGAGTGCCCGGCGTGTCCGCCCCCGCCGTGGCCGTGTCCCGAGCCATGCGCGCGCCCCGGACCATGCTCGTCCTCGTGGCCGTGGCCGTGGCCGTGATCGCTCATGCTGAGGTCTTCCCCCTCGGGACAGGTGTGGTCCCCGCAGTGAAACGCATGCGCACGGGAATCACCAAAGGCTGCATCGGTGACCGTTGTCATGTGCGTTAGCACGCCGCTGAACTGCGAAGACATGGCGGTCCCACGATCTGCGCCGGAGGAGGCGTGGCGACTGCCGCCCCGTCGGTGAACGGGCTGGCGGGGCGCTCGGTACGCTGCCCGATGCGCGCGGGAGTCGAGCCGGCGCGGCCCGCTGTCCGCTCCCTCGCCCACTCCCGGCGGAGCTTTCGAAGCACTGGGGAGCCCCCTCGCCCGCGGATACGCGCCCTCTCAGTCGTGTGGCGGACCTGATCGACCCGCCGTCGCGCCCCGACACCACCCCAGCGCGGCAGCCGATCGTCTCCGTCCCATTCCCCGACTCACGGCCGGCCTCCTTTCCAGGCGCCGGCCGCAGGAGAAGCACGCCATGAACCACCCCACCCGCATCGCCGTGCCCACTTCCCCCGCCCAACTGCTGGCCGACGCCAAACGCCCCATGCACACCCCCGCCGGCCTGGTCGGCGACACCCCGGTCCTGTGGATCGGCACCCCCTTCACCGCCGCCGGCTGCGGCTTCTGGGCCAAGCTCGAAGGCCACAACCCCGGCGGCATCAAGGACCGCACCGCCCTGCACAGGGTCCGCGCCGCCCGCGAACGCGGACAGCTCATGCCCGGCGCCCGGGTCATCGAGTCCACCTCCGGCACCCTCGGCTTCGGCCTCGCACTCGGCGGGGCCACCTACGGCCACCCGGTCACCGTCGTCACCGTCGTCACCGTCGTCTCGCTGGTGAACGAGCCCCGGCGCTTCGTGCCCGGAGTGCGGACGCACACCTTGGCGTCCTTCTTGCTGATGTCCACACCGGCGCGGCATCAGTCCCCGTCAGGGCAGACAGAAGCACCCCGGCGCGCACCGAAGGTGCGCTGAGTCGCTGACCTGCGGCTCAAACACGACCTGGGCAGCGAACAGCCTGGGCTGCGGCTCCACGGCCGGCTCACCAGGACAAGGGAATGAAGGTTGGGGCGGAGGGTAGGGATTCCCGGTCGAACTCGATTCCAGCTCGGGGGGCGCAGTGGGTTCCGAGTCGATGCCGATGGTGGCAACTGCCGACTTGACGATCAGAGAGTTGACGACGCCCGCGGAGTTCGAGGCGGCGGACCGACTGCAACGGCGGGTGTGGGGCATCGACACGGGTTCCACACCCGTCCCCGGTGAAGTACTCAACGCGGTCTCGCACAGCGGTGGATACGTCGCCGGGGCCCTTGCCGACGGGCATCTCGTGGGCATCTCGGCGTCCCTCGTCGCCTTGCACGCCGACACCCGTGAGGTCTTCCTCTGGGGGCACATGCTCGCGGCCGAGCACAGGGACGCGGGGATAGGTCATGCGCTCATGCTCGGCCTACGCACCTGGTGCCTCGAGCGTCGTATCACCTCCGCCCGCTGGACCTTCGATCCGCTGGTGAGCCGCAACGCCTACTTCTATCTGGTCAAGCTCGGGGTCGATGTCCTCGCGTACGTACCCGACTTCTACGGACCGTTGGACGACGGAGTCAATCTCGCCGACGAGTCGGACCGGCTGCTGGTGACCTGGCCGATGGACTCGTGCCACGACCGGGAGCGGACCGGTTACGCCGGAAACACCGCGTACGATCCCGGCGAGTGGCGCCCGCTGCTGTCGATCGACGAACGCGGCCGGCCGAAGGTGCATCCCCGCGGCGGCGACAACCGTATGGCCTGCGCCGTGCCCTTGGACATCGAAGCCGTACGACGGCAAGATCCGGTATTGGCCCGCTCGTGGCGCCGAGCCCTGAGGGAATGTCTCTCCGAAGTCCTGGACGGCGGCGGCCGGATCGTCGGCTTCACCCGTTGCGGGCAGTACCTGTTGACCGCGAGGGGAACGCTGGCATGACCGTGCCGGTCGTAGCGCCGTCCGAGGATGGCATTCCATGGCTCGATCCGCAGCCTGGCGGAGTCGGGGCACTGGTGAGCTGGCATGAGCCGGGCGGCGCCATACGTTTGGCCTCCGCGGGCGCGGACCGTACGGTGCGCGTCTGGGACCTGCGCTCCGGCACACCCCTCGGCTCCCCGCTCATCGGACACACCGCTTGCGTCGGGGCGCTCACCCGCTGGACGGAGGACACAGGAGCGGTTCGTCTCGCCTCTTCGGGCGAGGACCACACGGTCTGGATCTGGGACCCGGCCCGCGGCACCGCCGTCGCCGGCCCCCTGACCGGGCACACCGAGTGGGTGATGGGCCTGACCAGCTGGACCGCACCCGACGGCTCTGTCCGGCTCGCCTCGGCCAGCGCGGACCGCACCGTCCGGCTCTGGGACGCCCGGACCGGAGAGCCCATCGGACAGCCACTGGTCGCCGGCTCAGGCGGCCTGTGGGCGGTGGCCGTGCTCAGGCTGCCCGATGGCACGGTGCGACTGGCCGCCGGCGGAGACGGCGGCGCCGTCCACCTCTGGGACGCGGAGACGGGCGAACCCTCAGGCGAGATCTCCCAGGCATGTCCCACGGGCGTGTACTCGCTCACGGCCTGGAAGA
Source organism: Streptomyces sp. NPDC020490 (assembly GCF_044335305.1). NCBI lineage: Bacteria > Bacillati > Actinomycetota > Actinomycetes > Kitasatosporales > Streptomycetaceae > Streptomyces > Streptomyces sp. NPDC020490. The sequence continues at coordinate 60,664 of NZ_JBIRUY010000006.1, read as the reverse complement.
ACGCCGACGGCTCCGCCCGACTCGCCGTCGGCGGGATGGACGGCACGGTGCAGATCTGGGACGCCGAGGGCCGCTCCGTCTGTGAGCCGATGACGGGTCACACGGCGGCGGTGCGCGCGATCGCCGTATGGACCACGCCGGACGGACGGACACTGCTCGCATCAGCTGCCGCTGACGGCACGGTCCGGATCTGGGACGCTGCGACCGGTTCCGCCGGAGGCGAGCCTTTCACCGGCCATCTCGGCTGGATGCCCGCTGTGACCGCGTGGTCCGACGAGCACGGCGTCGCACGCCTGGCCACGGCAGGGGACGGCGGGACGATCCGCCTTTGGGACCCCGAGACGGGCGATGACGTGAAGCAGCCATTGACCGGCCACGTCGCCGGTCAATGGGCACTGACGAGCTGGACGTGCGCGGATGGGGCCGTACGCTTGGCCTCGGCGGGGGACGACGCGGTCATCCGGGTCTGGGACCCCGAGTCCGGAACCCCTGCGGGACCGCCGCTGGTCGGACATACCGCGGGAATCTGGGCTTTGACGAGCTGGACTCGTTCGGACGGGCGATCCCGGCTCGCTTCGGCCGGGGACGACGGCACCGTCCGGGTCTGGGACCCGGACACGGGCGCCGCGCTGCACGCGCCGCTGCCCGGGCAGGCGGCTTGGCTGCCGGCCCTGGCATCCTGGCAGGACTCGGACGGCGAATGGCATCTCGCCTCAGGGGGAACTGACGGCGTCGTGCGCGTCTGGAACCCGGAGACAGGCACCCTTCTGCGCGAGTGGCCGTCGGGCGCGCCCTGGGTCCTGGCCCTCGCGGCGTGGAGCGTCGACGGCGTGCCGCGGCTGGCCTCGGCAGGAGATGACGGCCAGGTGCGCGTTTGGGATCCCGGGACCGGAGCGGCGGTCGGTGCGCCGATGGCCGGTCACACCGCCTGGGCGCGGGCGCTGGCGGTGTGGACGACATCCCACGGCAGGCCCGCGCTCGCCTCTGCCGGTTTCGATGCCATGGTCCGCACCTGGGACCCGCAGACCGGGGCTGCGATGGGCGGCGCACTGACCGGGCACACTGCACGGATCGGCGCGCTGACGAGCTGGCGTGGCCCGGACGGAGGGATCCGCCTGGCCTCCGGCAGCGACGACAACACCATCAGGCTCTGGGAGCCACGCACCGGAACCACGCACGGCGAACCTCTGATCGGGCACACCTCGGGTGTCTGGGCTCTGACCAGCTGGACCACGCCGTCCGGGGACGCGCGGATCGCATCGGCCGGGTACGACGGCACGGTGCGCCTGTGGAATCCGTGGACGGGCGAAGCCGTGCGGACGATCGAGACGGGCCCGGTGACGCTCTGGGGCATGTCCGATGCCCCCGCCCGAACCGACCTGCTCGGCCGCGGCGCTCTCGCCGAGGCCCTGGCGCACCAGGCGTTCCGGTCCGTGGACGCGGCAAAGGACGACGCAGGTCCCACCGTGATCAGCATCGAAGGCCCATGGGGAAGCGGAAAGAGCTCCTTGATGTCCATGGTGCGTGCCCTGGCGCCCAGCCCGACTCGTCCCGCCGGGACTCCGCCCGACCGCCCGATGACCGCTCGCGAGGCCATCAGGCTGATCCGCAGGCACGGTCGGCCCCGGCCATCACCGCGCGCGGACACCGATCGGGCGGGGATCGTCACCGCCTGGTTCAACCCCTGGTTCTATCAGTCGGGGCAGCAGGTGTGGGCCGGCCTGACCAGTGAGATCATCGAGGCGGTGGCGCCGGTGCTCTATCCCGGCGACAGCGAGCGCGAGCGGTACTGGCTCACCCGTAACCTGGAGCGCGTCGACCGCTTCGCGCTGCGCAGGCTGCTGCTTCGACGTACCGTCTCGCCGCTGCTCGGGATCGGCTTCGTCGCCGTGCTGCTGCCTTTCCTCCTCGGCTTGGCCGCGCTCGACGGGCCCGTGAACGTCCTGGGCACCGCCTGGCCAGCCGTCGGCCTCTCATTGGTGGTCGCCGTCGCCTTCGTGCTCGTGGCCCTGACCCATACGCTCATCCGGTACTGCTTCGGCCGCGCCTCCCGATTCATCCCCGGCACCATGCTCCGCCTGCCGATCCTCGACGGAAGCGACCCGGCCGACGTCCTGGACGGTGCGGGACAGGCGGCTGACCCGCTCCGCCGAGCTACGGCCGGCTCGCTCTATCTGCTGCAACACGACATCGGCCGGCTGCTGGCCGATCTGGCCGCCACGGGGAACGAACTCGTGGTGTTCGTCGACGACCTCGACCGCTGTCGCAGCGACACCGCCGCGGAGGTGTTCGAGGCGGTCAACCTGTTCCTGAGCGGCGTCGCGACGGGGCACGGCCTGCGTGCCCGGTTCATCCTCGGCCTCGACCCCTCAGTGGTGGCGACCCATCTGGACGCCTACACCGAAGCGACAAGTGCCGATCCGGGCGTCTACGCACAAGACCCCAGTCCCGGCTGGGCGTTCCTGCGCAAGCTCGTGCAACTGCCAGTCGTGCTTCCCCAGGTTTCTGAGCAGGGAGTGGCGAAATTCGTGGAGGCTGTCACCCACCTGCCTCCGGCCCGCTCGGCCCCGGCGACGACGATCGCCCCGCACGCGCCGAACGTCACCGCCGGGCGGGCCGACGCCGTCGTTCCCACCGCACCGGGGTCGGGGGCAACCGCCACGACGGCGCGTGGCACTGGAACCGTGCGCAGGCCCGCGCGGACCTCGGTTCTGGCCGTCCGCACCCTCGAACAGCATCCAAGAATCCAGCAGTTGCTCATGGAACGGATCGCCGCCCTGGAAGAGCCGTCGATCCGCGAGGCGAAGCGTATGTTGAATGTCTGGCAGCTCTATGAACGGGCGCTGATGGTTGACGAGCCGCTTGCCCGCTCCGAGGCGGCTGTGGAGCGCGCGTGTCTCCTGGTGCATGTCGCAGAGATCGTCGTTCGATGGCCGGCGTTGCAGCGCCGGTTGCACCGTCGGGTGGACGGCAGCCGCGGCCTCGGGCTGCTCGCAGCGGCAGCCGAGGAAGACGACCTGTGGGCCGCCGGCGTGCGGCGGCTGGGGCTCGACCAGCCCCCATTGGCTCCCGCGCTGAACGGTCTCAGGCACATGCTGCGCGAACACGACGGCGTCGCGATCGCGCGGCTGGCAAGCCGGGTCCTGTGAGCGGACCTCACATACGCGGCCCCAGTTCGCGGCCGGCCGCGACCCTGGCCTCGCGGTATCCGGGGTTCTCGACGGAGGAGTCGTCATCCCTTCCCTCCAGAACGTCGCAGACCGCTTCGACGGCCCGCAAGGAAGCGCGCAGGTCAGCCGCTGTGGTGTGGAAGCCGGTCTGCGGCATGCAGAGGAACCGCTCAGGCCCGAGTTCAACGAGGCGCTGCCAGGCGGGCGTGCGCCGCAGCCCGTCGCTCGCCACCCGGATCCCCCTGGATTCGATGGCTCGGTGCAAGGCCACCGGATCGACGAGGTCGGGGTGCCCGGTGTTGACCAGCAGCGCGCCCTTCCGCATCTGGCCCAGCTGCATCTCGCCGATCTCCGGTTGCTCCCCACGGGCCGGACCGGGGCGGTGCAGGCTCACCACGTCCGAGACGGCGAGCAGTTCCGGCTTCTCCAGGTACTGAGCGGAGGCGGCTGATTCGAACTCCTCATTGCGGCGTGGCCCGGTGTATACGACGCGCATACCCAGCCCGGCCGACGCGATCGTGGCCACCCGCCTGCCGATACGGCCCGGCCCGACGACACCGAGAGTGAGGCCACGCAGTTCCAAGGCAGCCGGCCCCATGGACTCGGGGGCTTCGAGTCCGCCCGGTCCCGGCCGCGCCACCGAACCGAGAAACGGTCGCGCCATGGTCAGCATCAGCAGCATCGCGAATTCCGCCACGGAGTCGGCGTTCGCCCCCGGGGTGCAGGAGAAGGCGATGCCGAGCTCGAAGGCACGCCGCCAGCCTGGGACGAAGCCGCGGAAGTCGGAGCCGACGAATGCCACCGCCTCGAGCAGTTCGGCGTTCTCGAAATGCGCCGCCTCAGGCTCCTCATACCCGCCGATGACATAACCCGAGACGCCACGAAGCGCGGTGTGCAGCTCGGCTTCTGTGATCTCGTCCTGCTCGAGCCTTCGCAGGACGAATCCATGCGTCTCCACCTGTCGCAGAGCATCGAGCGCGACAAGCGAGGTTCCGGTCACCAGCACGGTCCGGGCCACGCCGCTCACACCGCTTCTTCCTGAGCGCCCACGGACCGCGCCGCGGTGTCCAGGAGTTCCAGGCCCCGGCTGAACAACTCCTCGTCACGCAGCAGCGGCAGGCGTATCCACTCCGAACCCGGATTGTCCCCGTCGTCGACGACACGGTCCCAGTAGAACCGGTCGCCTGGGAGCAGCTCGATCGCCCGGCTCCGGCAGGCCTCGATGACGGCGTCTCGTCGTGGACCCCAATGCAGCCAGGAGACGCTCGGTTGGAAATCGCCAGGGCCGGGCGTCGGGCCCTCGAGACCGTACCGTTGCTCCAGGCGGGCCAGGTTCGCGGCCGCGACATCCCGCGCCCGGGCGACTTCACCGTCCGGCCCGCCGTCTTCCAGCAGTGCCGCGAGCATCCTGAGATTCAGCTCGGACACGTTGAGGAGGACATCCGAGCAGATCATGCCGATCCGGGGGGCGAGAGCGCGGGAGGCGGAGAGGATTCCGACCTTGGTGTCGTGCAGCGGGATGGTCTTGCCCGTGTCGTCAACCGTCACCGTGTCCGCGCCGATACCGTCCGCCGCTTCGATCAAGTCCAGCCGCATGCCCGGGTCGAACATCCGGAACGATGTATCGAGGACGAGGGTGGTGCCGTTCCGCGCTGCCCACTCCAGGAGTTCGAGCGCCTGGTCGGGCGGCAGCACTGCGCCGGTCGGGTTGTTCGGCGCGACGATGATGAGTGCACTCAACCGCAGTGAGCTGAGGAAGTCGAGGTCGCACACGGGCAGGACGCGGCGCTCCGGGATCGGGGAGAGCTCCAGTCCGCTCCGGCCGAAAAGGGCGGGCACGCTGTCGAAGGTCGGCGTGATCACTCCGATGGGGCCCTGCTGCGGCAGCAGATGCTTGGCGACCACGTCCAGGGCGATCGAGGCCGAGTAGGTGAGGTGAGAGCAGCCCGCACGGTAGTGCTGGCCCGTGTGCTGTGCGAGAGCCTCGCGGAAGGTGGCCTCGGCTTCGAAGTAGTCGGATCTGCCGTTGACGAGAAGGCCGTGGACCACCTCCGACACGCGGCGGACGGAGCCGCCGGACAGGGAGTGGCGGGCGTGCGCGTCGGCCATGTTGAGGGCGTCCCTGGCCAACGCCGGCCACTCATGTTCGGTGAGCGTGTACGGAGGTCGGCGCGCGTTCAAGGAACCACCTCGCAGACGATCAAGGAGAACATGCCGCGCCGTGAGTAAGCGCCGCACTCAAGGATCCGAAGGCTCTTCACACGGTTGCCGAGAGAGTCGAGGAGGAGACGGACCGTCGATTCACGGGCATCGGAGCCGTCGTCGGCCGGCTCATGTTCGAGGACCGCGGTGACATGCCCGAGCCTCCGCGCCGCATTGACGACGACATCGGCTGCGAGCTCCTCGTACGATGCGAATTTCGCCGGGCCAGACTCTGCGCGGGCGGCTTCAGCCGACGCGAGGGCCGTCACAGCGTCCGCATACAGCTCGGGAGATGCCTGCGGGCGGGGAGAGCTGAGGCCGAATGGCGGCGACGTGTACAGGACGGCGTGCCGTGCCTCAGCGTGCAGTTCGTCCCAGACGTCCGGCTGTGTGGCATCGGCCCAGAGCACGAGCGGGAGCGTGGGAGCCGGGGCGTTGCGTTCGAGGTCGTCGAGCATGTCGGCACGGGAGACCGGCCGGTCTGTGCCGGCGCTCAGTCGGCGGGTCACATCGAGGCACGAGGCCACCGGGTCGTCCTGGTCGGGCGTCACGCGCCATAAGGGGTCAGCCCGTGCGTGACGGGCGGTGGCTGTGGACTTGGCCAAGCTGACGCAGGCCAGTACGGGGTCCAGTTCGAGGCCGAAGAAAGAGACGCCGAGCAGCCGAGCGGCGCAAGCCGAACTCCCGCCGCCGGCCAGTGGGTCGACGAACAGGTCAGCCCCTGGGCAGAGGTCTTGCACGATCCTCACGGTGGTGCGGACATTGGAGGCGTTGCGGGCCTGGAACCAGCGATCGACCGGTTCGAACGGATCGGGAAGATAGTCGGTCAGACTCCCTGGCAGGCCGTAAGCCTCGGGCACAGGCATCACGAAGTCGGCGCCCCCTCCCGAGCCGAAGCGATCCGGGTGTCCACCTCGGTGGAGATACCCATTGGACCGGAGGAATAAGACTACGAATGAGCCGAAGGACCTGATCACGGCCGAGAGAGAGTTTTCATCTGCAGCCTTGCCGGACAGCGCGAGCATCAGCATCCAGACCAGCAGATCCAGCGCGATCTGCACGTTCTCCCGTCAGATCCGGTTCTGGGCGGGGTGCGCTGAGCGCCCTGCGTTCCACCCCAACGAGTTCGCAGTCGAGCGCCTCCGAGACGGCGGCGCGCACCGCCGGGATCTGGCTGCTGCCGCCGATCATCAGCCTGAGCCTCTCGCCGGGCGCTGTTGCGGTTCCGACCACCGCCGAGCCGAAGAAGCTCCGTCACCGGTTGCTGCACGCGGCTGCCCGCGTCACCCGAGGCCGTGGCCGCCCGCAGCTGCGGATCTCCGCGACCTGGACAGTACGATCACCGCTACCCGTCAGGCAGCGGCAGACCCTGACGAATCGGACGGCGGTCCGTCGTGTCTCAGTAGGTCGGTGGCTCGGTGCGCGGTTTCGTCGGCCTCCTCGGGAAGGAAGCGGCTGGCCTCACCGCTCCACGTGACGATCAGCTCGTCACGTGCGCGGGTGGCGGCGACGAACACCAGGGAACGGGCGCGCTGTTCCTCCTGACGGTAGCGGTCCGGGTTGGCGAGCCGGTACTGCTCGATGCGTTGATGCGGTACCTGGCCCTCACCGATGGAGGTGAGGAAGACACGCTGGAACTCCAGGCCCTTGAAACGGTGCATGGTCCCGATGCGTACGGCGTCCAGGTCGGCGCGGACTCCCTCCCGCCTCAACTCGACCACCGGGATGCTGAAGGGTTCCCGGGCCAGCACGTTGGCGAACTCCTGAGCGGAGCTCCCATCGGGCACGCTCACGGCCATCGCGGAGTACGGCGTGCCGTAGGCGTCATGGCGCTCTTGGATGAGGGTCGCCACCGCCCTCATCTCGGTGAGCCGGTCCGGGGCCCGCCAGAACTGCGGGGCCAGCCCGGTGAGGACGGATCGGTAGCCGTCGAGCGTGTCGGTGCCTGCGTCGAGGTCGTCGAAAGAGGCACCCTCGATCAGACGGTTCGCGCTGCCCAGGATCTGACGGGTGGTGCGGTAGTTGAGGGTGAGACGTCGTGAGGCGCGGCCTCGGACCTCGATGCCCTGGTGGCCGAGCACGACCCGGTTGCCGTAGATGCGCTGGTGGGCGTCGCCGACGAGGAAGATGTCGTTCGGCCCCTTGCGGACCATGGCACGCAGCATGCGCCAGTGCGAGGCGGACAGGTCCTGTGCCTCGTCGACGACGATGTGCTGGTAGCGCGGCTTGAGCCACATGCCGCTGCCCGCCTCGCGGTGGACCAGGTCGCGGCCCCCCACTTCCCCCTTGTAGCGGGCCTGTTCCTCGACGCGAGCCATCCGGCGCTGTTCGATGGCGGCCGCCTCCTCGGCGATCAGCGCGTACGTCGTCTGCCGCGGCGGGGACTCCAGGTGGGCCTTGTAGGCGAGCACGAGCTGCCAGATCTCGTGGCGCTGGGCGGTGGTGACGCGTGGGCGTCCCGAACGGGTGACGCGTCGGTAGGTCTCCCAGGAGTCGCATCCGCCCGCGACGATCACATGCTTGAACTCCGTGTCCAGGAAGTCGGCGTCGTACTGGAAGCTGTTCGTCTCGGTGATCACGGTGTGCCACAGGTTCATGGCCGCGTTGTCGTCGATCGGCCGGCCCAGCTCCACCCGGGTTTCCTGGACGATCTCGCGGGCGAGCAGGTCGACCGACTTGACGTCGACGCGGGCCAGAAGTCCGTCGCCGCCCAGCTGACGCAGCCGCTCCTTGAGATCCAGCGCGAGGTTGGTGTTGTACGTGGTGAGCAGCACCGCGTGGGAGTGGCCGGGCGGCAGCCTGTCGACCAGGTGGCGCACCCGGTGGAGGGCCACGACCGTCTTGCCGGTGCCCGGACCGCCCGTGACTTTCGCCGAGCCCTTGAAGTCACCGGTGGCGAGGCGCTTCTGCTCGGGGTGGAGGAACAGCCTCCAGGCATCGAAGCTCTTGCCGAGCGCGCCGAGTACGGCGTCGTCGTCGGTCTCGGCCTGGGACACGGCACGCTGGGCCGCACGGGAGAAGTCACGAGGGTTGACGTCCTCCTCGGCACGCCACTTCTCCGTGATGTACTGCCGCACTTCCTTCGGTTCGACGCGGTCGCGCAGCGCGAGGAGGACGTCCCGCGTCAGTTCCGGAAGGTTGTGGGCGAGCAGTGCTTCGAACTGCTCGTCGGTACAGACCTTCCGCAGTGCCGGCAGGAGGGAGCGGACGACTCCGAGGTCGAGGAGGAGCTCGTCGTCGTAACGGGCGAAGAGCGGGGTACGGAGGTGACTGGTGGGGGTCGGCGCCGGTGCGGCGACTTCGGTGCGAGGAGCGTCCGGTGCGGCGGGCGCACTCACCGCCCCGTCGCGTGGGGCGTCGTCCGTAGTGGGTTCCGTGCGGTCCGGCAGGGCGACGACCTGGGCGCTGACCTCGCTCTGGTCGACCACCTCGATCGCGCCCGACACGGGGTTGATCTCCACGGTGAGCCGGGCGAGTTCGGCACCGGCCTGGGCTCCGTCACGTACCGCGAGGACCCGCATCTCGTCCTCGCCGTCGGTCGACAGGAGCAGGACCATGCAGGTGTCGGCGTGTGCCAGGTAGAGGTCTCCGTTGACGCCCGCGGCCCGCAGGAAGGTCCGGCGCAGGGCCCGGTTGTTCCGGTCGGCCCGCAGCCGGTGGACGAAGGTCGCGACCGCGTCCCCCACGGCGCCGCCGCGGCGCCGGATGTCCTCGTGGGCCTGGAGCCCCACCTGCACTCGCGTCCTGGCCCGGCCCCCCGGCCGACCCGCCGCATGGCTCATTGCGCGCCCCCCTTCTCGCCCAGCAGCAGGGCGAGTTCCGCCACGTCCCAGTCACCCGGCGCGCGTACGTGCCAGCCGGCTGACGCGCACTGGGCCATGTACTCCGCGTCCTCGGCGTCCTCCCCGAGGACGATGCCGATCTTATGGGCGGGCCAGGCGAGTTCGATGGTGCGCGAGACGCCGTCGACATCCCAGCCCGCCTTGCCCGCCGGCACGTCTGCGCAGGCCGACAGTCGCCCGGCGAGCGCCGCGACCTCGGGATCTCCCCACTTGGACAACTCTTCGACGACCAGTTGCCAGGCGGTTCGCTCCACTGGAGTCATGCCCTCGACTGCTTCCGGAGTCCCGGATTCCGGCTGCTCCTCGGGCTCCGTCGGGTTGACGCCCTGTGGACGGCCCTCGGCTTCGTCGAGGTCCTCGGGCAAGGCGAGTCCGGTGCCCGGTGCGTCTGCGCGCAGCGCGGCCAGAAGGCCCATACCCGAACCGGCGGTGGCGGCGAGCAGAGAGGCGTCGAAGGTGTCGAGCGTGGAGCGGGCGAGGACGAGTCCGTCGGCCTGACCCGCGCCGGTGGGGTCGAGGAACTGGATGATGTTCCCCCAGCTCAGCCAGGCCTTCCAACGGCGCCTGTGGTCGGGCCGGTCGCCTTCGACCGCTTCGGGCCGGTCGTCGAGCACGGCGAGAGCGCTCCAGCGCAGCGCCTTGGCGTCGGCGCGCTGGGCTCCGGCGAGGACGAGGGGCAGCCCTGAACCGTCCTGCAGCGAGAGCAGTTTGAGCCCTTGTCCCGTGACGGCCGGGACGGGCGCGTCACGGACGGCGGCCTCGATCCACCCGGTCGCGGTGACCGCGTCGGCGTCGACGAGGTCGTTCCTGCGGAGGAAGGCGGGCGCACTCACCGCGAGCTGGGCGAGTTGCTGCCACTTGTTCAGCCGGGGGTCACGCAGGAAGCCCAGCAGGGAGGGGATCGCCCCGCCGTAGAGGAGGGCGTCGGCCTCGGAGGGATCCCGTCGTGCGTTCGCCCACTGCTTGCGCACCATGGCGCCCGGTCCCGTGGGGGAGGTCACGTCGTAGGGCGGCCAGGCCGCGTCGGCGTCGGGGCCGGCGACAACGGGTGCGAGCGGGTCGCGAGGCTCGTCCACGTCCTCGGCCGGCTCGTCCTGCGGGGCCTTCAGGGCCTTCTCCCAGGCCACCACGTCGTCCCAGGTGATCTGCCAGACGAGGATGCCGTCGGCGCGCAGCAGGGCACGCTTGGCGGCGTCGGCCGCGATCCGGTTGGTGCGGGAGGAGGCGTGCCAGCGGTAGCCGTCGAGGTAGACGGCGATCGGCATGGGGGGCGCGCCGTCGCTCGTGGTGTCGCCGGCGACCGGGCGGAAGAGGAGGTCGGGGCGGGTGCGGTAGCCGTGCAGGTCCTTCTGGGCCACGACCTCCCAGCGGACCCGGCCGCCGCCGGGCCGGGTGAGGGTGAACTGCTTGCCCTGTCTGCCGGTCGGGGTCTCTTCGTGGTCCGCGGCAGCACCGTTGTCAGGGACGGCGAGCCAGCGGTCCAGGGCCTCGATGAAGCGGCGCTCGAGGTCGCTCTCCGCCTGAGCGGCGAACCGGATCTCGGCGTCGGCCGACTCCTTGCGGAAGTCCCATCCGCTGTGCCCGTCGGCACCCAGCAGATCGTCGAGCATCCACAGGGCTTCCTGCCGGTCGAGGTCCTTGTAGTCCCGTTCCGGGGCGTAGCCGAGGAGACAGAGGTGGCAGGCGCGGCGTCCCTGGGTGTCCTTGCAGGGGCAGGTCCGCAGCGCGTCCTGGGCCTCGGCGAGGACGGCCCGGAACTCCTCGCCGTCACGCTCCACCAGGCGCTGGAGGTATCCGGTCCCGCCGGGCAGCGCGTCGTACAGCACCAGGTAGTTGCGGGTGAGGTCGCTGTCCCGGTCGGGCTCGGTGGCGGGGGCGGAGCGGATGTGCGCGGGGTCGCCGCCGTAGCGCCGGGCGAGGCCCAGGTGGAGCGCGGCGGAGAAGGAGGCGAGGCGTTCGGGCACGTTGAGCGTGGCGGCGGGGAGCAGGATGCGCAGTGCCTCCGTGCGGTGCTCGGTGGCGGTGATCACCTGCACGTCCTCGGGCGCGGCCTGCTTGTCGCGGCGGCGGGTGGGGCACCACGGCCGGTGGTGTGCGAGCTCGGGGCGGCCGAGGAGGGACTGGGTGAGCGAGTCCTGGGTGGGGCTGTGACCGGGCTCCCGGTCGGTGGCGCCACCGCATCGCGGGCATACGGTGAACCCGGTGGGGGTGGCCACCTCGGTGCCGGCGAAGTAGGTGTCCTTGGGGCGGCCGTGCCGGGCCTTGCCGAGGTTGAAGCGGCGGATGACCGCCTCGCGGACGTGGTCCACTCCGAAGGTCCTGTTCTTGTGCCGCCAGGTCTCCTTGATGTTCTGCCGGTCGACGTCGACGGCGGTCACGGTGGTGTAGGTGGTCCGGACCCGGTTCTCGTGGTCGTCGACGATCCGGGCGTCGTCCCGCTTGTCGTGGGCGGTCACCTTGCGTGGCACGACCACCTGGAAGACGGCGCTGCGTCCGCCGATGCCGTGGCCGCCGCAGCGCGGGCAGGGCGAGGTGTCCTGCTCGGCCCGTTCACCGGTGCGGACGTGGCCGCACTCGCGGCAGATCCGCCAGGTGCGCAGTCCGACCGGCATGCCCGCCGGTGAGCCCTTCCTGGTGGGACCGAGGTCGAAGCCGTCGACGACGTGCCGGTAGCCGCGTACGTAGTAGGCGTTGCCCGGGGCGAGTTCGGTGAGCGCGGCCTCGGCGGGCCGGTCGTAGACGCGCGGTTCGCTGCTCCACCTGGTCTTGGGCGCGTCCCCGGCGTCCGGCTTCCCGGCCGCGGTACGCGCCTTGCGGACGGGCTCCTTGAAGGTGAGCATCGCCTCCAGTCGTACGCCGTCCTCGACGAGGCTGTAGTTGGGCAGCAGCCCGTGCTCGACGAGGAAGCCCTGGGCGTCGGCCTGGGCCATCTCCTGGAGCCGCTTGCTGACGCCGGTGGCCTCCCGGATCAGGGTGCGCTTCTCACGGGCCTCGTCGTCCACGGACTCCTGGAGCGCGTCCGCCGCGTCGTTGATCATGTCCTTGCGCCGGACGAGTTCGGCGCGCTCGGCCTGCCAGGCGCGCTCGGCGGCCTCCAGCTCCTGGCCCAGTTTCTCCGCGGCGAACCGCCGCAGCACCTTGCGGGCATCGCTGGAGGCGCCGGATCCGGGCACGCCCTCGATCTCGGGGAACAGGCGCAGGAACTCGTCCGCGAGGTCCAGGCGGCCGACCGTCGCCTTGCCGAACTGCTTCAGCCAACCCGTCCGGCCGACGAGCTGGGTCACCCGGTCCGGCAGCGGGATGACACCCTCCAGGGCACCCCGGGCCGCACGGTCGATCAGGAACGCCGTGTACTGACGGCACAGCAGCTCACCCGCCGACAGGAAGCAGCCGGGCGGCAGGATCGGACCCGCGATCAGGTGACGTGGTTCGGCGAGGTGGTACAGCGCGCGGGGGCTGGTGTCGGCCAGGGACACGGTGAAGGCGTTGCCGGTGGCACGGCCGGCGCGGCCGACCCGCTGGACGTAGCCGGCCGTGGACGGCGGCAGCGAGGCCAGGATGACCGACTCCAACTGGCCGATGTCGATGCCGAGTTCGAGGGTGGGGGTGCAGGACAGGACGTTCGGGTCGGTGTGCTTGACGCCGCGCCGGAAGCCTTTCTCCACCTCCTCGCGCTCCTTGCGCTTGAGGACACCGGTGTGTTCGGCGGCGACCACGCTGTACGGCTTGGCCTCCCGGTACAGACGCCGGTAGTAGTTGGAGCGGGGGTCGCGGGCCGCGCGGCCGCCGACCTCGGCGGACGGCCGGGCGAGGGCTCCCTCGCAGCGCTTGAGCGGGCAGCGCGTGCCCTGCCACACCGAGGCGCGCTCCGGAGGCACGGTCTGCGTCCAGCCGCACTCCCGGCAGGTGAGCACGGCGAGCGGGGTCTGTTCGTCGTCCAGCGGGCGTACGCGTACATGGCCCGCTGTGAGTCCGTACACCCCGTGGCCCTGCTGCCTGTCGGCGGTGTTGGTCCGCCGCCGGGCCAGTGCGCCGATGTCGTCGTGGGCCAGCTGCTCGAACAGCGCGGCCAGGTACTCCCCCGCGGTCTGCCGGTCCAGCCCCAGGCAGCGGAGGGTGAAGTCGACGTACCAGCTGTCCCGGGTGTCCACCCGCTCGAAGTCGGTGCTTCCGCTGCGGGCGCCGACCAGGACGAACGCCGGCGCTTCGGAGTTGCGGCCGAAGGCGGGCATACCGGTGGGACGGCCCGTCCAGACCGGGTAGCGGGTGCGGCCTTCCTCGTCGATGAAGTCGTCCAGCCAGGTGTGGTGGATGCCGCCGATCTGACGGATGTGTTCGAGGAGTCCGCGGACGAAGCCCTCGAAGTAGCGCAGTCGCTCGGGGTCTCCCGGGACGGGGGGTCCGCTCGCCGCACCGGAGGCGACGGGCAGGAGCTGCCCCTGATGGACGTCGAACAGAGCCTCGGCCGCCTTGGCCGCTTTCTCGGGCTCGGGCAGATGCACCTCGGCCGCGACCGTGCGGGTCAGTTCGAGGGTGCGGCCGAGGCGGGAGTGCAGGCCGAACTCCAGCAGGGTGTTGAAGGCGAGGCGCTGGCCGACGAGCTCCCAGGTCGACTCGGGGATGCGCTTGCGGCCTTCGAGCAGGCGCTTGACCTGGGCCACGTCGTGCAGGTCGGGCGGGACGACGGAGGCGAGGACCCGCTTCTCCTGCACGGCGGCCCGGCTCACCAGCGAGGCGATCAGTTCGTTGAGCGGGACGCCGTCGGCCGCGTGGGCGGGGTCCGTGCGGACGCGTTCGGACAGCTGCTCGTGGATCAGCGAGCGGAGCGAGAACTTCCAGGCGCGGCTGGCCACGAAGCCGGCGCGGTGCGCCGCGTCCTGCACCGAGTCGTTGAAGATCAGCGTCTTGCGGCGGTCCCGCTTCTCCTCGTCCTCGGCCGGCAGTTCGCCGCCGGTGAAGAGCTGGGTGACGACGACCGAGGCCAGCGGGGCGACACCGGCACCGAGGAAGCGGATGCCCTGGGCCTGCCCGCAGGCGGGGCAGCGGTCCTGCTTGGAGTAGTCGCTGCGCTCCTGGTTCTCGAACCAGGTCCAGACGTAGACGCCGTTGTCGGGGGCGGGAGAGATCACGCCGTCGGCACGGAGGACCTCGTCCGGTTCCAGTCTGCGCAGCGCGGTGCCGTTGTCCTCCAGGACCATCAGGGTCGCGTCGTGCGCGGCGCCCCGCCGGCCGCGCTGGGCGCGGCGCGCGAGTGTGGCGCGGGCCTGTTCGGCGGCCTCGGCAGGGGTGGCCGCGATCATCGCCCGTACCCGGCCCTTGGCGGCTCCGCCCGCCGCGCTGGCCCGGTAGATCTCGTCCGGGGCGTGCACCAGGTTCTGCGGATCGCGGTCGGGGCAGATCGCCGACCATCCCGAGCGCCCGCAGTGCCGGCAGTAGGCGGCCGGCAGCCGCCCCGAGGCACGCGCCTTGCGCCGCCGCTCCTCCTGCGCGGCCACCGCCACCGCCCGCCGGTCGGCGTCGGTGCGGTTCTGCTCGGCGAGGGCGGCCTGGTCGGCGTCCGACCAGGAGAACACCGGTTCCGGGCTGACGAACCGCAGCACCCGCGACAGCGCCCGCAGCCACAGATGTGTCTCCACGAGCAGCAGGGGCCGTTCCTCGTCGGCGGGCGCGTCGGGATCGCGGGCCACGGAGATCAGCGCCACGAAGCGCGCCAGCGCGGCGGCGGCCCGCTCCGGGTCCTGCGCGGCGGCGGCGCGCCAGGCCGACGTGGCGTCGAACCCTTCGAGCACCTCCAGGGCCGTCAGCGGCGCGTCCTTGGTGTGCAGCAGCGCGCGTGTGAGGGGGTGGGCGAGCAGCCGCCGCCCCAGCTCGCGGGGGTCGGCCGTGTCGCAGCCCAGGGTGGCGCGCGCCACGGTGTCCATGCCGCCGGGCGTGCGCACCGGGTCCGGCAGGCCGGCCAGTTCCTCGGGGGACGGCAGGGGCAGCGAGTGGTCGACCGGTGAGAGGAACTCGTCGATGTCCCGCCGGTCCTCCCCCACCACCGCGTCGTCCGGGAACCGCACGCCGAACACCTGCGAGGCCACGTCCAGCATGGCTCGCGCCCCGCCCGCCCCGCCGCCGGACCCGAGGGTCGCGGAGGTCGCCACCGGACAGATCGACCCGAGCGGCCGTCCCTTCTCGGCGGCCCCGACCACGGCCGCGAGGCGGCGCAGCAGCATGGCCACGTCGGTGCCCTGGGCGCCGTCGAAGGTGTGGAACTCGTCGATCACGACGTACGCCAGGTCCGCGTCCCGCCACAGGGAGGCGTCCTGCTGCCGCTGGAGCAACAGGTCCAGCATCTTGTAGTTGGTGATCAGGATGTCCGGCGGGTTGCGGCGGATCTCGGCCCGGTCGACCATCACCCGCCCGTACGGCGGCTCCGACCCGCGCGCGGCCGAGGACTCGCCGATGTACAGCCCCGCCGTGACCTCGTCGAGACGCTTGTCGCGCTCGAACAGGTCGCCGAGGCGACCGGCCTGGTCACCGGCCAGGGCGTTCATCGGATACAGCAGTACGGCCTTGATCCCCGCCTTCCCGGCCGCCCGCGCACGGCGGCAGTGGTCCAGTACGGGGATGAGGAAGGACTCGGTCTTGCCCGAGCCGGTGCCGGTCGTCACGAGGGTCGGCTCGGGCCGGTGCCCGTCCTTGCCGGTCAGCCGGGCGAACGACTCCGCCTGGTGCGCGTAGGGCCGGAAGCGCGCCGGAAACCACTCCAGGTGGCGTTCCCAGCCGTCGGCCGCCGGCCGGAAGGGTCGCCGGATGCGAAGGTAGGGGCCCCGGAAGAGGCCGTCGGCCGGGTCGGTGAGGAAGTCCTCCAGGGCGTCCTGGGTGTCGGGCTCGGCCAGGGCGAAGGTCGTCGTCAGATACTCGACCGTGGTGTCGCGCAGCGTCCGCGCGGCGAGTGTGGGTCTCATGACGCGCCGTGGCCCCCGTCTCCCGTGTCCCGGCACCCGTCACCGCCTGGACTGATCACGCTCCACTGTACGACCGGCCACTGACAGTGCCTGTGGGTTCCCCGGGATCGGACGGCGCGCGTTCAGGATCCTGGCGGTGGACGATCAGTCGGCCCTGTCCGGCGAAGGAGGCCGTCGTGTGGCTCGTCCACGACACCCGGCTCAGTCAGCGGTACCGGCAGGGACGACCCACTCGTGAGCCTGGCCGGTGATCTTGGCGATCTGCTCGTAGCCCTCGTCGTAGTGAAGGACAGGAACACCATGGCGCTCGGCGGTGGCCGCGATCAGCAGATCCGCCATCGACAAGGCTCGATGGTTCCCCGTGCGAGTGGCCTGGGCCTGGACCTCCTTGGCCCGGTCCCCGCACTCGTCCGGGCAGGGCAGGTAGTCGAAGCCGGCGAGCCAGTAGCGGAGTTTCTCCGCCTCCGTCGGGTTGCGCGCCGAGTAAAGGATCTCGATCTCCACCGCTCCGGTCACCGCGAGAAGACCTCTCTGGACGAGCGGATCCAGGACGCCTCTGACAGCCGGTTTCGCACGGCGGGCCAGAGCTGACTTGTCGATCAGGTAGAGCACCGATCAGTCGGCCTTCCTCGCGTCGTACGTCAGGTCGACTTCCCCGCTGTCGATGGCGTCCATGAACGCCATGCGACGGTGCAGCTTGACCGCTTCGTCTATGGCGCGCCTGACAGCCGCGGCCTTGCTCTTGACGTGGTAGAGCTCCATCAGCTCGGCAGTGGCTTCGTCATCGAGGTCGATCACGGTACGAGACACGTCAGACACCTCCGCGGATCGAAAAAGGTACATCGAAGCGATATCACCTCTCGCTCGCATACGACATCTTTCGTCGAGCCGATGCGCGGCGAGCCTCCGGGCGAGGCGGGCGCCACGCGGGGTGGACGTGAAGCGCATCTCGAACGTGCGCTCGGGGGGCGCGTGAGGCGGGACCAACCGGTCCGCAGAGCGTGCGGATTGGGAGGTGCGGGTGGGGGTGCCGGGTTTGTTCGTCATGCCGACAACGGTGTCGCCGGTCGCGTAGCGTGACCACTGGTGACGCACCGACGCGGGCCGGTTGTACGCGCGTTGTCGGTAGCGGTACGAGACACGCGGCGTGACGGCGCTCCTGGGCGGGCGTTGAGCCAGGGAGGCGGTAGTGGTGACCGAGGGTACGAGCGCGGAGGCGGGGACCGTGGAAGCCGGCGAGGAGGTGGCGGTGAGCTTCGGGGACAGCTGGGAGAGCGACGGCGAGGCGGGCGTGCAGGCCGGGGCGGACAGGTCCGGGCAGGGGGTTGTCACCGCGTTCGGGCAGACCATGAAGACGCTGCGGGTACGGGCGGAGCTGGAGCGGGAGGAGTTCGGCCGGCGGATCGGGTACTCGGCGTCCACCGTCGCGTCGTTCGAGCAGGGGCGGAGGATCCCCTCGCCCCAAACGATCGAGCGGGCGGATGAGGTGTTGGGGGCGGGTGGGTTGCTGACGGTGTGGAAGGAGCAGGTGGAACGGGCTCAGTATCCGGTGTTCTTCCAGGGGATGGCGAAGCTGGAGAAGGAGGCCGTCGAACTGCTCGCGTACGACACCCATGTGCTCAACGGCTTGCTCCAGACCGAGGAGTACATGCGGGCGGTGCTCGCCATGCGGCGCCCCGTCCTGGACCAGGAGACCATCGAGCAGCGCGTGACGGCCCGCCTGGCTCGGCAGGACATCTTCAGCCGCTGGCCAGCACCGCTACTGAGCTTCGTCCTTGAAGAGGCGGCTTTGCTGCACCCTTGGGGAGGCAAGGAGGTACACCGTGGGCAGTTGGAGCAACTGCTACTGATCGGCGACAAACCCAACGTCGAGATCCAGGTCATGCCGACTGATCGCGAGCACAACGCAGGCGTAGACGGCGCGTTCACGGTAACCACACGCAAGGATGGAAAGAGGTTCGTCTACACCGAGGCGCAGGGAACCAGCACCCTCCAGACCGAGCCTGAACAGACGACTCTCGCCGCCGCCCGCTATGGGATCATCCGATCGCAGGCTCTCCCGTCGCGGGAGTCGTTCGACTTCATCGAAAGGTTGCTGGGATCGCTATGAACAACTCTGAGTCCTCGACCATCGCGTCCGGTCTCACCTGGTTCAAGAGCAGCTACAGCGGAGCCGAGGGTGGTCAATGCGTCGAGGTCGCCGCCGGTAAGGGAGTTGTGCACATCCGGGACTCCAAGGCCATGGCCGGGCCGGTCATACGTGTGTCGCGTGAAGCGTGGGCGGGGTTCGTCGGGGAGGCCTGACGGTCGTACGTACGCGAGAGCCCTGCCGGTCCTTGTCGGGCGGCAGGGCTCTCGTGCGTCACGCTTTGCGCATGCGGTGGGTGAACTCGGCGTGAGCCGCCTTCATCTCGGCCTTGCGGCGGGCCTGGTAGAGGGGGTCGGTGTAACCCTCGGGGAGTGTGTAGACGTTCGGGAACTCCTCGTGTGAACTCAAGACCTTCCAGGCATCCTTGGGCTGCCCGTAGCCGTGCTGCTGGTGCGCCTTCGCGATACGGCGGCCGGTCGCGTCGAACCACATGTTCTCCTCATACTGCTGGAGTACGGGGAACCGGGCGTCGTACATGGCGACGAGTTCGTCGGCGCTGATGCCGAGCCATACGGCGACGAGGGCGTCGATCTCGACGAGGGCCGCGCGACGGGCGAACTCCGTGCGGAGGGGTGTGTCGCGAGTCCAGGTGGGGCCTACGCCTTCGGCGAGCGGGGGCGTGTCCTTGGGCCAGATTCCGGAGGCGGCCCAGGTGTCCTGCTGCCAGGCGGGGTCGTACAGCTCCTCCCAGAGGGGGGCGTAGGCGTTGGTCTGGCAGTTGAGGCGGAGGGTGCGGAGGAGTAGGGCTGGGGTGAGGGGGTGGCCCTCGGTGGGGGCAGGCAGCGTCTTGGCCTCGCCGATGCGGAGATCATTGCGGCCAGTGGCACGCAGGTAGTAGTCCAACGGCAGAGCGGCCATGAAGCCAGCAGCGAGCACAGTGTCAGTGACACTGCCCAGCGCCATAGAGTTCACCAAGTCCACGTGGACAGGACCGCGCGGAAGGATGGCCGCGAACAGACTCCGCTCGGTGTTGGAAGCAATCTGCCTTCGCCACGCCACGCGGTAGAACTCCGAGTACGGCCGCATGCTCGCCGCCAGCAGCAGCTCCTCGACCGCTCTGTCGAGGTCTCCTCCCTCTAGCTCCGGGTTGGTTGCCTTGACGTCGGTTTCCGCAGCCGCCACGGCTGCCGGGTCACTCCAAAGCTGCCTGAGCCGTTCGCGATCTATCCACCTGTCCTGGGTTGCCGCGAATCGCGAACGGTCACCCTGAGGGCGGTAGTTCGTGCGTGGCACCGCATCGGCTGCAAGATTCCGGTGATCCCAAGCCTCATAGTCGCGCATGCTCTTTGAACCGCCCTCGGGCGGTTGCTTGTGAAGCGGCGTGGCGATACTGATCAAGGGCCCTTGAACGATGACATCCCGCCAACTCTCGACTGGCCCAGGTGCCCAAGTGAAGTACCCCGCTGCGCGATCGGTCGTCTCGTAGAAGCCGATGGTGACGCGCAGATCGTGGGAACCCAGCCGGTGCGGCCATCTCGCAAGAGCTGCAATGGCTGACTCCTCTGCCTCGGTCACTGGATATAGCAGCTTGGCCTGACCAGCAGTCGGCAGCTCATCCTCGTTTGTCAGGGCAGCCCACCTGGCGAGGCGTTCGCCATCCACTGTGATGATGCGATCCCGGTGCGGGCGCAGGTCCCACTTGCCCCTGTCTTTCACGCCAGGCACGGGGCCCTCACCGTCATGCCGTACAGACTTCACCAGCACGCTCGGATGCAGGAGCCAGCTCATGTGCTGAAAGCGGATCTCCTGGTCCTTGCCGTACACATTCACGCTAAAATGGGTGCTGTTGTTGACTGGCTTGGCGAAGATGAGCAATTCGTTAGTGAAGTCCGCATGAAAGCGCAAATGCCGGTAGGCGGCTCTTCGAAGCGCGACCTCTTTTGTACCGGTCAGATGTGTGGACGGGTGAATCAGTCCTGCCACACCACGCTTTCCAGTCGCACGCCACGACAACAACATGAAAGCTCGGTACATATCCGGCCGCGTCCCTACCAGCTCCGGATACGTGTCCGCCGACGATAGAAACTCCGAGACGCCCGCCACGGTCCCCAGCTCACCCATGTAGAACGATCGATGCTCGGAATCGACCAACACCTTGGCTACGTTCTGATCCCGATTCTCCTCAGCTGCCTTGCCGCCGAGAACGAACCACGGCTCCTTCTCAGCAAGAACCTCGTTCTCAAACCACTCCTGCCGCACCCACGGCGGATTCCCCACCATCAAGTCGAACCCGCCCTCCGCAAACACATGGGCGAAGTCCAACTCCCAGTGGAAGAAGCCCCGTTCCACCGCGATCCGCTGCACAGTCTCGTACCAAGGGAAGACGTCCCCGAGATCCGCCGGCCGGGACCACGCCGTGGCCTCGGTCATCTTCTCGTCGAGTTCGGTCTCCTTCTCATCCAGCTCACGAAGGTCCTGCACCCCCTCGAAGGACAACAGCGACACCTGCTGCCCCTCCCCGGTGTCCACATCCACCCGCCCGAGCACGGCTTCGGCGAACTCGATCCAGTCGTCCAGGGACTTGAGCGCGACCTTCCGCCTGGCGTGCCCCTTGGGCAGAGCCGTGCGGTCCTCCCCGTTCGGCCGGTACTCGAACTCATCCGTGCCGTCCAGCAGCCCGATCTCCTCCAGCGGCCAGAACCACAGCGCACACCACGCGTCCATGACCTGCTTGAGCCGCCAGTACGGGGTGCCCTTCCGCTGGAGTGCCTTCAGGACGGCGTCCCGGTCCATCGCTGGACGACGACCCGCAGCACCCTCCCCCTCCCGGGGAGCCGTCGCCCCCCACACATCCACATGCCGCGAGATCTCCTGCTCGGAGAGCTTCAGCCGCATCACGACCAGGTCCCACAGGTACTCGACCCGCCGGGCGAGCCCGATCAGCCGCCCCGTCTGCGTCCTCGCCCCGGGCTCCTCGTCATCGTCCTGCGCGGACTTGGCCGGAGCCGCAGCCGCCGTCACCCGCGACGCACCACTGCCGCCGCCACTGCCCGCCGCCGCCGAGGAGATCCCCAGCGTCGGCTGCTCCCAGATCTCCAACCCGAGATCGAACGCGCCCTGCCCCAGCGCCTCGTCCTTCTCCGCCTGCTTCTGCGGAGTCGGCGCCGCCTTCTTCTTCGGCGCGGGCGCACGCCTCGGGTCCCCCTTCGGGTTGCGCCGCATCGCCGACCGCCACTTGCGCAGGGCATCGACCAGCTCGGGCTCCAGCCAGTCGACGACCTTCCCGTCGACCACGGCCTTGACGGTCTCCTCGGGCGTGCCCTTGTTGAGCGTCCGGATGGAGACCTTCTCCCCGATCGACCCCCACCCCATCGCGGGCAGCAGGAACTGGTGCACCTCCCGCGCCTTCAGCTTCTCCGTCAGCGGCACATGCCGGGGCTTCAACGGTTCCTTGGCCGCGAGCCAGCCGCCCTTGCTCAGCAGGTTTCCGGGGTAGACCTTCCGCGCGGCGCCGATCAGCGAGTTGCCCCGGTGGAGGTGAAGGCCGTACCAAGGCGCCTTCATACCCCGGTGCATCGTGTTCAGCCACAACGAGATCTCGGCGAGCTCCACCGCCGTCTCGTTCAGGTCGACGCCGTACGCGTTGTGCAGCGCGATGTACGCCTTCACCTTCTGCAGCTCGCGCTGGTAGTCCTCGGGGTCGATCTCCACGCCCCGCTCGCGCTCGGCGAGCTTCAGGTACAGCTCGGCGAGCTGGTTGACGGCCTCGTTGAGGAACGCGCCGGAGCCGAGGGCCGGTTCGCACACCCGCCACTTCAGGACGTCGGCGGCGTTGATCCAGGCCTTCTCCGGCTCCTTGGGGTCGACCTCGCCCTTCTCGTCCAGGCGGAAGCGCAGGGTCTGCTCGACGGTCGCCTCGGTCAAGGACTTCGGGGTGTAGTACGAGGCGCTGGTCTCGCGGTCACGGCCGGCGAGACGGTAGACGTAGGAGTCGACCTTGTGCGGCACCGGCACCAGTTCGTTGGTCTGCGGGTCGCGCTCCGTCCCCACGAACACGTCGTTCGGGTAGCGCCCCGAGGCGACCTGGCTCGCCCTGATCAGCCAGGAGCCGCCGCTCGGGTCACCGCCCTTGGCGACCTCGTACAGCGGTTCGTCGGCGATGAACCCGGTGTACGACATCAGGCCCTCGTACACCGCGCCCAGGTGGTTGATGTCGAGGTTGGCGTACGAGATGAAACCGCCGCGCCCGCCGCGGCCCCGGCCCTCCACGAGGGTCAGGTTGCGCAGCACCTGGTGCAGGACCTTGTTCCGCAGGCGCAGGTCCAGACGGCGGGCGGTGTCAGGGATCGTGCCGTCGGGAGCCTTGTCGGCGGGGTGGACGATGATCTGGTCGACGAGCTTTATCGACGTCGGGTCGAAGAGCCGGGAGCGCAGGGCCTCGATACGGACGCCCGCGTAGCCGTCGTCCTCGGCCAGCTCAGGGGTCTCACTGTCGACGTCGGCCGCGGAACCGCGTGAGGTGACCGTCTCGGCGACCGGATGACCGGTGAAGACCTTCTCGAACAGCAGCGCCAGCGAGTCGTGGAAGTGGTGACGGTCACGCGAGGCGCTGGACAGCTTCTCCTGGACGACCAGCTCGCGCAGCCGGCCCACGCTGTACCCGGAGGTGTACTCCGGGCTCTTCATCGGGAGGATGTCCAGCTCGGGGCGGGCCTCGGCGTAGAGGAGGAAGAGGATGCGGTAGAGGTAGCGGAGCGACTCCTTGGTGAGGAGGCGGGGCAGGGCGCCGGGGTCGGCGAGGGGGCCCGGGAGCCACTCGGGGAGGTCGTCGGGCCGGACACCCTTCCGGCCTGCCAGCTCCAGCACCTCGTTGGCGATCAGCTGGACCGACTTCTTGAGTCCCTCGCGCAGGTCGGAGGTCACGCCGACGGAGTGGTCCCGGGACTCCGCCACCAGGCGGGCGATGTCGTCGTCCCCGCCGTCCTCGGCGGGACGCAGCGACTGAGCCCCGAACAACGCGGCGATCACGTCGAGTTCGCCGGCGGTCGCGCCCTTGAGGCCCTTGCGGGGCAGCGCCACCTCCAGGCTGACCGCCAGATGACGGCCGCGCGCGAAGTTCTCCCGGTCGGCAAGGACGATGATCCCGCCGAAGAGGAGCAGCGCGTAGCGGGGCGCGTCGTCGGCGGACAGCAGCCAGGCCGCCAGGTCCGTGACCGTGGTGAGGGTCTTGCCGGAGGCCACCCGGACGGGGACGGCCAGGCGGTTGGCGGAGCCGTCACCGCGTGTGGCGGCCACGTCGTCGGCGAAGCCGCCGGTGAGGACGACGATGCCGGGCTCGCTGTGGGCCACGGGGACCGCGACCGGAGCGGCAGCACCGTGCACGGTGAGGTGACCGGGGGTGGGGGTGAATCCGAGGGCTTTCAGGACCCGTGTGTGCCAGGCGTTCAGGCCCGCCCGCCAGGCGCCCTCCGGGGTCTCGTCGTAGACGCGCGGCGCGGTCGCGGGCTGGAAGGCGGGCGGCCCGTCCTGGCCCGTGTGCGCCTTGAGGGCCTCCGTCGCCGCCTGCTGGGCCGCGATCGCCCCGGCGTCGGGCAGCGGGTTGTACTTCTCGGCCTCGCCGCCCACGCCGAGGCGTACGTCGAGGTACGGGCCGGTGAGGTCCCGCAGGCCCTGGCGGGGGGTGGGCCGGCCCTGGCGCTCCTCGGCCGTCCACTCCTTCAGGCGGCCGGTCTTGAGCTGCTTGGGCAGGATCTCGTCCAAGTAGAAGGGCGGGAAGTACTCGCCCTCGTTGGTCAGCGCGTCGAACTTCACGCTTGCCGCTCCTGCCGGATCGTGTCGGTGGTGGTGGTTCGGGGAGACCGGGACGTCGTCATGAGCTGGGCTCCAGGGCCGCCAGGACACGCACCATCGGCTCGCCCGTCGTACGGAGTCGGGCCGCCGCCTCTTCGAGGTTCTCGGCGGCGCGGTCGCGGGCCGTGCGACCGCCGCTGAACCCGGGGAGGGTCTGGGCGCGCCAGAGGCCGACCCTCTTCTCGTACTCGCGCAAGGGGCGGTCGACCAGCTTCTCCGCGTCCTCGCGGCGCCGCCTCATCTCGCGGCGGGTGGCCTCCACGGCCTCGGGGACGTGGCGGCGGAGCGCGGCCGGGTCGCCCTCGGCGAAGTGGTCGGGCATGTCCGGGCCCAGGCCGAGGTCGGCGAGGAGGGTGCGGGTCAGTTCCCTGACCCGGGGCTGCCCGTCCGGTCGGCCGAGCCGGTCGACGGCCAGCCAGGCGACGACCGTGGGCCGACCGTCCTTGTTGGACCACACGCCCTGCGTGAGGAACACCGGTTCGGGCAGACGGGTGCGGTCCACCTGGATCACCGGTGCCTGCTGACGGCCCAGCTGGACCAGGACCTTGTCGGTGATCCACTCCATGACGGGGTGCAGCTCGCCGACGTAGTGGGCGTCCGGCCACAGGGAGGAGGAATCGGCGTCCTCGCGGGCCCGCTTCAGGGAGTCGGCCGCGTCCTTCTTGCTGAACGTGAGCTTCATCCGGCGGGTGATGCCCTGGTCGCGCAGGTAGCCGGCGGGCAGCACGTCGAGCCGGTCGGCGAGGTCGTCCGGGGTGTCGAAGCTGAGGTCGGTGCCGTTCACTGTGGTGTCCAGGCGGAAGGGCTCCAGGTCGGCCAGTTCCGCGAGGCCGGCGAGGACGTATGCGCGGCGGTCCTTGAACAGGCGCAGTTCCTCGACGTGGTGAAGGGGGGCCTGAGCGGCGGTCTGCGCGGCGGGGGCCGGCTCCTCCTGGGGGGCACCCGGGGTGTCCGAGGTGTCGGGGGCCTCGTCGAAGTCGAAGCCCGCGTCGCCGTCGTAGTCCGTGTCGAAGTCGAAGTCGGCGTCCTCGAACGGGTCGCCGGCCGCGCCGAACTCGGCGTTCAGCTGCTGCGCGAGCGGCAGGTCCGCCGGGGTGACACCCTCGTCCAGCGGAACGGACTCCAGGTCCGCGACGGCCTCCTGCGGCGCCTCGCCCTTGAGCAGCGCCTCCATGACGCGCTTCTCCTCCAGGTCGCCGTCGTTCTCCTTGGTCGCCGCCTCCACGGCGCCGAGGACGGCGTGCACCCGCGCCTCGCGGGCGAGGACCTTCTCGGCGATGTCGGTGTCGTCGAGCGCGCCCTCGACGGACGATTCGAGGATCATCGCGCGGAACTCGGGCGGCTCGGTCTGGCCGTAGCGGTCGATGCGGCCGTTGCGCTGCTCGACCCGGATGAGGCTCCAGGGCAGGTCCCAGTGGACGAGGTGGTGGCACTGGCGGTGCAGGTTGACGCCCTCGGAGGCGCCGTCGCCGGTGAGCAGCAGACGGACGTCGCCGCCCGCGCGGGCGAACTCGTCGACGTACTCCATCTGCACCTTGTCCGAGACGCCGGTGCTGTGCAGCACCTTGACGGCGGCCCTGGCGTCGTCCTTCTTCTTCCAGCCCAGCAGTGGAGGCAGCGCCTCGCCCAGCCAGTCGAGGGTCTCGCGGCGCTCGGAGAAGACGACCGCCCGGGGCACGTTGCCCGCTCCCACGCCGATGCGGCGCAGTTCCTCGACCAGTCCCGCGAGCTTGGACGTGACGGTCAGCCCGTCCTCCCCGCCGGCCGCGCGGTCGATGGCGCGGGCGAGTTCCATGAGACGCAGGAGGGAGGCGGCCTCGGGCGTGCGTGCCTCGACGTCGGCCGGAGGCGCGTCGACGATCTTGTGTCCGTCGGGGAGGCGGTGGCCCGTCCTGGCGAGCCGCTCACGCACCGTGGCGAACAGGGCCCGGTGCGAGGAGAGGAACGACTTGAGCAGGACGTACGGGAACAGCCTGTCCTCCGTACCGGCCTGGGCGTCGGACCGCCCCAGCCAGTGCTCGGCCAGCTCCTGGAAAACCTGCTCCTCCAGTTCGCTCGCCCGGCAGCGCACCGGGTGGGAGCCGCCGCGCGGCGCCCAGTGGTCCTTGAGCTGCGCCGCGACCTCGGCGCTGACCTTGGTGCGGCGCAGCATCAGGTGGTCCAGCTCTTCGGCCTCGGGGTTGCGGGGGTCCTTGACCGCCATCGGGTCGAGGAGGCGGATCAGGCCGGTGAAGGCCTGCATGTCGCCGTTGTGCGGGGTCGCGCTGGCCAGTACGAGGGCGTCGGTGCGCTCGGCCAGGAGGTCGGCGAGGGCGCGCCGGTCGCTGCCCTGGTTGATGAGGTTGTGGGACTCGTCGATGACCACGGCGTCCCAGCGGATGTGCTCCAGCCAGGGGCGGTAGCGCTTGGGGTTCTTGAGCGTGTCCATGGAGATGATCACGCGCTTGAAGTACGTGAACGGGTTACGGCCCGCCGGGATCTTCCGCTCGATCCGGGCGATGCCGGCGCTGTCGAGCCGCACCAGGGGCAGCGAGAAGCGCGTCCACATCTCGTGCTGGAACTGTTCGAGCACCGGAGCCGGCGTGACGACGAGGATGCGCTCGCCCCGGCCGCGCCGGATCAGCTCGCTGAGCAGCACCCCGATCTCCAGGGTCTTGCCGAGCCCTACGACGTCACCGATCAGGAGCCGTGGCCGCAGCGGGTTCGCCAGGGCCTTCGCGGCGGGCCGCAGCTGGTAGTCCATGCGGTCGAGGAGGAAGCCGTCGGCGAGTGCCAGCCGGCGTTCGGTCTGCGGGAGCGGGGTTTTGCGGAGCACGGCCTCCAGGAAGAGGCGGCTGCGCCGGAAGTGCGGCGAACGGTCGCCGCGGAGCTCGGTGTCCTCGGGAAGCAGGATCCGGGGCCGGTCCATCGTGGGCACGAGGAACCGGGCCTCCTGCCCGCGCACCAGCTCGGACGCTCCGACCGCCTCGATCACGAACTCGCCGGGCCGCACCTCGTCGCAGCTGCGGACCATCCACTCCTCGTCCCGCACCTCGATCACCGTGCCGGCGGGCGGAGCTCCCTCGGGTTGCGCCATGGCCTGGGCGGCGGGGCGGTCCTCGGTGCTGCCGGGCGCGGTGTCGGGCATGAGGTGCGGGTCCTTTCGGGTCCTACGGGTCGTACGGGCGACGCCTTGCGGCGGTGAAGCCGGGTGGTGGCCGCTGCCGCCGAGGGCAGGGCGTCCCCGTGAAGCCTAGGGCTCCCCAGAGGTGAGGTGGGAACCCTGCGGAGGACGGCTCGGGGCTTCGGCGATCGGCCGGGCAGGGCACGGCACGAGGGGCCGCGTGTCCTGGCGACTCCTCCGGCCTCTGGCCGCGCCGTCCGCGCAGCTACAGCCTGCCGCTGTGCGCATAGGCCTTCCGCAGCCGCTCGGCCACGCGCAGCGCGGCACGGGGCGGGGCAGCCACGGGCGGTTCCTCGGCCGGCCGCGGAGGCTGCAGGTGGTAGCTGGTGGGGTCGGAGGGTTCGACGGAAGGCCCCTCGGAGATCTCGTCCGGTGGGTTCGGCGCGGGAAGTGGTTCGGCGGGCTGCGCCTCGGGCTGGTCGACGACCGTCGGCGTGTACCCGGCCGGTACGCCGTCCTCGGCGGCATCCACGGCCAGCTCGATGTCGTCGGTGTCGACGATGCCGAAGAAACCCGCGCCACCACTCGACAGGTCCACCGGCGTGCCCCCGGCCCACGGCGCGTCGGGCGCGGCCCCCGCGTCGACCGCCCGCTGGGCCAGATCCCGCACCGCCGGATCGACACCGCCGGAGCGTGCCTCGGGGGGCAGCTCCGGAGCCAGGCCGGCCTCCGCCACCAGTACCCTCAGCTGCTCGAACGCCAGGTCCTGGGTCAGCCCCGCTTCGTGGAGGAGGGCGCGCAGCCCCATGTCCACCCTGTCCAGGTCCGGACGCAGGCCGGGGACGTCCACCAGTATCTGCGCGAGCAGCGGGCGGAAGTCCGCGCCGACACCGTTCCAGTGCGGCGGGGTGAGCAGGGGCTCCTCCGGGTAAGGCGGCCTGCCGGTCAGCGCGAAGAACAGCGTGGCACCGAGCGCGTACACGTCGGTGGGTTCCTTGGCGCTGGGGAAGTCGTGGAGCTGCTCGTAGGACATGTACTTCTTGGTCCCCCAGGCTTCACCGGGGCCGGTGATCGCCTGGCTGGTCCGTCGTTCGATGAGGGTGGCCAGCCCGAAGTCCAGGACGACCGGGCCGTGCGGGCCCAGTACGACGTTGTCCGGCTTGAGGTCGCGGTGCAGCAACCCCGTGCCATGGATGGCGCGCAGGGCGTCCACCAGGTGGAGGCCCAGGGCGGCGTAGGGGCCCACGGAGAACGTGCCGGACTCCATCACCATGCGGTGCAGCGACGGACCCGCGATGTAGTCCATGGCGAACCACGGTTCCGGCGCGTCGGTGTCGGCCGCGAGGAGTGCCGGTACCCGGTCGCTGACGACGGCCCGGATCGTGTCGATCTCTCTGTCGAACCGCTTCCTGGCCCCCGGCTTGTCCAACAGGTGCGGCTGAATCATCTTGACCACGGCGAGGCTCGACTCCGCGGCGTCCGCGCCCTCGTCGGGCTCGACCAGGTGGTACGTCGCGGTCAGCTCGTCCGTGAGTCCGTCCAAGGGGATCCGGCGGGCCAGATAGGCCACGCCCATACCGCCTTCCCCCAGCCGGGCGAGCAGTTCGAAAGGCCCCAGCACACGGGGGTCCTTGTCGGCGTCCAGCGGCTCCATCGGCGCTCTCGTACCCCCACGCTCACGTCACGGCCCCCCGGCCGCACTGCTGTCGATCAGTTTACGGGGAGTGTCACGGCGGAGGCGGTCAGTGAAGGAGAGGCGATGGTCGTTCTCGACCTGGCTTGAATCGGCGGGTGGTTGAACACTGGACGCTATACATGAACACGCTGCGCGATCGGGTGTCATGTTCATACGGGGAGGCACGGCATGCGGGCCTGGGTGGTACGGGCGGGAGAGAACGGACAGAGGGAGCACGCGGCCCTGGAGGAAGGGGTCCTCCTGGCCGGGTGGCACGAACTGGGAGACCTGACCGGCCTCACCACCCGCGAGGACATCAAGGCCGCCGTGGCGGCCGCCTATCCCGACGAGGGCCCCTACACGGTCGGCAACTGGACCGGCCAGCTCTACCGCTTCGTGCATGAGATACAGCCAGGGGATTTCGTCGTCCTGCCGCTGAAATCGTGGCGGGTGGCCGTGGGCCGGATCACGGGCGGCTACGAGCACGACGCACGGGCCACGGACGGTCCGCGCCACATCCGCCGGGTGGAGTGGCTGGTCAAGGACATCGACCGGCAGTCGATCCAGCCCGATCTGCTCGACAGCATGGGGTCTCTGCTGACCGTCTTCGAACTCAGCAGGTTCGCGGCGGCGGAGCGCATCGCCGCCCTCGCCGAGGGCAAGCCCGACCCCGGACGGCCTGACGCCGACGAGTTCGCCGCCAGCCTGACGGAACCCACCAAACTGTACGAGGAGGTGCGCCGCCGCACCGCGGACGAACCGCTCACGCTGTCCATCCGGGACTTCCTCGCCGTCTGGGGCGTCCAGCGCCGGTACCCGGCCGCCGTCGAGCAGATCAAGAACGATCTCGACCAGCGCGGACTGGTGACCGTGCCGCCCTTCACGGAAGGCAGCATCGACAGCAAGATCGCCGTATTGGCGGGCGGCGCCGAGCCGGACGCGTCCGGAACCAGCGCCGTGACCCGGTTCGCGGACACCACGACGGTGCTCCATGGTGTCGTCGAGGCCGACGGCGAGGCCGAGACACAGACCGTCGCCTACCGCGTGAGCAATCTCGAGTCGGCGAACCGCATGCCCGAGTTCGTGAGGGTGGGAGCCGATCTCAAGACCGCCATGACGCTCATGGTGCTGCGGGGCTACAGCCAGCTTCCCGTCCTCGACGAGGACGGACGACTGCGCGGCGTCGTCAGCTGGGAGTCGATCGGGCGCGCCCACATGGCCGATCCCCACGCGAGCCTCGAATCCGCCACGGTCAGGGGCCAGGAGGCCGACCGTTCGGACGACCTGCTGGACTGGATCGGCACCGTCCAGCAGTCCGGGTACGTGCTCGTACGAGACCGCGATCACAAGGTCTGCGGTCTGGTCACGGCGGCCGACCTGACGGTTCAGTTCGGGACCCGCGTACGCCCCTTCGTGCTCGTCGAGGAGATCGAGCAGAGGCTGCGGCGTGTGGTCGACCGGTGCATACCGCTCGACCGCATCCGCGCGGTGGTCCCCGGACGGCGCGCATCCCGGGTGAACTCGGCCGCCAACTTGACGTTCGGAGCGTACGGTCACCTGCTCAAGGTGTCCGAGAACTGGGCCGCCCTGGGCTGGGCCATCGACCAGGAGTACTTCCTGACGGCGCTCGAGGAGTGCCGCCAGTTCCGCAACAGCCTGATGCATTTCAGCCCGGACCCCGTGACTGACGACCAGTTGCTGCCGGCGCAGGGGTTGCTCGAACTTCTTCGCTCCATGGATCCGTCGAGCTGAGACCGGATGGGAGGAAACAGCGGTGGGGTGGCGCGAGGAAAACGCAACGGCCCTGGCGGAACTGTCGGCGATCCCGGGGGACGGGTAGACGGCCACGCCGGCAGCGGATCGGGCGAGCGGTCCGTGCCAGGGAGAGCGGCTGGTACGCGGTTGACGTGCGTGGCTCGGGCATCGGACCGGACCAGCTTGAGGTCTGCGACTGGCAGGCCCCGAGTCGGACGCCATCGGGGGAAGTGACTTCTCCGTCTCGGAAACGGTGCATTCGCCCTCAGCGCCTCCACCCGCGCCGGAACCACGTCCATGCCTGACAGAGCGGCCATCTCCTGATAGGTCAGCGGCCCCTGCCCCAGCTGGACCCGGTCCGCGAGCACGGCGAGGATGCGCTGGTTGTCCACCGACAACCCCGACCACGCAAGCCCTTCAGGCCACACCGGCACCTGCGACTTCGCCGCTTCCGGCGTCGCCGATGCCTCCCCGGCCTGCCCGCCTCCCGTCGCTGCTGTCCGGTCCGCCCGGTCGTGGCCGTGCTCGGTCCCGTCCGCCGGGCCGAGCACCTCGCCCACGCGCGAGCGAGCGAGAGCCCATTCCTTCCAGTCGCGCTCGGCCACGGCCAGCTCGGCCTGGATGCGGTCGGCCTCCTCCCGCAACTCGTCCACCCGACGGCGAGCGACGAGCTCGCGCTGTTCCAGCAGCCTCATGACCGACGGCATCCATGACCTCCGCAGCAGCGGCGACACGACACACCACCACTCCCACAGGATCGCCGACCCTATGCCCGAGCAGCGGAACGTTGTCCCCAAGCCCGGAGAAACAACAGCTTCTGAGGCTCATGGGCGTTTATGAGCGCCGGGTGAACGAGCGACAAGGCACCCCAGCGAACCGCCGACCGCTACAGGGCTTCGCCTCCGCCGGTATGGTCACTGAGAGTATGGATGGGTGAGTGCTGACGTGTTGGGACGCTGGGTACCGGATCGTCCCGAGGATGTAGCCGCGGTCTTCGCCAAGGCGGACTTCCCGTGGTGGATCGCCGGTGGCTACGCGATCGAACTCGCGGTCGGCCGCGAGCTGCGCGCACATGGCGATCTCGACGTCCTCTTCCTTCGGCGTGACCAAAACCGCGTACGGGATCTCCTCGCCGACTGGGACCTGTACGTGGCGGACCCGCCCGGCCAGGGGGAGTTGCGACCGTGGCGCCCTGGAGAGGTCCTTCGGCCTCCGCTCCACGACATCTGGTGCCGGCGCAAGCCGGAGGCGCCCTGGTCCGTGCAGCTCATGCTGGACGAGGCCGAGGACGCGCACTGGGTCTCGCGGCGCCACCCGGCGATCCGCCTCCCGATCGACCGGCTCGGGCGGACGAGCAAGGCGGGTATCCCCTATCTCGCGCCCCAGGTGCAGCTCTTCTACAAGGCGAAGGCGACCCGGGAGAGGGACCAAATCGACTTCGAAGCGGTACTGCCGCTGCTGGACGCTCCGGCACGCTCCTGGTTGGCAGACGCGATCAGAGCGGTCGTGCTCAACCACCCCTGGCTCCGCCGGCTACTACCGGTCAGCCGAACGTGTGCAGTGGGACATCGTAGAGGTCGGCGTTCCGGGGCCCGGTGATCGTGGGCGACGTGACCTCCACGACCATCAGCTCGCTGAGGAACTGGACCTTGGCGCTGAGGAGGTGGCTCGTCCTGCCGTCGGCCGACTGGGCCTTCAGCCCGGCGGAGACATGGATGTGCGGGAGTCCCAGGCAAAGCGACAAGTGGCGGCAGACGAGTCGGGCTGTACGCCGGGTTCTGTTCCGGCGGGTCCTCGCGGGCCCGCCGGCGACGGCCATCCATCTAGGGCCGGTGTTGCCACCGGCCTCGTGCGGTCTACCCGCGGACTCGGGCGGGCAGCCCTCGGTCGTCCGCGCAGAAACACCGGAGTGCTTCCTTTTGACCTTGCTCCAGGTGGGGTTTACCTAGCTGCCCAGGTCACCCTGGGCACTGGTGGTCTCTTACACCACCGTTTCACCCTTACCCGGCACCTGAGTGCCGGGCGGTCTGCTTTCTGTGGCACTGTCCCGCGGGTCACCCCGGGTGGCCGTTAGCCACCACCCTGCCCTGTGGAGCCCGGACGTTCCTCGGGGAGCACCCCGTCAGGGGGACTCCACGCGGCCGTCCGCCCGGCTCGTCTGCCGTGTCGGCCATGTTACCGGGCGCGGCGGGGCCTTCCGCGCGCGGCCCGCCGTGGCCAGCACCGAGCCCGCCAGGATCAGGGCGAAGGCCGCCACCGTGCCGGCCGTCAGCCGCTCGTCCAGGAACAGCACCCCGGCCGCCACGGCCACCGCCGGGTTGACGTAGGTGATGACCGTCGAGCGGGTCGGGCCGATCTCCTTGATCAGTTCCAGGAAGGCGACGAAGGCCAGCGCCGTGCAGACGACGCCCAGGCCGGCGAGGGCGGCCAGCACGGAGGGCGCGGGCAGGGCCGTCGGCCGGGTCGCCGCCGCGGCGGGGGCGTAGACCAGGGCCGCCAGGGCCAGGCAGGGGGCGATGAGCTGGAGCGTCGGGACGTCCTTCAGCTTGCGGGCCGCTATCAGCGGCGCCGTCGCGTAGCCCACGACCGTCAGCAGCACCTCGGCCAGCGAGCGGGCGTCGCCGCCGGTGAGGTGGGGGACGGTGAGGACGGCCACGCCCGCCAGGCCCAGCGCCAGGCCGGCCACCCGGCGGGCGCCGAGCCGTTCCGTGTCGCCGAGGAGGCGGGCCGCCGCGATGCCGACGATCGGGACGCCCGCGATCAGCAGGCCGGCGGTGGAGCTGGACAGGTGGCGTTCGGCGTCCGTGAGCGTGAACCACGGGACGATGATCTCCAGGCACGCGAAGGCCAGCATCGGCTTCCAGTGCGTCCGCAGCGTGCCGGGGAGACCGCCGCCGCGCAGGGCGAACGGGAGCAGCAGGGCCGCGCCCACGGCGCAGCGCGTGCACACCACCGCCGACGGGGAGAGGTCCTCCACCGCCACCTTGATCAACAGGTAGGGAACGCCCCAGACCACTCCCATCAGGGAGAACAGGAACCAGCCACGTGCAGTCATGCGGCGAGTGTCCGGCTGGTCAGCACCCGGCGTCTTGAACGCTGTTGCGGTACGCCGCCGGGGTGACCCCGAGCACGCGGCGGAACCAGCGCGTCAGGTGCGCCTGGTCCGCGAAGCCGACCAGGCCGGCCGCCTCGGCGGGGCGCAGACCGGCGTCCAGCAGGCCGCGGGCCCGGTGGACGCGGTGCTGGGCGAGCCAGGCGTACGGCGGCAGGCCCATGGCGGTGCGGAAGGCGCGCAGCAGCTGGTAGCGGGACAGGCCCAGGTCGGTGGCCAGGTCGGCGAGGGACGGCGGGTCGAGGAGTTCGTCGGCCAGGCGGTCGCGTACGACGCGGGCGATGCGGTCGGCGCCGGGGACGGCGTCGTCCGCCGGGCGGGCGGTGGAGTGGCGGCGGGCGAGGGCGGTGAGCAGCCACGGCAGGCGGGACTCGGTCTCCAGGGGGTCCGGGCAGGCGCTCAGTTCGGTGTGGGTGCGCAGGACGGCCGTGGCCAGCTCGGGGTCGTCGATCAGCGGCTCGCGGAAGTGCGGTACGCCGCCGAGGGTGCCGTCCGTGAGCAGCACGGTCTGCGCGTACAGGGCGCGGTAGGCGTAGCCGTCGGTGGGGGTGCCGGGGCCGCCGGTGTGGATCTCGCCGGGGGCCAGGACGACGATGGAGCCGGGGCCGGTGCGGATGTGGCCGCCGCGGTAGTCGATGACCTCCGAGCCGCCCACGCAGACGCCGACGGTGAACTCGTCGTGCGCGTGGGGCGCGTAGACGTGCGTGTCGAAGCAGGCGGTGAGCAGGTCGAGGCGGGGGCCGCACCGGCCGAGACGTGCCCTGGTCCACCGTGCCTGATCCACGCGCCGCCCCCTGTCTCCGCGTCGTCCTCAGGGTGCAACGCCCGCGGGTTCAGAGAAAGTCCGTGGTCTCCAGCTCGAAGGCGAACGGCTCGGGGAGGGGCAGCGGTTTACCGAAGGGGAGGGTGCAGACCTGGCGGTAGTCGTCGTTGCGCGGCTCGCTGAACAGGGTGACCGACGCGGCCTCGCGGTCGACGAGCAGGTACAGCGGGATGCCTCCGCGGGCGTAGCAGCGGCGTTTGGCCTCGCGGTCGGCGGCGGGCTTGGTGGAGGTCACCTCCAGCACCATGGCGACACCGTCGCAGGGCATCCAGGGTTCGGCACCCCGGTAGAGCCGCAACTCCATGGGGGCGAACGTCGCGTCGGGAATCGCGTGGTCTTTCGGGCAGCCTCCCCCACTCCGCAGCTTCAGCCCCTTGTTTCCCGCGAACTGCATGCGGGTTCGCGATTTCCTGATCACCTCTTCCACGATCAAGCCGATGTAGTCCTCGTGATCCCCGTCCGGCGGCGGTGTCACAACGATCTCCCCGTCGATCAGCTCGGCCCGGAAACCCTCCGGGGTGTCCAGGGCGAGAAAGCCCTCCAGCAGGACCTCCGCCTGCGTGAGCGGCTCATGGGCCATGGCGGTCATGTCACGCCCCTCCTTCGGTCGCTCGCCAGCCTGGGACATCGGGAGATCACCTGTCCGTGGGATCGGGAACCGTTCCCTCGATCGTGGCACAGGATCGGCACGCCCACGACGACGTCGGCCGCGGGGTCGGGAGCGCGTGTCAGGGGGCGTGTCAGGGGCGTGACAGGTGGGTGTCAGGGGCGGTCGCGACGGTGGGGGCATGAAGAATTCGGCGATCGCGGTCTCCGGGCTGCGCAAGGCGTATGGCGACAGAGCCGTCCTCGACGGCATCGGCTTCGAGGTCCCCGCGGGGACGGTCTTCTCCCTGCTCGGCCCGAACGGGGCCGGCAAGACGACGACGGTGAACATCCTGGCGACGCTGCTGAGGGCCGACGCGGGGACGGTGCGCGTGGCCGGGCACGACGTGGCGGCCGAGACCCGGCAGGTGCGCGCGGCCATCGGGGTGACCGGCCAGTTCGCCGCGGTGGACGAGCTGCTGTCGGGCCGGGAGAACCTGCGGCTGATGGCGGACCTGAAGCGGGTGCCTGCCGCCGACCGGCTGGTCGCGGGGCTGCTGGAGCGGTTCGACCTGGTGGAGGCGGCGGACGACAGGGCGTCGGCCTGCTCCGGCGGTATGCGCCGGAAGCTGGACCTGGCGATGACGCTGGTCGGAGACCCGCGGATCATCTTCCTGGACGAGCCGACGACCGGGCTCGACCCGCGCAGCAGGCGCACCATGTGGGGGATCGTCCGCGAACTGGTGGCCGCCGGCACCACGATCTTCCTCACCACGCAGTACCTCGAGGAGGCCGACCAGCTCGCCGACCGGATCGCGGTGCTCGACCGGGGGCGGCTGGTCGCCGAGGGCACTCCCGAGGAGCTCAAGCGCCAGGTCCCGGGCACCCACGTCCGGCTACGGTTCGCCGACCTCGACGAACTCGACGCCGCGGCACGGGTGTTGGCCGGTTCCGCGCGCGACGACCAGGAGCTGACCCTGCGGGTGCCCAGCGACGGCGAGTCGAGGTCGCTGCGGGCCCTGCTGGACCGGCTCGACGAAAACACGATCAACGCCCAGGAGTTCTCCGTGCACAGGCCCGACCTCGACGACGTGTTCCTCGCCCTCACCGGGCGCCCGAGTGCCGAGGCGGTGGCGAAGTGAGCAGCCTGTCCACGGCGTTGGCCGACTCGGCGATCATGTTGCGCCGCAACCTGAAGCACACCCTGCGCAATCCGCTCGTGGTGTTCAACGCGGTCCTCTTCCCGGTCGTGCTCATGCTCATGTTCGTGAAGGTGCTCGGCGGCGCCTTCAGCGTCGGCGAGGACTACATCGACTACGCGACGCCGGGCCTGCTGGTGATGGCGGTCAGCTACGGGCTGGGGTCCACCGCGACGGCCGTGAACGACGACATGCGCAAGGGCATCATCAACCGGTTCAAGGCCATGGACGTCTCCCGCGGCGCCGTGCTGACCGGGCAGGTCGTCGTCACCACCGTGCGCTGCCTGGTGGCCTGCGCGGCCATCGTCGCCGTGGCCTTCGCGCTGGGCTTCGACCCGGGCGCGAGCGCCCTCGACTGGCTCGGCGTGCTGGGTCTGATCCTGCTGCTCGCCTTCGCGGCCGGCTGGCTCACCGTCGCCCTGGGTCTGGCCGCGAAGACCGCGGAGTCGGCGGGTCTGGCCACCGTGCCGCTGGTCATGCTGCCGTTCCTGAGCAGCGCGATCGTGCCCGCGGACACGATGGGGGCGGGTGTGCGGCAGTTCGCCGAGTACCAGCCCTTCACCCCGGTCATCGAGACGCTGCGCGGGCTGCTGGCGGGCCACCCGTCGAGCGGCGACGCGTACGCGGCCGTCGCCTGGTGCGTCGGGCTCGCCGTCCTCGGGTACGCGTGGGCGGTGTCCACGTTCAGGAAGCGAGCGTGACCTCGACGAGTCGGGACCAGCCGGTCCGCTCCCCCTCCGCGGCCGCCTCGGCGAACCGCGCGTCGCCGAGGCGGCGCCGCGGGGGCCCGCGGCGGGGGGGCGCGGGCGGGGGGGGGGGGGGCGGGGGCCCCCCCCCCCCCCCGCGCGGCCCGGGCCGCCCCCCGGGCCGCTCGGGGGTGGCGCGGGGCCGGGGCCGGGCCGCCCCCCCC
>NZ_JBIRUY010000006.1:0-23386 GCF_044335305.1 Streptomyces sp. NPDC020490 | reverse complement strand
CGCGTGCGCGCCGGCGCGGGGGCCGCCCCCCCCCCCCCCCCCCCCCCCCGCGCCCCCCCCGCCCCCCCCCCCGGGGGCCCCGCCCCCCCCGGCCCCCCCCCCGCCCCCCCCCCCGCGTCCGGGTGCGAGCGGTCCTGGAGCCCGCACACGCCCGCGCTCGCCGCGAGCAGCCGCGCGGCCTGCTCGGGTTCGTCGCGGCGCAGGGCCAGGTCCGCCACCCCGACGACGGTCCGGGCGAGCAGCGGCGCGTATCCCGCCTCGGCAGCGGCCGCGCAGGCCGCCGCGCGGTGCGTCCGGGCCTCGCCGAGGTCGTGGGCGAGGTAGCCGAGCAGGTCGTGCGTCACCGCGCGGACGTTCGCCATCTGCGCCTCGTCGCCCAACGCGGCCGTCGCGAGGCCGAGTTGCCGGTGTGCCTCCTCGGTGTCGCCGGCCCACCGGGCGAGTTCCGCCCTGGACAGGGCCAGTTCGGCCAGCGCGTCCGGCCAGGTGACCCGCTGCGCGTGCCGCCGCGCCTCGGCGAGGGCGGCGGCCGCGGCGTCCCGGTCGCCCAGCAGCCAGTGCAGCTGAGCCTGCCGCGACCGCATCCGGATGACGTCCTCGGTGGCGCCGGCCTCGGTGACGACCGCTATCGCCTGCTCGTAGGAGTCGCGGGCGCGGGCGAGGTCGCCGCGCGCGGCGAGGCGGTCCGCCAGCTCGGTCAGCGCGAACGAGATGCCGAACCGCTCGCCGAGCGCCCGGAACTCGGCGAGCGCCGTCTCCAGGTACGCGTCCGCGTCCCGTCCGTCCCGTCCGCCCCGGCCGAGCACGATCCGCATCTTGCCCAGGTGCAGCCGTGCCAGCGCGCGCACCCAGGGGTCCTCGTTGTCGAGCAGCGGTTCGAACGCGGGCAGGAACTCACCGGGCGCCCGCAGCAGGTGCTCCAGCGCGTCGACCAGCCCCAGCAGCGGGTACCGGCGCGGGCTGCGGCGGCTGAACCGGTGCGCCTCGCGGATCCACTCGGCGGCCTGGCGTTCGTCGCCCCGCCCGGAGCTGACGAACAGCACGACCAGCGCGTACGCCATGGCCCGGACCTCGTCGGTCACCTCGCCGGGGACGCGGGTGGCCGCGGTGAGCAGTTCCAGGCCCTCGGTGCGGTGCCCGCCGAGCCACCAGTACCAGCCGGCGCCCGCCGCGAGCCGCATCGCCGCCTGTGCCTCGCCCGCCGCCAGCGCGCCGCGCATCGCGGCGCCGATGTTGTCGTGCTCGGCCTCGAGGATGGCCAGCCACTCGAGCTGTTCGGCCCGGCGCAGGTGCGGTTCGGCGGTCTCGGCCAGCTCGGTGAAGCAGGCCAGGTGCGCGCGGCGGGCCCGGTCCGACTCGCCCGCCTCCGCGAGCCGGTGCCGGGCGTACTCCCTGATCGTGCCGATCATGCGGTAGCGCGGGGCGCCGTCGCCCTCGGCGCGCAGCAGCGACTTCTCGGCGAGCGCGGTGAGCAGGTCGAGCACCTCCTCCGGCTCGACCGGGTCGCCCGCGTCACCCGCGTCGCCCGCACAGACCCGTTCGGCCGCCTCCAGGCTCGCCCCGCCGGAGAACACCGAGAGCCGGCGCAGCACCGCCCGCTCGGCGTGGGTGAGCAGCTCCCAGCTCCAGTCGATCGCCGCGCGGAGCGTCCGGTGGCGGGGCAGCGCGGTCCGGCTGCCGCCGGTCAGCAGGCGGAAGCGGTCGTCGAGGCGGGCCGCGAGCTGGTCGACGGACATGGTGCGCAACCGGGCCGCGGCCAGTTCGATCGCCAGCGGGATCCCGTCCAGGGCCCGGCACACACGTGCCATCGTCGCCAGCGTGCGGGCGTCGGCCGAGAGATCGCGGCGCACCGCCCCGGCCCGGTCCCGCAGCAGCCGGACCGCGGGTGAGGACGCGATCTCGTCGGGGGTCGCGTCCGGCTCCGGCAGGGCCAGCGGCTCGACCTGCCACACCGCCTCGCCGGTGATGCCGAGCGGTTCCCGGCTGGTCGCCAGGATCCGCAGCCGCCGGCACTCCCCGAGCACCCGGTGGGCGAAGACCGCCGCGGACTCGATCACGTGCTCGCAGTCGTCCAGGATCAGCAGCGCCTCCCGCTCGCGGATCGCGGCGACGAGCCGGTCCGTCGGTTCGGCGTTCGCGGCCCCGCCGAGCAGGGCGTCCCGCAGGCCGAGTCCGGCGAGCGTCGACTGCGCTACGTCGGCCACGTCGCCGTTCGCCCGGACGGCGGCGAGCTCCACCAGCCAGGCCCCGTCCGGCAGGCCGTCGAGGAGCGTGCGCGCGGTCTCCGCGGCCAGCCGGGACTTGCCCGAGCCGGCCGGCCCGATCACGGTGGTCAGCCGGTGCCCGGCGACGAGACCGCGGACGGCGGCGACATCGGCGTCCTTGCCGACGAAGGCGGTCAGCTCGGCCCGCAGGTTGGTCGCGCGCCCCTCCTGTCGCCGCCCCCGCTCGCCCCGCAAGAGTGCGAGGTGCAGCTCGGCCAGGTCCGGCGAGGGGTCGACGCCCAGCGCGTCGGCCAGTGCCTCCCGCGCCCGCTGGTACACCAGCAGCGCCTCGCTGTCGCGGCCGGCCGCGGCGAGGGCGCGCATCAGCGCGGCGACGAGCCGTTCCCGCAGCGGGTGCGCGGCCACCAGGTCGGACAGCTCCGTGACCGTGTCCGCCGCCTGCCCGAGGGCGGCCTCCGCGTCGTACCGCTCCTCCAGGGCGGTCAGCCGCAACTCCTCCAGCCGGGCGGCCGCGGCGCCGCACGCGGCGCTGTCGTGGAGGCCGACGTCCTGCAGGGCCGCCCCGCGCCACAGGCCGAGGGCCTCGCGCAGCAGCCGCACCCGCCGGGAGGCGTCCTCGGCGCCCGGGCCTGTGCTGAGGAGGCGCTCGAACCGCACGGCGTCGACGGCGTCGGGGTCCACCGCCAGCCGGTACCCGGCCGGATGCCCCTCGACCACTCCGTCCGGCAGTGCCTTCCGCAGCCGGGAGACCAGGCGCTGCAGGGCGTTCGTCGCGTCGGCGGGCGGGTGCTCGCCCCAGATCCAGTCGACCAGTGACGTCCTGGGCACCACCTGCCCCGGCCTGAGCGCGAGGGCGGCCAACAGCCCGCGCAGGCGTACGCCCGGCACGTCGACCGA
Source organism: Streptomyces sp. NPDC020490 (assembly GCF_044335305.1). NCBI lineage: Bacteria > Bacillati > Actinomycetota > Actinomycetes > Kitasatosporales > Streptomycetaceae > Streptomyces > Streptomyces sp. NPDC020490. The sequence continues at coordinate 20,264 of NZ_JBIRUY010000006.1, read as the reverse complement.
GGCGCCGCCATCCGCACGGACCTCCAACGGACCCAGCATCCCGATCTGCACCCGCTGATCTTGCCACGGTCGGCGGGTGCTTCCAGGCCGACGACGCCTCGCCGAGGGGGAGTTGAACGGGCGCCGGGTGGCCGCCGGGCGGGCCGCGAGAGGCGGGGCGGCACGGGCGTCCCGGTGCGGTCGCGGCCCCCGTACGCTGGCGCAGAGCTGAACCGAAGGAGATCCGTCCGTGCTTGTCCTGCTGCCCCCGTCCGAAGGCAAGGCCTCCCCCGGCCGTGGCGCCCCGCTGAAGTTGGAGTCGCTGTCGCTGCCGGGACTGACCGCCGCCCGCGAGGCCGTCCTCGACGAGCTGGTCGAACTGTGCGCCGGGGACGAGGACAAGGCGCGCGAGGTGCTGGGCCTGACCGAGGGGCTGCGCGGCGAGGTCGCGAAGAACGCCGCCCTGCGCACCGCCGGCACGCGGCCCGCCGGGGAGATCTACACCGGCGTGCTGTACGACGCCCTCGGCCTGGCGTCCCTGGACACGGCGGCGAAGGAGCGGGCGGCGCGCTCGCTGCTGGTCTTCTCCGGGCTGTGGGGAGCGGTCCGGGTGACCGACGAGATCCCGTCCTACCGCTGCTCGATGGGCGTCAGACTGCCCGGGCTCGGGGCGCTGGCCGCGCACTGGCGGGCGGCGATGGCGTCCGTGCTGCCGGAGGCGGCCGGGGAGGGCCTGGTGCTGGACCTGCGGTCCTCCGCGTACGCCAACGCGTGGAAGCCGAAGGGCGAGGTCGCGGGGCGGACGGCGACCGTACGGGTGCTGCACGCGCCGACCCGGAAGGTCGTCAGCCACTTCAACAAGGCGACCAAGGGCCGGATCGTCCGGAGCCTGCTCACGGCGGGCGCGGCGGTGTCGACACCGGGTGAGCTGGTGGAGGCCCTGCGCGACCTCGGCTACGCCGTCGAGGCGCAGGCGCCCGCGGCGGCGGGGCGGGCCTGGGCACTGGACGTGCTGGTCGACCAGGTGCACTGAGTTCGCGCGGCGAGGCCGAGACCGACCGGACATCGGGGCCGCGCGCCCGCGCCGGAGCGCCGACGGCTGCCCGACGTCGGCTCTGCGGCCGGACCTGAACGGCGCCGGCCGAGGCCTCGGCGCCACCGGGGGGCGGGGCGGGGGCAGCCCGAGGCCCTGGCGCGCCGCGCGGCCGACCTCCGGCCGCGCGACTGACCGGACAGACCTGGGGGCAGGCCGAGGGCCAAGCAGGCCGGGCAGGCCGAGCAGCCGTTCAAGCCGGAGAGCCGAGCAGCCGGGCGGGCGGGAGATCCGGGCGGAACGGATAGGCCGGAGGGCCGGGCAGGCCGAGCAGCCGGGCGGGCGGGAGATCCGGGCGGAACGGATAGGCCGGAGGGCCGGGCAGGCCGAGCAGCCGGGCAGACCCGGGGCCCAGGCGGGCCGAGCAGCCTGAGGGCCGGGCCGTCGGGCAGGTCCGGGGGTGAGCGCGTCGGGGCGCTGGTCAGCGTAGGTGGGAGGTGTCGTTGAAGAGGCGGACGCTTGCGTTGCCGTCTGCGTAGTAGGCGACTGCCGAGAGGGAGGCCGCCGACAGTTCCATGCGGAACAGGGACTCCGGTGGGGCGCCCAGGGCGAGCCGTATGAGCGTCTTGATCGGCGTCACGTGGGTGACGAGCAGGACCGTGCGGCCCGCGTACGCCGCGGTCAGCTTGTCGCGGGTGGCGGCGATCCGGGTGGCGGTGGACGCGAAGCTCTCGCCGCCTCCGGTCGGCTCGGCCTCCGGGTCGGCGAGCCAGGCGTTCAGGTCGTCCGGGTGACGTTCGCGGACCTCGGCGAAGGTGAGGCCCTCCCAGGCGCCGAAGTCCGTCTCGCGCAGGCCGTCGTCGACGCTCACCTCCAGGCCGAGGCGTTCGGCGACGATGCCGGCGGTCTCGCGGGTGCGGGCGAGGGGGGAGGCGACGATGTGCTGGATCGTGCCGCGCCGGGCGAGCGCGGCCGCGGCCCGCTCGGCCTGCTCCCTGCCGACGTCGGAGAGCGAGGGATCGCTGCCGCCGGACCCGGAGAACCGCTTCTGCGGGGTCAGCGGCGTCTCCCCGTGCCGCAGCAGCACGAAGGTGGCCGGGGCCCCCATGTCGGCGGGGGCCCAGCCGGGAGAGGCCACGGTGCGCGCGGCACGGACGTCGGCGTCGGCCTTGGCGGCCTCGCCGCCGGGCGGAGTGCCGGCTCGGTCACGGCCGCGCGCCGGCGCCTCGCGCGCCTTCGCCGCGCCGGTCCTCGCGTCGCCGGGCGGGGCCGTCGGCTCGGCGGGGGACGCGGCCTGCGCGGCCTGCGCGGCCGCCTCGGCCGTGGAGGCCGGCGCCGACGCTGGCGCCGTCCACTGCTCGCCCCGGGCCCCGGCGTCCATCGCCTCGTTCGCCAAGCGGTCCGCGTGCTTGTTCCGGTCCCGCGGGATCCACTCGTACGTCACCCGGTCCGGCGGGAAGACCCGCGCCGCCTGCATCGCCAGCGGCTTCATGTCGGGGTGCTTGATCTTCCAGCGCCCGGACATCTGCTCCACGACGAGCTTGGAGTCCATGCGGACGTGCACGGTGGCCGACGGGTCCAGCCGGTGCGCTGCCCGCAGGCCCGCCAGCAGGCCCCGGTACTCGGCCACGTTGTTCGTGGCGACGCCGATGTACTCCGCGGTCTCCGTCAGGGTCTCCCCCGTCGCCGCGTCGCGCACCACGGAGCCGTACCCCGCGGGTCCCGGGTTGCCCCGCGACCCGCCGTCGGCCTCGACGACGAACTCCCGCACGACCGGCCCCTACAGGCCGGACTCGGCAGTGCGCACCAGGATGCGGCGGCAGTTCTCGCAGCGCACCACCGTGTCGGGGGCGGCCGCGCGGATGTCGTTGATGTCGGTGATGGACAGCTCCTGGCGGCAGCCCTGGCAGGTGCGCTGGTACAGCTTCGCCGCGCCGATGCCGCCCTGCTGCTCGCGCAGCTTGTCGTAGAGCTTCAGCAGGTCCGCGGGGACGGAGGCGGCGACGACCTCGCGTTCCTTGGTCACCGACGCCACCTCGCCGTCGATCTCCTCGAAGGCGGCGGCCCGGCGGGCGGTCGCGTCGTCGATCTTCGACTGGACGGAGGCGACGCGCTCGGTCAGCTCGCTCACCCGCTCCTGCGCGGACTCGCGGCGCTCCATGACCTCCAGCACGATGTCCTCCAGGTCGCCCTGCCGCTTGGCGAGGGAGGCGATCTCCCGCTGGAGGTTCTCCAGGTCCTTGGGCGAGGTGATCGCGCCGGAGTCCAGGCGCTGCTGGTCGCGGACGGCGCGCTGGCGCACCTGGTCCACGTCCTGCTCGGCCTTGGTCTGCTCGCGGGCGCAGTCGCTCTCCTCGGTCTGCGCGGCCACCAGGAGGTCGCGCAGCTGGGTTGCATCCTTCGTCAGCGACTCGATCTCGGCGTGCTCTGGCAGCGACCTCCGCTTGTGCGCGAGCTGCTGCAGGCGCACGTCGAGGGCCTGGACGTCGAGGAGTCGGATCTGGTCGGCGGGCGCGGCGTTCAGTTGGGGGCTCCAGGTGAAGGGGAGTGACTGGTCCAGGGGTCGGTGACCGTCTTGGAGACGTGGACGCGCAGGTCCCATCCGTGCCGGTCGGAGATTTCGTCGAGCTGGCTCGCGGCCAGCTCGCACCAGGGCCACTCGGTGGCCCAGTGCGCCGCGTCGAGCAGCGCGAGGGGACGGTGGGCGCCGGCCGCCATGAACTCGGAGGCCGGGTGGTGGCGCAGGTCCGCGGTGAGGAAGGCGTCGACGCCGGCCGCCCGGACGTGGTCGAAGAGGCTGTCGCCGGAGCCGCCGCTGACCGCGACGGTGCGGATCGGCATCTCGGGGTCGCCGGCGACGCGGATGCCCTGCGCGGTGGCGGGCAGCCGCTCGGCGGCGCGGGCGGCGAACTCGCGCAGCGGCAGCGGGTGGTCCAGTTCGCAGACGCGGCCGAGGCCGCGGCGGCCGTGCGGGTCGTCCGGGTCGGGGTCGAGCGGGCCGGTCACCCGCAGGTCCAGCGCGCCGGCGAGCGCGTCGCTGACGCCCGGGTCGGCCGTGTCGGCGTTGGTGTGGGCGACGTGCAGGGCGATGTCGTTCTTGATCAGCGTGTGCACCACGCGGCCCTTGAAGGTGGAGGCCGCGACCGTCGTCGTCCCGCGCAGATAGAGCGGGTGGTGGGTGACCAGCAGACCGGCGCCCAGTTTCACCGCCTCGTCGACGATCTCCTGGACGGGGTCGACGGCGAACAGGACGCGGGTGACCTCCTGGTCGGGGTCGCCCACGACCGTGCCGACCGCGTCCCAGGACTCGGCCCGCTCGGCGGGCCACAGGTTCTCCAGCGCGGCGATGACTTCAGACAGACGGGGCACGGCAAAAGGCTACCTGCCTGCACCGCGCCGCTGAACCGGTGCCGGGCACCGGCTCCGAAGACCGGCTCCGGGGACGGGCTCCGAGCACCGCTCCGAGGACTGGTGCCGGGCACCGGCGCGGAGGACCGGCGCCGGGGACCGTGCGGGGCCGGGCCCACCTCAGCCAGCACACGGGCCGTCGCATCCTCAGGCGAATCGTTCCTGGGCCACCCTTATGTGTGAAGCGGCCGCCAGCCTGTCCCCGCCTGCGCGTACGAAAACTAGCGTCGTCGCAGGAGGTGACCAGACGATGACGGCCTGTGCGATCGAGCCCGGGACGGCGCCCGGGGACGGCGCCCCGCGGGCGGGCTGCTGCACGATCACCGTGGACGGCTCCTACGCCGCCCGCCTCGCGCCGGACGGCGACTCCTGGTTCCCGGAGCGCTGGACACTCGACGGTCCCGAGCCGTACGCCGTCCCGCTGCCCGGCAGCCGGCCGGAGCAGCCGGGCAGCGAGGTGTCGCCGATGGGCGACGGGCGGGTGCTGATCCGCCGGACGACCGAGGGGCGGCACGTCTTCGCGCTGCTGTACCCGACCGGACCGGGCACGGGTGAGCTGCCGCTCGGGACGGTCGAGTGCCCGGAGCCCGGCAGCCGGCTGCGGCTGCTGCCGCCGGCGCCGGGCGGCGAGCGGGCGTACGCCCTCGTCGTGGGCCGGCGCTCCAGCACGGTGTGGCGGGTGGTGGGCGGCGCCTTCGGGCCGGAGCCCGTGGCGGAGATCCCGGGGCGCTGCTCGGGCGGGGTGTGGCTGGAGCGGTCGGGGCGGATGCTGGCCCTGGACCGGGAGACCGGCGGCCGGACCAAGACGGTCGTGGCCGACCTGGAGCGGGGCGGCGAGATCTCGCCGCTGTTGCAGATCGCCGCCGACAGCGACGACCGGCTGCTGCTCGCCGACCTGGACAGCGGGCTGCTGCTGATCAGCTCGGACGCGCCCTCGCCCGGACAGGAGCGGCTGGGCTGGGGCGTGCTCGGCAGCACCCTGCCGGTGCGCTTCCCCGAGAGCCTGCGGCTGCCCGGCTGCGCGGTGACGCCGTTCGCGATCCAGCCGGGGCAGGTGCTGACGCCGGAGAGCTGTGCGGTGGCGCTGCGCATCGACGGTCCGGCCGGCGGCTGGGTCGGGGTGTGGCGGCCGGAGGGACGGCGGATCCACCATCTCCCGGCGCCCGAGGGGTGGTTGGCGGGCGCCGGGCTGTGCACGCCGGACGGTGTGCTGCTGCTGCCGTACGCGACGGGCGAGGTGCCGTGCGGCGTGGCGCGGGTGCCGGCGCCCGTACGGCAGGCGGAGAGCGACGCCACGGCGGTACGGGCGGTGTGGGAGCGCGTGACCCCGCCCCCGGAGGGCGCGAACCCCGTGCGGGAGGGCGCTTCCCCGGCCCCGGGGGGCGCGAACCGCGCGTCGCCGGGCGGCTCGCCTCCGCCGGGCGGCGCGTCACCGCGGGGCGGCGCGTCACCGCGGGACGGCGCGTCACCGCGGGACGGCGCATCACGGCGGGACGGCGCATCACCGCGGGACGGCGCGTCACCGCGGGACGGCGATCCGGAGCGCTCCGCGCCGCGTCCGGTGCCCTTGCAGCAGGCGCCGTTGGGGGGTCTTGTAACGAAATAGTCCCGGTCGGCCGGTCGCCTGGATCCGGCCCTCGGGGGGCTGGATAGACTCGCCGGGCTGTAAAGAGATCATGTTTTGACGGGGTGAAAAGTTCCGATGAGCGACGCACGTATCATGCAGCCGCTGCCCGCCGAAGCCCGGGAGGACACCGGCCACGGCCGGCACCGGGGCCCGATCTCGGCACAGGACGGTGACACGGCCCCTCACGGCCGGCACCGCAAGCCCGCCGAGGACGCGGAAGCAGCGGCCTGACACATGCACGACGGGGGCCCGCACGCCGGACGGCGTGCGGGCCCCTCCGCGTGTCCGCCCCGGACCGCCCCGGCTCCGCTCGCGGCTACTCACGGCTGCTCGGGGCTACTCGCGGCTGAGCCGCAGCACCTCCGCCGCCCCGAACGTCTCCCCGGCCGGCCGCTCCGCGTAGTGCGGGGTGAGCAGCGCGTCCAGTTCGTCGTGGGTGAAGGTGTCCTGCTTGCTGTCGAACTTCGCACGCACCCGCGGCCGTTCGACGACGGCCACCATGCCGCCGTGCACGACGAGCAGCTGGCCGTTGATCCGGGAGGCGGCCGGAGACGCCAAGTAGCCGACGAGGGGGGCGACATGTTCGGGGGCGAGCGGGTCGAGGCCGCCGTCGGCCGGGCCGGCGAGGCCGGCGAAGACGTCCTCGGTCATCCGGGTACGGGCGCGCGGGCAGATCACGTTCGCGGTCACGCCGTACTTGGCGAGCGCGAGCGCCGTCGAGGTGGTCAGCCCGACGATTCCGCCCTTCGCGGCGGCGTAGTTGGGCTGCCCGGCGGATCCGGCGAGGAACGCCTCCGAGGAGGTGTTGACGATCCGCCCGTACACCGGCGCGCCGGTCGCCTTGGACCGCTCCCGCCAGTGCGCCGCGGCGAAGCGGGTGGTGTTGAAGTGCCCCTTGAGGTGGACGCGGATCACCGAGTCCCACTCGTCCTCGGTCATGGAGAAGACCATGCGGTCGCGCAGGATGCCCGCGTTGTTGACCAGGATGTCGAGATGGCCGTACTCGGCGATCACCGACTCGACCATCTCGCGGGCCTGGGCGAAGTCGGACACGTCTCCGGTGTGGGCCAGCGCCGTGCCGCCCGCGGCGCGGATCTCGGCGGCGACCTGCTCGGCGGGGCCCGCGGAGGCGTTCCCCGAGCCGTCCCGGCCCGGCTGCCCGTAGTCGTTGACGACGACGGCCGCGCCGAGCCGGGCGAGTTCCAGCGCCTCGGCGCGGCCCAGCCCCCGGCCGGCTCCGGTGACAAGGGCGGACAGTCCTTCCAGTGGCAGCGACACGGACACTCCCGTCATCCCGTCATCCCGTCATCCCGTCATCCCGTCATCCCGTCATCCCGTCAGATCTCGACGCACGTGCGCAGCGCGGTGCCCGTGCGCATCTGCTCGATCGCCTCGTCGATCCGGGCCAGCGGCACCCGGTGCGTGATCAGGCCCGCGAGGTCGACGCGGCCCGCCCGCCACAGGGCGATGGTCCGCTCGTAGGAGCGCAGGATGTCGCCGCCGCCGTACAGGGAGGGCAGGATGCGCTTCTCGTCGAAGAACGGCTCGAACATGTTGAGCTGGAGGAAGTCGTCCATGGCGCCCGCGCCGACCACGACCAGGGTGCCGCCGCGCCGGGTGTTCTCGTACGCCGCACGGGCGGTGGCCGACTTGCCGACGACCTCGAAGACGTAGTCGAAGCCCTCGCCGCCGGTGACCTGCTGCCTGGCGTCGGCCAGTTCGTCCGGCGGCACGGCGCTCGTGGCGCCGAACCGCAGCGCGGCCTCCCGGCGCGAGGCGACCGGGTCCACGGCGACGATCTCGGCGGCGCCCTTCAGCCGCGCCCCCTGGACGGCGCAGACGCCGACGCCGCCGCAGCCGATCACGGCGACCGACGAACCGGCCTCCACGTCGGCGGTGTTGAGGGCGGCGCCGAGCCCGGTGGTGACCCCGCAGCCGATCAGCGCGGCGATGTCGAAGGGCACGTCGTCCGGGATCGGCACCGCGCAGCCGGCGTCGACGACGACCTCCTCGGCGAAGGTGCCGGTCCCGGCGAAGCCGAACAGGTCACCGGCGGGGCGGCGGAAGTTGGGCGTGCCCGCGTTCATGAACCCGGCCAGGCACAGCTCGGTCTGGCCGCGCCCGCAGGCGGGGCAGCTGCCGCAGGCCGGCAGCCAGCACACGACGACCCGGTCGCCGGGCTTGACGTGGCCGACGCCCTCGCCGACCTCCAGGATCTCGCCCGCGCCCTCGTGCCCGGGCACGAACGGCGCCGGCTGCGGCAGCACCCCGCTCATCGCGGACAGGTCGGAGTGGCACAGCCCCGTGGCGCGCACCCGGATCCTGACCTTGCCGGGCCCGAAGCCCACCGCCTCGACGTCGTCGAGGACCTCCAGCTTGTCCTGGCCGATCTCGTGCAGTACCGCTGCGCGCATGGTGCGGCTCCCCTCAGGTCATCCAGGGTTCACAGGTCATCCGGGGTTCAGGAGTGTTCGACGAACGTGTCGGCGAGGACGGGGGCGTCCGCCCGCTCGACGGCGGTGACGGTCACCCGTACCCGGCCGGTCTGCCGCCACATGCGGATGCGCAGGGTCTCGCCCGGGTACACGACCCCGGCGAACCGGGTGGCGTACGAGCGCACCCGGCCGGTGTCGCCGTCGAGCAGCGTGTCGACGACCGCCTTGAGCGTCATGCCGTAGGTGCACAGGCCGTGCAGGATGGGGCGTTCGAATCCGGCGCGCTTTGCGAAGTCGGGGTCGGCGTGCAGCGGGTTCCAGTCGCCGCTGAGGCGGTAGAGGAGGGCCTGGTCCTCGCGGACCGGCCGCTCGACGGTCCGGTCGGGCTCGCCCGTGGGCGGCTCGAGCCGGGCGGAGGGGCCGCGGTCTCCGCCCCAGCCGCCCTCGCCGCGTACGAAGATCTGGGCGTCGTTGGTCCACAGCGGGCCCTCGGCGTCGGCGGCCTCGGTGCGCAGGACGAGGACGGCCGCCGTGCCCTTGTCGTACACGGCGGCGACGCGGGAGGTGGCGGTGGCGGTGCCCTCGACCGGGATCGGACGGTGGACGGTGAGGGTCTGGCCGCCGTGCAGGACCCTGGCGAGGTCGACGTCGACGCCCGGCATGGACAGGCCGCCGATCACGCCCGGCGCGCCCGCGCCCGCGACGGTGGCGAAGCTCGGCAGGACGTGCAGCCGGGACTCCAGGGTGTAGCGCAGCTCGTCGGGGTCCGTGGCGGGGACGCCCGCGCCGATGCCGAGATGGTAGAGCTGGACGTCCTTGCGGTCCCAGGCGATCTCCGCGGAACGGGGTCCGGCGGCGAGGGCCTTGGCTGCGTCGATGGGCATGGGGCTCCTGGAGGTGACGGCGGGAAGACCCCGGTGCGGCCGTCCGCACCGTCGGCCGCACCGGGGTCGCTGCGGGCCGACCTAGAACGCGTTCCAGTCCGGCGCCCTCTGTATAGCCCAGGGTCCCGCAGTTGTGAAGGCTCCTGACGGCGCGTCAGGTCGCGGGGCCGGGATGCCGGGACATTTGTCCCGTGGGAGTCCGTACGGGTGCCCCTGCCGGACGGGGCGGCCGGTGCGTAGCGTCGTCGGCACGACCGAGGGGGCCGTGCCGTCGTACCGGCGGTCCGGGCCCCGCCGTACGAACGGGGAGCAGAGTGATGGACTGGTTTCGCAAGAAATCGCGCGGATTTCGCGGGGCCTCGTGCCGAGGGGACGCGAGGGAGGCCACGCGGCGGGCGGGCGGGCGCGCCACGCGGCGGGCCGGCGGGCGCGCCGTGCGGCCGGGCGGGTCGGTGCCCGAGGATCCCGGGCCGCCCGCCTCCGGGTTCTCGCTGCTGCCCTGGCTGCTGATGGGGATGGGCGCGTTCTCCAACCTCTTCCAGGGCGAGACCCCCAACCCGTTGATCGGCGGCCTGGGCCTGCTCACCTTCAACTCCCTCTACATCTACGTGGCGTTCCGCTCCTTCGTGAAGGAGACCCGCGCGGCGGTGTCGACGCGGGCGGCACTGGCGGTGATGGCGCTGCTGACCTGCGGTCTCGCCATCGGCTACGGCGGCAACTGGCTGCTGTTCTTCCCGCTGCTCGGCCTCGCGACGGGGGCGGCGCTGCGGGGACCCCGGCTGCGCTGGACGGGCACGGGCGTCGCCGTCCTCGCGGCGTCGGTCTGCTGCGCCCGCGAGGGCTGGAGCGGTCTCGGCATCGCGTACGCCACCTGGATCTCGACGATGGTGACGGCGGCGATCCTGTCGCTGTCGGAGGCGGTACGGGAACTGCGTGCCGCCCGTGAGGAACTGGCCCGGCGCGCGGTCGAGAAGGAGCGGCTGCGGTTCTCCCGCGACCTGCACGACCTGCTCGGGCACACGCTGTCGGTGATCGTGGTGAAGTCGGAGGCGGCGCGGCGGCTCGCGCCGCGGGACCTGGACGGGGCGCTCACGCAGGTCACCGACATCGAGTCGGTCGGCCGGCAGGCGCTCACGGAGATCCGCGAGGCGGTGACCGGGTACCGCGAGGGCAGCCTCGCCACAGAACTGGACCGGGCCCGCTCGGTGCTGACGGCGGCCGGTGTCGAGCCCGTGGTCACGCGGTCCGGACCGCCGCTCGCCCGGCAGACGGAGGCGCTGCTGGGGTGGGTGGTGCGGGAGGCCGTGACGAACGTCTTACGGCACAGCGGGGCGAGCCGCTGCGAGATCGCCCTCGACGGCACCCCCGAGCGGGTCAGCCTGACGGTCACCGACAACGGCGGCACCCGGGACGCCGGGACGGCGGGGGCCGGGGGCGCGCTGGGTGCCGGCGGGGTTGGGGACGCTGGGGGTGTCGGGGGTGTCGGGGATGCCGACTGCATCGGTGGCGGGGGCAACATGGGCGGTGCAGGCGGTGCGGGCGGTGCGGGCAGCGCGGGCGGTGGCACGGGCCTGAGGGGCCTCATGGAACGCCTCACCGTGGCGGGCGGGAGCCTACGGGCCACCGCGTCACCGCACGGCTTCACGATCACCGCCGAACTGCCGGCGGACTCGGCGGACTCCGCCCCACTTCCACCCCAGACGGGGTCACCGCTGCCGACGGGCACCACAGCCGGGACGCCGTGACCGCCCGCCGCCCGGCGGCCGTCGCCACCGGCCGGGTGACCGGCCGGGCAACCGGCCGGGTGACCGGCGGCCAGGTGAGCGGTGGCGGCCGACCAGCCGACCCGTCGCCCTGCGGCGAGGAGCCACACCACGGCCGCGGGAGACCGGGCGGCATGGCCACCGCCGCCGACGGCACCGCGTCCCGGACGAACGCGCCGGGAAACCGCGGACCGGCCAGGCGGGCCGGGATGTCACGGGCCGGAGGGAAGGCCGGGGCTGTCATGGGCCGGCCGGATTGCAGCGGGCCGGACGAGCGGGCGGGGGTGTCGCGAACCGGACTCGGACCGGCCGAGGCCGCAGCCGACCGGAATCGGACCGGGGCATCACGAACCGGGCCCGGACCAACCGGGTCGCAGCGGGCCGGGTGTCGCGGACCGGCCCCGGACCGGCCGAAACCGCACGGGGCCAGACAAGCAGACCAGAGCATCACGAACCGGGCCCGGACCAACCGGGTCGCAGCGGGCCGGGTGTCGCGGACCGGCCCCGGACCGGCCGAAGCCACACCGGGCCGGACAAGCGGGCTCTGGGCTCGGAGGGGCCGGGGCCGCACCGGGCCGGACAAGCGGGCTCTGGGCTCGGAGGGGCCGGGGCCGCACCGGGCCGGACAAGCAGACCAGGGCATCGCGGACCGAACCCGGACGGACCGAGGCCACACCGGGCCGGACAAGCAGACCGGGATGCCGCAGACCGGACCCGGGACCGGTCGAGGCCGCAGCCAGCCGGGGGCCGCGGACCGGGATGCCGCAGACCGAACCCCGACCGGCCGGGGCCGCAGCCAGCCCGACGAGCGGCCCCGGCCCGCACGGGCCAGGGGGTCGCGGGCCCGGCTCGGACGGGCCGGGGCGGCGCGGGCGCTCTACGCTGGGCCCGTGGACGAGATGCCCCGGGATCACCGGCCGGGTAAGTGCGTGCGGGTCCTGCTCGCCGAGGACCAGGGAATGATGCGGGGCGCCCTCGCCCTGCTGCTCGGCATGGAGGACGACATGGAGGTCGTCGCCCAGGTCGGAAGGGGCGACGCCATCGTGGACGCCGCCCTCCTGCGCCGCCCGGACGTGGCCCTGCTGGACATCGAGCTGCCCGGCATGAGCGGTCTGGACGCCGCCGCCGCACTGCGCGACCAGGTGCCCGACTGCCGGGTGCTGATCCTGACCACCTTCGGCCGCCCCGGCTACCTGCGGCGGGCCATGGAGGCCGGAGCCGCGGGGTTCCTGGTCAAGGACGGGCCCGTGGAGGAACTGGCGGCCGCGATCCGCCGGGTGCTGACCGGCGAGACCGTGATCGACCCCGCGCTGGCCGCGGCGGCGCTGAGCGCCGGGCCCAGCCCGCTCACCCCCCGGGAGTGCGACGTCCTCAGGGCGTCCGCGGACGGCGCGACGGTCGCCGACATCGCCGCCCGGCTGCACCTGTCGGAGTCCACCGTCCGCAACTACCTCTCCTCCGCGATCGGCAAGACCGGCACCCGCAACCGCATGGAGGCGATGCGGGAGGCACGGCAGCAGGGCTGGCTCTGAGGGCACGGTCCGCCGCCTCCGCCGGCCGGTGGGCCGCGCCCGGCCTCCCGGCGGCGCGGGACGCCCTCCCGTCTCACCCGGCGGAGCCCCTGCGGGGCAGCCAGGCCAGCATCAGCAGCGTCCCCCCGAGCAGCACGCCGGCCCCGGTGCGGAACACCAGGGCGTATCCGTCCGTCAGCGCCGCCGGGGTGTCGCTGCCCGCCGAACGGGCCGCCGCGATCGTCGACATCACCGCGAGGCCGAGCGAACCGCCCATCGTGCGAGAGGTGTTGATCAGTCCGGAGACCAGACCGGCCTCCCCCGGCGCCGCACCGGACGTGGCGAGCGCGGCGAGCGGGGTCGCCGTCAGGCCCGCGCCCAGCATCATCAGGATGCCGGGGAACATGATCTCGGTCAGGTACGCGCCCCGTGGAGTCATCGCCGACTGCCAGCCGAAGCCGGACGCCGCCACCAGCGTCCCGAGCGCGGCCACGGTGCGCGCGCCGGACACCCGCATGAAGCGGGGCGCCGCCTTCGACCCGACGAGCACGGCCAGGGAACTCGGCACCAGGGCGAGACCGGCCTGGAGCGGGGTGTAACCCAGCACGTTCTGGGCGTACAGCGTCATGAAGAACCACATGCAGAACATCGCGGAGCCGCTCAGGAACATCGCGGCGTTCGCCGACGACACCGCCCGCATCCGCAGCAGCCCGAGCGGCATCAGGGGGGCCGCCGTGCGCGCCTCGACCGTCAGGAAGAGCGCCATCAGCGCGAGCCCGGCGGCGAGCGGCGTCAGGGTGGCCGCCGCCGTCCACCCCTCGGCCTCGGTCTGCGAGATGCCGTACGCCAGGGTGGCGAGCCCGGCCGTCACCAGCACCGCGCCCGGCAGGTCGAGGCGGCGCCCGTCGCCGTTGCGGCTCTCCACCAGCCAGCCGTAGGCACCGGCGAGGACGACCGCCCCGACCGGCACGTTGATCAGCAGCACCCACCGCCAGGACAGTCCGTCCACCAGCAGCCCGCCGACGAGCCCGCCCGCGGCCCCGCCGCCCGCGCCCACCGCGGTCCAGGTGGCGATCGCCCGGGCCCGCGCCGGGCCCTCGGGTACGGCGGAGGTGAGGATGGTGAGCGTGGCGGGCGCGAGAACCGCCGCCCCGAGCCCCTGCACGGCGCGCGCGAGCAGCAGTTGGGCGCCCTCCCGGGCCAGTCCGCCGCCCAGCGAGGCCAGCGTGAACAGGGCGAGCCCGACCAGGAACATCCGCTTGCGCCCGTAGAGGTCGCCGGCCCGCCCGCCGAGCAGCATGAACCCGGCGAAGGCGATCGCGTACGCGTTCACCACCCACTGCAGCCCCTGGGCGCTCAGTCCCAGGTCGGCCCGCATGGACGGCAGCGCCACGTTGACGACGGAGACGTCGAGGACGACCAGGAACTGTCCGGCGCAGGCGAGCGCGACGACCAGCCAGGTGGGAGGCGCGCCACGACGACGGAAGGTGCGGGTGGTGCCCTCAGCGGCTCCGAGCATGGGTGCCATGCTCTCAACCCGGCGGCGCCCGGCGCATCGGGATTTCGCTCCGGACCGATCTCCGTCGTCGGACCCAGGACCACCCACCGGTCGCCGGACCCAGGACCGCCCACCGGTCGCCGGACCCAGGACCGCCCACCGGTCGCCGGACCCAGGGCCGCCCACCCCGGGACCGTACGGCTGACTGAAGGTCAGATCTTCATGGGCCGGTCAAGAATTCGTTAGGGACCCGAAGCAACGGAATAGTTGCTCATGCATACGAGGTTTACCAGGCACTTATCTCACTGGAGGCCTCATCCCATGACCCACACGACGAACGACCAGCCCGCCCGGGCGGCGAGCGGGGCCGTGGTCCCGGTCCTCGCCTTCGCGGGGATCGTTGTCGCGGTGATGCAGACCCTGCTCGTCCCGGTCATCAAGGACCTGCCGCAACTGCTGGACACCGACCCCAGCAACGCCACCTGGGTCCTGACCTCGACACTGCTCTCGGGTGCCGTCGCCACCCCGATCATGGGCCGCCTCGGCGACCTGTACGGCAAGCGGCGCATGCTCATCGTCAGCCTCGCGGTGATGGTGGCCGGCGCCCTGGTCAGCGCGCTCACCAGCACGCTGCTGCCGATGATCGCCGGCCGTACCCTCCAGGGCTTCGCGATGGGCGCGATCCCGCTCGGCATCGGCCTGATGCGCGACATGCTGCCCCGCGAGCGGCTCGGCTCGGCCATGGCCCTGATGAGCTCCTCGATCGGCGTCGGCGGCGGGCTCGCGCTGCCGCTCGCGGCCCTGGTCGCCCAGCACGCCGACTGGCACGCCCTGTTCTACGGCGCCGCCGGCCTCGGCGCCCTCTCGATCGCCCTCACCCTCCTCGTCGTACCCGAGACCCCGATGCGCGCCGAGGGGTCCTTCGACCTGCTGGGCGCGCTCGGTCTGTCCGCCGGTCTGGTGCTGTTCCTGCTGCCGATCACCAAGGGCAGCGACTGGGGCTGGTCCTCGGGCACCACGCTCGGCCTGTTCGGCGCGGCGGCCGTCGTCCTGCTCCTGTGGGGCGTGCTGGAGCTGCGCCTCCAGGCCCCGCTGGTGGACCTGCGCACCACGGCCCGCCCCGCGGTCCTCTTCACCAACCTCGCGTCGATCATGGTGGGCGTCAGCTTCTACGTCGTCTCGCTCGTCCTGCCCCAGCTGCTCCAGCTGCCGAAGGCGACCGGTTACGGCCTCGGCCAGTCGATGGTGGTCGCCGGTCTGATCGTCGCGCCGCTGGGCCTGACGATGATGTTCACGGCGCCGGTGTACGCCCGCCTGTCGGCGCGGTACGGCCCGAAGGTCACGCTCATCCTCGGCATGCTGATCATCGGGATCGGCTACGGCGCCGGCCTCGGCCTGATGAGCGCCCCCTGGCAGAGCCTCGTCATCTCGGTGATCCTCGGCGCGGGCATCGGGCTGGCCTACTCCTCGCTCCCCGCCCTGATCGTCGGCGCGGTCCCGGCCTCGGAGACCGGCGCCGCCAACGGCCTGAACACCCTGATGCGCTCCATCGGCACGTCCGTGTCGAGCGCCGTCATCGGCATGGTGCTCGCCAACACCGCGAACGACGTCGGCGGCGTCGCGGTCCCGACCCTGCACGGCTTCCGGGTCTCCTTCCTGATCGCGACGGGCGCGGTGGCCGTCGGCCTGCTGATGGCCGTGTTCCTGCCCCGGCCCGACCGGGCGCCGCGGCTGCGCGCGAGCAGCGAGGAGGAGGCGAACCTGGCGCGCGCCGAGGAGGCGCTGCGCGGCTTCCGCGGCCGGGTGCTGGACGCCTCCGGCGCCCCGGTGGCCCGCGCCAAGGTCACGCTCATCGACCGGCGGGGCCGCCAGGCGGGCGCGACGCTGTCCGCGCAGGACGGCAGCTACGCCCTCGCCGTGCCGTCCGGGGGCGCGTACGTGCTCGCCGCGCGGGCGGCCGGGCACGGCCCGCTCGCCTCGTCGGCGACGCACGGCGGCGACGAGGGCGCGGTGGAGGTGGACCTCCCGCTGCCGGGCACCGCGGTCTCGGCGTAGCCGAACCGGCCCTCGCCGGACCCTCGCCGACCCCCGTCCGATCCCTCACCGGCCCCTCACCGGACCCTCGCCGACCCCCGTCCGATCCCTCACCGGCCCCTCACCGGACCCTCACCGGACCCTCGCCGACCCCCGTCCGATCCCTCACCGGTCCCCCACCGGACCCTCGCCGACCCCCGTCCGGCTCCTCGCCGCACCCCCGTCCGGCTCCTCGCCGCACCCCCGTCCGGCCCCTCGCCGCACCCCCTGTCGCCCGGCGGCAGGGGGTGCGGCAGCATGGGGCGCCGAGACGACCGCTACGGAAAGGCGTATCCGATGCCCGTGCCCGCGGCACCCAAGCCGGAGATCCTGGCCGCGTTCGAGGCCGCCAAGGGGTTCATGCCCGTGCACGAGGGCCTCGCCCTGTACGCGGCGGCCGCCGAGGCGGGCGGGCTCGGGCTGCCGCTGCTGGAGGTCGGCACGTACTGCGGCCGCTCCACGATCCTGCTCGCCGACGCGGCCCGCCAGGCGTCGGTCACCGCGCTGACGGTCGACCACCACCGCGGCAGCGAGGAGCAGCAGCCGGGCTGGGACTACCACGACCCGGAGACGGTGGACCCGGAGCTCGGCCTGATGGACACCCTGCCGACGTTCCGCCGCACCCTGTACCGGGCGGGCCTGGAGGACCACGTGGTGGCCCTGGTCGGGCGTTCCCCGCAGGTGGCGAAGGTCTGGGCCGCTCCGCTCGGCCTCGTCTTCATCGACGGCGGCCACACCGACGAGCACGCCACCGCGGACTACGAGGGCTGGGCCCCCCATGTGGCCCAGGGCGGCCTGCTGCTCATCCACGACGTCTTCCCGGACCCGAAGGACGAGTTCACCGGGCAGGCCCCGTACCGCGTCTACCTCAGGGCACTCGCGTCCGGCGCCTTCACCGAGGTCTCGGTGACCGACTCGTTGCGTGTCCTGCGGCGAACGGGGGCGGGGATCTGAGCGCGCGGTTAGAGTCGCTGACGTGTCGTACGTAGGCCCGGACTTCGATCCGCCCCAGCCCCGCCGCTCCCGCCGTCCGCTGACCGTCGCCGTCGCCGCGCTGGTGCCGGGCGCGCTGCTCGGGTGGCTGGCGTACCAGGCCGTGGGCGCCTCCGGAGACGACGGCGGCCAGGACCGGGCGTCCGTCGCCACGTCCGCGTCCGCGTCGGCGTCGTCCGGCGGCCCGGCCGCCCCCACGGCGTCCTCGTCCGCAACGTCCTCGGCGTCCGCGACCGGCGACGACGAGCGGCCGGCGTCGCCCGCGCCGTCCTCCGCCCGGTCCGCGCCCGCCGCCTCCGGCCCCCTCAAGGGCAAGGTCGTCGTCATCGACCCGGGACACAACCCGGGCAATTTCCAGCACACCGCCGACATCAACCGGAAGGTGAACATCGGCACCAACCTCAAGGAGTGCGACACCACGGGCACGTCCACCAACGCGGGTTACTCCGAGGCCCGCTTCACGCTGGACGTCGCCCGTCGGCTGCGGACGATCCTGCAGAAGCAGGGTGTGACGGTGAAGTTCACGCAGGACGGCGACCGTCCCTGGGGTCCGTGCGTCGACGAGCGTGCCCGCGTCGGCAACGCCGCCCACGCCGACGCCGCGATCTCCATCCACGCGGACGGCGCCGCGGCGGGCGACCGCGGCTTCCACGTCATCCTGCCGGGCGCGGTGCACGCGGGCGCCGCCGACACCCGTCCGATCGTCGATTCCTCCGCCGATCTCGGCGAGCGCGTGGCGGGCAATTTCGTCCGCGCCACCGGCAGCGCGCCGTCCAATTACGTCGGCGACGGCACCGGTCTCGTCACGCGTAAGGACCTGGGCGGTCTCAATCTCTCAACGGTTCCCAAGGTGTTCATCGAGTGCGGGAACATGCGCGATAGCAAGGACGCGGCACTGCTGACGAGCGGAGACTGGCGACAGAAGGCCGCGCAGGGGATCTCTGAAGGAATCGTGGGTTTCCTGCGCGCTTCGTGAACCAGCACGCGCGACCCGGCGAACACACGTGCCCGGCGGACGATAGTGTCTACCGACGACGAGACGACCTGAGAAGGACCTGAAGTGAATATCCGCTCCCTCACTCGAGGCGACGGCGTGGTGATCGGAGCAGCGGTATTGCTGTTCATCGCGTCGTTCCTCAAGTTCTATTCCGCCGACGGGTTCAACTGGAACCAGAACGCGTGGGACAGCCTCGGCACCGGTTTCGGCCTCTACATGGGCGGAGTCATCGGTGCCGCTCTGATCGTCGTCAACCGCTCCCTGCCCCAGCAGCGCAAGGTCGCGGGCCTCGACCTGGGTGCGGCGGGCACGGCGTTCGCGATTCTCACCGCGTGGACGCTGTTCTGGACCCTGGTGGACGTGCCGGACGGCGTCAGCGCCGGCGCGGGCCTGGTCCTCGGCTTCATCGCCGCTCTCGTCCTGGCCGGCGCGGCGGTCGCCACCCCGCTGGTCCCGGCGCTGCAGGCCGCGCTCGTCCCCGCTCCCGGGCCCGCCGCGCCGCAGCCCTACGGCGGTCAGCCGCAGGGCGGTTACGGCTACCCCGGCGCCGGAGCCGGCGCCCCGGCGCAGCCGTACGGCGGTCAGCCGCAGCCGGGCCAGCCGCAGCCGGGGCAGCCGGTGGGCGGTCAGCCGCAGCAGACCCCGCCGCCGGCCGCCGACTTCTCGCCGTTCTGGTTCGCCGTGCCGGTGGCGCGGCCGCTGTTCGCCGAGGACGGCTCGCCCACGCCGATCGCCGAGCTCGCGCCGGGCACCTGGTACCTGGCGGTCGAGCAGCGCGGACCGAGTCTGGTCGCGCAGACGCAGGACGGCCGTCGCGGGGTGCTGCAGGACACCTCCGGCATCCAGCGCGGCTGACCGCCGCGGTCCGTCGCACGGCCCCTCGCCCTTCCGGGCGGGGGGCCGTTGTCGTACAGTCGCAGCCCCGGACGGTTACTGACGGTCCGTCAGAAAGGTGGGCGCCATGCGGCTCGGTCTCGCGCTCGGCTACTGGGGACGCGGCCCCCGCGCCGACCACGTGCCGCTGGCCCAGGAGGCCGAGCGGCTCGGCTACGACTCCGTGTGGACCGCGGAGTCGTGGGGGTCGGACGCCTTCACCCCGCTGACCTGGATCGCGGCGCACACGTCGACGATCAAGCTGGGTACGGCCGTTGCCCAGATGGCCGCCCGTCCGCCGACCACCACCGCCATGCACGCGCTCACCCTCGACCACCTCTCCGGCGGCCGCGTGCTGCTCGGCCTCGGACTGTCCGGGCCGCAGGTGGTGGAGGGCTGGTACGGCAGGCCGTTCCCGAGGTCGCCGCTGACGGCGACCCGGGAGTACGTCGACGTCGTACGGCAGGTGCTGCGGCGCGCCGCGCCGGTCGCGCTCGACGGCCGGTTCCACTCCCACCCCTACCGGGGCGCGGACGGCACCGGGCTCGGGAAGCCGCTGAAGCCCATCACCCACCCCCTGCGGCCCGGTCTGCCCGTGCTGCTGGGCGCGGAGGGCCCGAAGAACGTCGCGCAGACGCTGCGGATCGCCGACGGCTGGCTGCCGCTGTACTGGTCGCCGACGCGGCCGGAGGCGTACGGGCCCGCCGTCGGGGACGTGCGTCCCGGATTCCTCGTCGCCCCGCTGGTCCAGGTCCGGGTCTGCGACGACGTGGCGGAGGGACTCGCGCCGGTCAAGGCCATGCTCGGCTTCTACATCGGCGGCATGGGCCACGCCGCCCGCAACTTCCACGCCGACCTGATGGCCCGCATGGGCTACGAGGAGCAGGCGCGCCGGATCCAGCGGCTGTTCCTGGACGGCAGGCGCGAGGAGGCCGTCCGCGCGGTGCCGGACGCCTTCGCCGACGAGATCTCCCTGGTCGGCCCGCCGGAACGGATCGCCGAGCGGCTTCAGGCGTGGCGCGCGGGACCGGTGACGGACCTGCTGGCGCTGGTCCCGGACCGGCGGACGCTGCGCGTCCTGGCCGAGCTCAACTCCTAGTACTGCAACGACACTCCGTGACGTGGAGTGTTGCGCGTCGTTGGTCACTTTGTGACGGGAGAGATAGCTGACGAGTGGTCAGTTCTGTTCG
>NZ_JBIRUY010000005.1:203913-242571 GCF_044335305.1 Streptomyces sp. NPDC020490 | reverse complement strand
GAATGATCACGGATCCCGTGTCCGCTCTGTCATCCACCCCAACCAGCGACACTCTCACGCCAGTTGGGCGATCCCGGGAACTTGCGCAAGCCTTGGGGTGCGAGGCCGTCGAACGTTATGTCAACCTGTTTTCGTATACCCTCCTTTTCTCCCCGCTTCGTTGCGTGAACAGGAAAAACCGTCATGCGAGACATGCCGACTGGATCGAGTGATCGGTTGGCAACGAATAGATCGGTTCTATTGCGAGGACTTGGCCAAACCGTCACCATGTTGGCCTGCTCGCGCTCGTTTTGCTCTAGGGCCAACTCCGACTGCTTGATCTGCTCTCTTGATGCCTGCACCCCAACCCAACCGACCCATGCGGTGAGGATCAGACCAACAGCCGCGGCGATCGCGGCCAACTGATTCGGCCAGCGCGGCTCAACGGAGCTATCACCGTCTCGGTTGGTCCTCGACTCCCGCCATCGCCTCCACCATCGCAAGAGGTATATGGACGAATTCTCGTCCCTGGACGTGTCGGCATCACCCGTACTCCCCGCTGCCGCGGGCCGCGCGTCGGCGTGTTGGGGCTGGTCGTCTGCCAACGAGTCCTCCAATGAGTGCACTTGAGGGGGACGAGGGTACCGTGCTCGGTCCTGTTCACAAGCGCAAAGTCGGTCTGGCTCGCTGGCACGAGCGCAAGAATCCGTGACGCGCGGCGTTGCCCGGCCTCAGCAGCGAACGTCTGAAACCACCAGGACGCCAACTCGCCCCAGCATGACCCCACATATCACTCAAAGAGCCCGAAATGCAGAGGGGGCCATTGCTGGGGATCGTTGCGTGATCGGGTTCGTCCGCATCGCCGCGCTGATCGTGAGTCGCGCCGGAGGTCGTGTTCCGGTAGAAGGAGACATCTCGACTGCCCCCACGCACGCCCGGGCGCTGTAAGTCGTGCGGTGGAGGGTGCCTTGACAGCACCCGGGGCATCTACGACTGGCTGAGTCAGCCACGGAGGTAGGCGTGAATTGCTGCCGCTATAGCTTTGCCCAATGGAATCGGTACCGCATTTCCGATCTGGGTAGCAATTTCGGTCTTCGTGCCGCACCAGCGGTACTCAGTGGGGAACCCTTGGATGCGAGCGGCCTCGAAGTGTGTAATGGGGCGATCTTCTGACGGGTGAAGGTAGCGTCCCTTCTCGGGCTTGAAGAACTCGGTACGGATGGTCACCGATGGTTCACCGAGGCGGAGTCTGCCCATGACGTCGCCGGTTCCGGAGTTGTGCTTGTCCCAACTGGTGGTTGAGAGGTAGTCGACGGGTGTCCGCACGCCGGGAGGTGTCGGTGTGTCGAAGTACTTGAATTCACCGAATTCATCTTGGGTGTACCACACGCCGCTGAGGTGCTTACGGTTCCCGCCGGCAGGGATGGCACCATATCGGGCCAGAGAGAGCGTCTCGGGGTTACGACCGAAGTGGAGATTTTCAGTGCTGAATATCCCGGGAAGCTCGGCCTCCAACTCCGGCACGAAGTCCTTGAGATCGGGAAGATTACCGAGTGTGCGCTTGGAGGATTCACGGAAGATGTCGTCCACGGTTTCCCAGTACGTAATTCCCGCGTCGACGCCGGCGATCGTTCGACTTGCCGCAGTGGTTCCATTTTTCGGGCGGCGGAAGTGCGACTTGATGGGATATGTCATCGTGCGACCGTTTTCGGTGTCGCGGCGGACACCGATCACGATGGCTCTGCGGCGTGCCTGTGCGGCGCCGTAGTCCGCAGCGTTCAGAAGGTAGCGCTTGTTCTTTTCTTCCTCGGAGTCGGTGGGCTCATGACCAGGGGGATCGACCAGTCGGTAATCAGCGAGCTTGCCCCCCGTCTTCAACTCATTGAGTAGATTCTGGAACTCATCCGATTTAAGGAAGCGGTCCACGTTTTCGATGACGAATACCTGTGGGCGAATTTCCGCCACGATTCGCACGTATTCTTCCCAGAGGCGGTTTCGCTCGGTTCCCTTTTTCGCGCGATTCAAGGCCGAGAAACCCTGACAGGGAGGGCCGCCGACGACGACGTCCGCGTGAAGGGCTTCCGGAGTCGGCTCCCAGACTTCGATGTCTCCGACATGCACACGGGTCGCCGGTACCCGCCTGTCCTTGCGAAGCTCCCCGAAGTTCACAGCGTACGTGGCCGCTGCGGCGCGGTTGTGTTCGACGGCCGCGATGCTGTGAAAGACGGGCCCAGCGCCATGCTCCCCCGTGGGGCGGAACTCGTGGAACCCCTGAGTGAAGCCCCCGCAGCCGCTGAAGAGGTCGACGACCGTGATGGGTTCGGGGGTGGTGGAACGGGGCGTGAGCATAGGGCGATCTTAGCTTCGGAGCGCGGTTGCGAGGGCCTGACCAACTGCGTAGGCCAGTGGAGGTGGCATGGCGTGGCCCACCTGACGATACCTGGAGGTCTTGCCACCGAAGAGCTTCCAATCGTCTGGGAAGGCCTGGATCGCCGCCGCCTGTTCGACAGTCAGCTTGGGCGGTTCGTCCACGGGGAAATCGGCTCCAGGAGCCTCGTCCCCGAGGCTGTTGCCGTTGACTCCGAGCGCAGCCCACGCCTTCTTACTGCCCGTCGGGCCGAGGTCGGCCCCGCCTCTGCGGTCGGAGCCACCGATGAGAGCCGGCGCAATACGGTCGGCGTTCTTGATCCAGCGTTCGGCGCCCGGCCAACCGTTCGCAGACATGGAGGGACCGAGGGCTTCTCCCACCGTGGGTGGTTCTTCCGTATTCGGAATGGGCCATGAAAAATGCCCGAAATATGGATCTCGTAGAGCGACGAGAAAGCCGCTCTTCCGGTTTTGGGGGACACCGAAGTCCGAGGCGTTCAGGATCTTCCATGCGGTGTGGAAGCCGGCCTGCTGCAGCTCGTGGTCCATCCAAGCGCGGTCCGCAGCGAATTCTGGGGCATCGACCAGATCAGGGACATTTTCGAAGAGGACGGCCTTCGGCCTGATGTCGCAGGCAAGGCTGATAGCGGCGCGTAGTACCCGACGTTCCTCCGTGTCCTCCGCCCGCCCGACTGTCGCCGACGACTTCACGCGTGGCAGCCCGCCACTGACGAGATCGACATCGATGCCGTCGGGACGCATACTTGGGCTGAATTGGGTCACGTCCATGCACACGACGTCCCAGGCTGGTCGGTTGAGGTCGATCGAGAAGCAGGCATCCGCCTTGCTGTCGATGAGGAGTACAGGGTCGAATCCGGCGCGTTCGAGGCCGAGTGCCTGGCCTCCCGCCCCTGCACAGATCTCCAGCGACTTGAATCGTCGGACCTCGACAGGAGTCGGTGGTGTTCTTGGACGACGCGACGACTGCTCGTCGCGTGACTCGGAGACAGGATTTGGCTCCAGTGCCTCGACCGAAGTCACCGGATACGAAGGGATTGTGGGCGCCTTCGGCGTGGAGGACTTCGGGCGCTGGGCGTCCAGCGACTCCTGGGCGACTGCACGCAACTCGCCGTCGAGAGCGTGCTCCTCGGTTCCGTCGAACAGCACGAACGGAGCGAGCCGGAGAAGTCGCTTGAGGAAGTCGCGAAGGGTCTCACGCTCGTTCAGACCGGTCAGATCCAGATCCTTCCAGACCCGCAGGATCGCCCTCACCAGGTGAGGACTTCCGCCCAGTGCAGCCCGGCGTGCGTAGATCTGGTCGAAAGCAGCCTCACCGAGGATCTCGAGGGCGCGGTACGGCTCGGGCTCCTCTGGTGCTCGAACGAGTTGTGCCCGCCACCATAGACGTCCGAACACGTGCCGGGTGAGGTCGGTGCCGAGGACTCGGTCCTTGGGCGGTTGCGGATAGCGCCAGAACGCAACATCGGGAAGGACTACGAGTGCCAGGAAGGCCCAGACATCGCGTGATGCGGCTTCGGCGGGCACCATGCCCATCTCGGCGTGCAGCAGAGCGGCCAGCCGAAGATCGAACTCGGCATTGCCCGTACGGTCGGAGGCGTCCGGGAAACCGGCATGCTTCGCGAGTTCCAGCACGCCTTCCCGTAGGTCGCGGAGTTGACTGGAGGAGACGCGGTCGCCCCCCGTGGCCACGTACACCGCAGAGTCGTGCGTGAGGGCGATGCGCCGGGACAAGTCGGCCGGCGGGAGGTGCCGGTACTCCTCGAAGAGGGGTCTTGCCTGTTCGGCGAGTAGTCGAGGGTAGAGATAGCTCATCATGACACCTCGAAGATCTTGACGGCGGCCTGCAGGTCCGACGAGAACAGGGCCGGCGACTGCCTGTGACGCAGGCGTATGTCGGTGATCGACTGACCCGGGAACAGTTGGTCGAAAAGGTTCAGTAGCGTGGCGCCCAGCGAGCCCTCGGGGAAGTCTGCGTCCTCGGCGAACTCCTCGTGCGTGAGAGCGTGCTCCACCATGACCCGGGCGGCATCCGCATACACCGCGGAGAGAACGATGCGATCCACCGGGCGAGGCCTGCCCGCGTTCTGAAACGCGGTGGCGGTGACCGTGTTCTGCTCGTTGACGAGCAGGAGGAGTGCACCCATGGTGGCGCTTTCCATGCCTCCGCTGATCTGCAGGTGCCAGGCGGCGTCCTCCGGGAATGAGGTTCGCGCGAAGTCGATCACGGCCATGGGGAACTGTGGAGCGTCGCCCTGCAGACGAAGGGTCGTGCGGTCACTCCACAGCACGGATCCTGCTCGTCTTGGTGAGGAAGGCCGTGCGTCGTTCACGCGCTCGGCAAGCACGAGTGCGGTGTCCAGAAGCAGCAGGCCCCCGAGGTCGGCACCACGCAACCGGACATCGAGCTCGACTGTCCTGGTGCCGACTTCGGACAGCCGTACATGCTGAGCGGGGCCGCTGAGGTTGGAGCCTGTGGCAGTCCAGACGACCGAGAGCATGAGCGAAACGTCCGCCGACAGCCCTGTCTGCTGTCGGACCCGGTCGAGGTCGACCCGAAGGGTTCTGCGAGCGTGCACGTCCATCTGGTAGTCCCAGTCGGGCAAGGCCTCGGGCAGAGCTACCTCGCCGTCCTCGACCACCAGGCGCCAGCCCTCCGGTGTCACGACGTCCTCAGTCGGGGCCCGATAAGGGAGTACGCGTCGTGTCACAGAGTTCTCACCGCCTCGACCTTGATGCCGATTTCGGTCATGGTGTCCGGAGCCGGCTGTACCACGGCCCGCCAGATGGAGTCGCCGCCCTCGACCACATGTGGGTCGGAGGTATGGAGCCGGCCGGTCTCGTCCTCCCAGCCGATCAGTACGGGCATGCTGGCCCCGATGGGGGGATCTGTCTCTCGCCCGCCTGTGCCGGGCAGGGTGACGGCGAGGTCAATGCGTACGCGCTGAGGCCCGGCCACGGGCAGTCGGAACTCCTGCACCAGTACGGAGGCGTCTCCGCGGTCGTCGTAGTAGGGGTCGCCGACGTATTGCACTCGGGGACGACGACGCGGAGCGTCGAAGGCGGTACCTTCCGGTCTTTCTGTGTCCGGTCGGCCTTCGTCGCCGAAGTCCCCGGTGGTGTGTCTGCCGTCGAGGTCGGTACGGTGCGTGAACTTTGTCGAGGGACGTCGATCACCGGTGACCCGGTGCGTTACGGCGTCCTCGGCGTCGGCAGACCTGGACCTAGTCGTGGCGGTGCTGCCCGCTTTGGAATAGGCGGTGGCCCCACCGATGCCCCAGGCTCCGCCGACCAATCCCGAGAAGAGCGAACTGGCCGCTCCCAGCGCGACACTGCTGGCTCCGGGGCGGGCTGTGCCGCTCAAGGAGAGCAAGTGCTCCAGGCTCTCGCCGATGCGCCGGAACGTCGTCTGCACGTAAGTGCTCTCCGGCCTGTCGAGGGAATGCGGGTTCCAGGCGTCGTGAGTGGGCGGCTCGGCCTTGGCGTACACCTCGTCCATGGCTTCGTCCGCCCGGAACACCCCGGCATAGCCTTGATTCGCGCTCGGTGGCTTTGGCCCGGCGTGATACGTCACGACCAACTCCGCAGGGCGCATCAGACAGACGTGATGAATCAGATCCTCGATGTTCAGCATGCCGGAGGCACGCGTCGGCTCCAGCGAGGGCATGATCCGTTTCACCAGGCCCAGTCGCCCGAGGTGTTTCTTGGGCTTGTGACATGCCAGGTCGCTACCGTCCGGGCCGATCATCGCCTCGTATGCGGCGACGAACATATTGAGGGGACGCGTCGTGCGCGGATCGGGTACCGGTTGGTGCACTCCGTCGTAGGTCACGGAAAAACACATGGCAGGTGCCTTGCCCGCAGTGGAGATCATTTTGGGCCACAAGTGCCAGGCGATGGTGTCGCTCAGGTACTCGGCTACCTCCGCAGGCTCGGAGTCGTCCAGATTTGGATCGAGGACGACGACCGTGGTTCCGGTTTCCTCCGGCCCGAACGCCTTGAGGCCGAGGCGTTGAGCCACGGCTTCCGCCTCTTCGCCGACCAACGGCTCGACCACTTCGCCCGACGTGTCGCCCCACCAATGTCTTCCTGTGTAGCGGCGATTGCCTTCGGGTTCCGAGGCCACGTAGCTCTTCCAAAGCGTGCAGCCGATGAGACGGGTTTCATGCCTCCCCGCAGAGGTTCGGCAGCGGGAATGGACAATAACCGTGCCAGGCTTGGACAGAAGGTAGAAAATCCCCTTGCCGAAGCCGTAGGTGCCGCCGCCGAGCGCCGTGTCGCGTGGTTCCCCGATGTTGCGTATGAAGGAGACGAAGTCACGCTCGGGGCCCACGGCATTGTCCGCTCGCGTCGGGCCGCCGAGGCCGCGGGTCCCGCGATCGGACACGGACAGAACACGGATCGGGCCCCGCTTCAGGGTGCCGCGGAGTGGAAAGTCTTCGACGTTCTTGGGGGCGCCAGTCAGGAGGAGTTCTCGCCAGGCGCCGGCGTGGGCTGGTCCGACGGTCCACATGTCGATGCGATAGTCCACGGGCACCGAGGACTTCTCGAGCCGGGCATCCCAACTGTTCTGTGCCGACTCCCGTACCAGGATGGTGAGCAGATCGAGCTCGGGCCGTCCCAGCTGGTTGCGAATGCCCTCGGCGGCGCTCGCGCCTTCTGGAGGGTAGGGCTGGGATAACCAGCGGGGTTCCGTCACGCGGACTCCTGGATCATGCGATCGATCATTCGGGACACAGCGGCCGGTGCCATGGGGAGCGGATTCTCACCGGAGAGATCGATGGTGTATTCGACGTCGAGAACGGAGATCGGCACGCCTGCCGCGCCGAGCGTCCGCGTCGTCAGGGTAGGGAAGTCGCGGTTCACCTCGTACCAACGTTCCTCATCGACGACGAAGCGCACATCGCGGTACCGATGGGCATCGACGGACCGATAGCCGGCCTGAGCGAGAAGTCCGAGGAGGGCACTTTCGTCGTCACAGGACCGCAAGGTCTGGTCGAGGATTTCCAAGAAGCCGACACCGAAACCAGTACCGTTGGCGCGATGCAGGCGGAACCAGGCCAGGCAGAGGGTCCCGCCTTCCGGAGCGTCGAGTTGGTCGAGCCCATGAACCCGCGGTCTTCGTCCTTCTCCTCTGGCGCTCGTTTTCACCTCGACAGCCAGGTTTCCGGCGGTGAAGTCGTGGTGGTGGCCATCCGGTCCCCGCCAGAGGCGATGCGCGCTCGAGTCGAGCTGCAGGAAGCGGTCAAGCACCAACAGCTCCCCGAAAAGGCCCGCGAGTTGTTGGGGACCAAGCACAGTCCCCTGCGGCTGGAACAGAGCCTTCCAGCGGTCGAGGACTCGATAGAGCGCCTTGACCGGACTGCTCGGCAGTTTCCCAGTCGCGTCCAATATGTCCGCGCACAGTTCTGTGAACAGGTCGTTCAGGTCCGAGCGCAAGCAGGCGAGATCAGCGTATGTCTGGTACGTCTCGCCATCCTCCAGGGGGCGCTTGCGCAAGTCGAGAACGGGGCCGTCGAGGCCGGAACGGATTTTCAGATGAGAGCGTACGGGTATGAGTAGGTGACGGAACCCGTCGTGGTCGACCGCTGCCGCCACGACACCTTGTTCGGTATCCACCGGAAGTTGTGAAACACGGAGACGACGCTCGCCACTGGGCGGCTCTGCTTCGAGTGCACTCCAGTGTTCCTCGACAACCTTACGAAGGCTGTCGCCGCTCATGCGTCTTCACCTTCGAGGAGGCTGAAGTCCTCGTCCTCCAATCGAACACCCGACAGGTCCGCAGAGATGTACTTCTCCACCGTGCTGTCCCCACCGTGCGGTTTCGGAAAGACGAGGCCAACGCCGATCACGTCCTCCTCCGCATTCAGCGGGGCACGCAGCTTCTTTCCGGGGCCGGGCTCCGACGTCTTGTCGATGGGATACAGAACGAGCAGTCCCGTATCCGGGAGTTGGCGGCGCCGTTCCTCGATAATGCCGCTTTCGGTGAGCTTGCTAATGTCTCCCGCCAGGTCCACGGCGGCATCACGGCGGCTCATGAGGGTCTTGATGTCGGCGAAGTCCGGAGTCGGATTGGTCACAGCAACACGGCTGCGGATGTTGCGCCCGACGGACACGCCGGGGATGAATGAGAACGGCTCACCTGCGGGATTGCCTACGATCGCAACGTTCCACCGGCGCAACGAGCCGACTGCGACCCGCTTTCGTATGTAGCCGCTGATCAGGTCCGCGTCATTTTCGGGTGACTTCTCGTGGAACTTGTAGGTCGTCAGGAAGTCGGTCACGACGTCGTACGGCACATCACGGAAGATGAAGCGGCCGTCCCCCGAGCGGTCCTCCATCCTGACGGCGTTCGAGATTGCTGCGGTGACCAGGTTGCGTGCAGCGGTGATATTGCCCCTCAGCCAGTCCGCGTTGGTGTGAAAGTAGTGGGTTTGAACCCGCTGACCCCCGTACGAGGAGGCGGCTGTGACCGCATCCCGCATCTTGGCAGCAGCAGTCACTCGCAGGGCAGGGTGGGTGCGCAGACGTACGGCGAAGGTGAGGGGAGTCTCGGACTCGGTCATATATATGTCGATGTCACGGCGCATTTCCGTCTCGACCGTGGCCAAGTGCCTGAACCACTCGGCAAGTTCGTCGGTCATCCAAATGCGGGGCAGGTCGGCGTAGCCGTTCCGGAAGCCGAACCAACGCCCCATCTGGAGGAGGGTGTCGTACGCGGAGACTGCACGCACGAAATAGCTGACCGACAGGCCCTCGAGAGTGAGTCCTCGCGAGAGGGTGTTGCCTCCCACGGCTATCGCCACGACTGGGCCGTTCTCGTAGTCGAGACGTGCCTCACTGCTGGAGTTGTCCATGATGATTCGGCAACTGCGGAGTACACCGGGCAGTTCCGCAACCAGCTCGTCGAACGGCACCTTCGTTTCGCCGAAGTCCTCGGCGGGAACGCGTGCCGTCTCCTGATCCCAGAGATCACGCAACCGGGAAAGGAAGACGGCGTCGTTCAGGGCGTGTGCGGCTCGGTTCAGAAGGTGCTTCAACGGTCGTTCGAAGCTGTTGTGCACGGCAGTGTTGACACTCGTGTGTATCAGCATCGTGCTGTGCGGATTACCGGTACGTCGAACACGAC
The DNA here is from genome assembly GCF_044335305.1 of Streptomyces sp. NPDC020490. Classification (NCBI taxonomy): domain Bacteria; kingdom Bacillati; phylum Actinomycetota; class Actinomycetes; order Kitasatosporales; family Streptomycetaceae; genus Streptomyces; species Streptomyces sp. NPDC020490. The sequence goes on along the minus strand of NZ_JBIRUY010000005.1, from coordinate 233,078 downwards.
GAGCGGCTGTCACGAGCCAGAAGTACTCGACCGCTGTGCGGAGGGTGTCTGTGATGACGGGCTCGAAGCCTTCGATGTCGGCCTTCGTCTCAGGACGCACGCATGGAACGTCGTCCTCCGGCACCGATCGGATCATGTCGTGGCCGTCGTCGACCTGATCGGGGTCCTCGCCGTCCAGTGCATAGCGTCCGAAGAGAACCTCTGTACCGAAGTGTCCTTCCGGCTTCGGTAGGTTGACGACGAAGTCCCTCGGATAGAGATCCTCGGCGCTCGGATCGATCAGCAGGTTGGCGAACGGCGATGCCGTGTATCCCACGTACGCGGAACGCGGCAGGCTCTTCATCATGTTCAGGATCAGCGGATTTATGGACTTCGTCGCGACCGTGGCCTGGTCCGCCTCGTCGTCGATGATCAGCGCGGGGCAGTCCTTCAGATAGTCCGACGCTTTGTCCAGCCACCCGGAGAGCTTACGCAGGACGGTCGCGTTCTTCTTCACGACGCACAGCACGTGCGTCTTGTTGCTCTTGCCGAAGTAAGAAGCTGGATTCGCCTGAGGAGTGAAATCCTTGTCTAGATCGGTGAGTTGTGACCACAGCGAGGGGTTGGGTTCCACGAGCTGCTGTACCAGGCGGGCCTGGGTCTGCCGGCGAAGGCCGTTGTGAATGCCTGCAAGAACAATGAAGAGCTTGTAACCTCGATCGGCGGCCTTGGCCATGACCGAAGTGAAGTTGGTCGTCTTGCCGGACTGGACGTAGCCGACTACCAGACCTCGCGTGGAAAAAGCCTTCTCCTTCGGGTGGTTCAGAAGCGAGACGACACGAGTGGACGAGTCGTCCAGGTTCCGGATGGCGGTGTCCTTGGACCAGCCGTCCTTCAGCAGCATGTCCTCGATTGCGGGCCAGCACTTGTCCTTGGGCTGTGGCCCCGTGTACCAAGTGTCACGGTTGCCCAGGACGACTGCATGAGGTTCTTCAAGTTCCTTGATGCGTATCGTCTGCTGCTCGTGCCGATCGCGGATCTGCTGGATGACCTCCGGCTGGACGCCCATCTGCTCCAGCCGCTTCACAGCCTCCGACGGGGGAAAGGCGTCCAGGATTGCCTTGAACGTCTCGTACATCTCATCGAATTCGTCGGTCACAGGACTGGACCGCCCCCGCTCTCACTCGTCGCGCCGCCCGCCCGTAGAGCGCTGCCATCGAGGCACGCCCTCTGAAGTGCGGGTCGGCACCCCACACTTGCCACAACGTCTACACATTATTGGGCGGCGAGGTGGTCGTTGATAAGTCAATCAAGGTCACGATTTGTTGTCCTCGTCGCCACTCTCGGTGAGGTTCGCGTCGAAGGGGTCCTCGGCTGGAGGTGGTCGCTTCGCCGTCAAGGATGCGGAAATGTGGTGAGCCACGTCCGTGGCGGACTCGTGCTCCCAGAAACGCAGTACCGTCCACCCGGCGGCGGTGAGGTGCTCGGTCGTCTCAAGATCGCGCGCCATGTTCTTGTCGAGTTTCGCTCGCCACCACGCTGCGTTCGCCTTCGGCTGCGTTGCGTGTTCGGGGCAGCCGTGCCAGAAGCAGCCGTCCAGGAAGACAGCGATCTTCGCTTTGCTGAAGGCGATGTCGATGGTTCTGCGAGGCATGCCCGGTACAGGCACATTCACCCGGTAGCGCAGCCCCGAGGCATGCAGCAGGCGTCGCACTGCGACCTCCGGCGCCGTGTCACGGGAGCCTTGTCGGCTCATGCGGGCGGAGACGGATGGGGAGGACGGGACAGCCTCAGACACGCAAGTATTCTGCCGGCGTGTCTGAGGCGGTGGCCACCCGCACCAGCAAGCCGCGCCTTTTGCGGAAGCCGGGCCGTCGCACCCCCGCCAGGCTGCCAGGGTGGTCGCGTACTGGGGGAGGAAAGACGGGCCGTAGGGGTCGAAGCCTCTCGTAAAGGGATCGTGCCGGTAACGATGCCCAGGTTGGGCGGGCCCCAGGGATCTGCCGCTGGACCTGACGATCTGAGAAGCGGCCTGGCCGCGGTGTGGGGCGAGTTGACGGCCGAAGCCGATGAAAGCCGCCATGATGCCCGAAGTAGCGGCCACTCCGTCGCGAGCGGCGCCTCGGCTGTCGTCACCTGCCAGGGGAAGGAGCAGCGCGACACCCGCAGTGCGCAATGCCGTACGGGGCCTGAGGTGCGGCGCGTTCACGGCACTGCGGTGCGGGCGGTGGCCGCACGGCGCATGGTTCCTGTGCGGCCACCGGATCCTTCCCCCGGCGGGATGGCGCTGGCCCGGCTCGTCGTACGAGCAGCCCAAGCCGTGATCGGCGCTGGAACGATGGAAGTCGATGCTCCGTGCCTCAGCCACCCGCTGTGCCGGCCGTCAGGGGACTACAGGGCCGCCTCATTCGACGTGGGCGTGGAGGTCGCCGACGGTGCGGCGGAGTATGTCGGCCAGGTCTCGGCGGTTGGTGACGCCGAGCTTGCCGTAGGCGCGTTGCAGGTGGTTGCTGACGGTCCGGGGCGAGAGGTGAAGCGCGGCGGCGATGTCGTTGCTGGAGGCGCCGCCTGCGGCGAGCAGGGCTATTTCTCGTTCACGCGTGGTGAGGGGTGCGGTGGTCTCCGCTGCGGCCAGCAGCGGTGTTCTGGCGCCAGGGCAGCGTCTCGCGCAGATCGTGGCCCGCGTCGTCGCGTTGGCGGCGCGTCTGGTTTCTCCTGTCCGTAGCCACGCGGTGGCGGCCGCGGTCGCGGCTTCCGCTGCCAGCAGGTCCGCCCCCAGGGCTTCGAGTTCTTCCGCGGCGGCGAAGAGCCGGTCAGGGTCGTCGGCCGCCAGGGCGGCGGCGAGGTGGGCCCGGGCCTGGCCGAGGGCGCCGTCACATGTGCCGGCGAGCTCTGCCAGGCGCTCGGTGACTTCTCCGGCGCCGCCGAGCCGGGCCACGTCTGTCAGGAGCAGTGCCTCCGACGTGACGTGGCCGCCTTGCCGGGCGCTCGAGGCGGCCTCGGTCAGCACCGACCGGGCCGCGGCCAGGTCCCCTCGGGCGGCGTGGAGCCAGGCCTCGCCCAGCCGCTCCTCGCCTCTGAACAGGCCACTCATCGGGTGGGCCAGGCTCTCGGCGACGATGGCTTCGGCGGTCTCGATGTCGCCCATCTGCGCGTGGGTTGCCGCGAGGACCGAGTCCATGAGGCGGGTCGCGAAGGCGACATTCTGAGAGTGGGCCTCCGAAGCGGCCTCCGCGCAGAGATCGCGTGCCTCACTCAGGTGACCGGCGATGAATTCGGTGCGGCACGTGAAGAAACTCGCCCAGAGGTAATTGGCGGGCGATCCGGCGGCGACCGCCTGTGAAATCGCGTCCCGGCCGGTTGTCCGTGCCTGTTCGAGCTCCCCTGTCTCCGTCAAGGTCACCGTGAGGCCGTGAAGCTGGGCGGAAGGGTGCTGGAACAATGCCTTCTGGTCCATGCGGAGGTGGGTGGCGTATGCCTTCGTGGCGAATTCCGCGGCGTCGGCCGCCCGGCCGGTGAAGGCCATGGCGAGGCTCTTGCAGAGCGCGCTCACAAGCCATACGTCGAGTATGTGCTCGGAGTCGATCGCCGCTTCGAGGTCCGCCATCGCGTCCAGCAGGCCCAGGCCGAGGACCGGTTCCCCGGTAAGGCAGCGTATGTATCCTTCGTTTGCCTGGATGGCTTTTTTGCCGATGGTGCTGCCCATGTGGTCCTTGCCCCAGTCGTTCACGCTCAGGGCTTCGCTCGTGCGGCCGTGCAGGAGAAGGGTCAGAGCTCTCGCGCGGACGGTGACGACGCGTTCCGCTTCGTTCTCCGCGGCCTCGCACGCTCTCGCGAGAACTGTTTCCGCCTCCTCGAACTGATGAAGACTCGAATGGGCTTCACCGAGGAGCAGGCGGGTGGCGGTCGTGTGGTGGGTCTCGGGCAGGGCCTCGAGCAGGGTGACGACCTGCCTGTAGTCATGCGCGTGCCGGGCGAGGGCGGCAGCCTGGCTCAGCAGGCCCGGTTCGGCGGTGCCGGTGGCGGTGAGCTGCCAGGTGGCCAGGTGCAGCGCGTCGTCACGCCGGCGTGCGCCATGAGCCAGCGTGCGCTCGGACTGGTGCTGAAGCAGGGTCCGGCGGCGGAGGGAGGGGATGCCGGCGCGAAGCACCTCTCCGTAGAGGGGGTGGGCCAGTTGCACGGTCGTGCGGCGTCGGCTCGTGGTGACCCGGATCAGCCCGGCGCCCTCGAGGTCGGTCAGTACGTCCAGAGACACGGTCGCCTGCGCGTCGGCGAGCGGCAGCGGTTCGCACAGAGCCAGCAGCTCCAGGATCGGAAGCGCTGCCGGACCTCCGGCCAGGAGGCGGGCTTTGATCAGCTCCGTGAGTTTGGGGGTGCTGGTGAGCAGGTCCATGGTCAGTTCCCAGACCATGCCACGGCGAGTCAGCGTCCCGGCTCGCAGCGCACCCATGACCAGCTCGCGCAGGTAGAGCACGTTGCCCTGCGAGACGGTGTGCAGATGCTTCAGCGTGCGGTGGCCGGTCGGGCCGCCGAGCACCTGGCGCAGCAGCTGGTCGGTCTGTTCCTCGCTCAACTCGCCCAGGTCCATGCGCCACACCGCTTCCGGACCGGTCAGGGCGACCACCGCGTCACTTGCCGGCTCTCCGGTGCGCACCGTGCCGATCAAGCGTATGACGCGGGCATCCAGCAGCTGGCGGAGCAGAACGGCCGAGGTCGCGTCCAGGAGATGCAGATCATCGATGAACACCGCCCACCTGTGCCCTCGCGGCCCGGCCAACGCGGCGGCGACCTGGTCGAAGCCCCGTACCGGGTCGGACAGGTCCACATCGGCCGGCAGAAGGTGAGCGATCGCCCCCAGCGGCACCGTCGCGGCGGCTGCCGACGCGGTCGCCCGCAGCGCTTTGGAACCCGAAGCGACGGCATGCGCCAGGCACTCCTCGGCGAGCCGTGTCTTGCCGACGCCGGCCGGACCGCACACCACGACCCCTTGGCACGACCGGTCCGCCCAGGCCCGGGTGAACAGCGCCATGTCCTCGTCCCTGCCGACCATCGGCCAGCGCGAGGCGCTCATCCGCGCGTTCACACGCGGCCTCCGAATGACGCTCGCGCCCGCGGCTGCCACCCGCCGTGGCCCAATCTCTCCATGTCCACCCCTACGCCCCCTGCAGACCCCCGCCTCCGGGCTGTCGATGAGCCACGGTGGCGAGAATCGGCTGACTGGATCAAACGCCTCAAAGTACGGCATCTTGTGCGTTCAGGCGACAGCGGGATGTGTTGATCTTGAATTGGGCGGGCGTGGGCATCGGCAGGTCCTGCCACGCGGGATGCGATCGGGCCCGCTCGGCCCCGGGAGACGTTCTCCCGGGGACGAGCGGGCCGTCGTCGAGCGGGTGGACCGGTGCTGAGGTGTGCCGGCTCCGGTCCTGGTCGCCGGCCGCCGGTCGGCAGCTGGTCGGCCGCCGGTCGGCAGCTAGTCGGCGGCCACGGTCGGCTGCGGCAGCTGGTCGATCGCCGCCACCCGGCCGAAGTCCAGCTTGATGAGCTGGTCGGCCAGGTCGAAGTAGCGGTCGTCGTGCGTGATCACGATGACCGTCTTGCCGCGCTGCTTCAGGTCGGCCAGGATCTCCCGGTAGAACACCTCACGGAAGCGTGGCTCCTGATCGGCGGCCCACTCGTCGAACACGTAGATCTGCCGGTCCTCGAGCAGGGCCGTGAGCAGGGCCAGCCGCTTCCGCTGCCCCTGTGACAGCGCGGTGGTGGACAGGCGGCCGTTCTCCACCGTCACCTTGTGCGCGATCTGCATCTCTTCGAGGTACCGCTGCACCTCACCGTCGAGATCCGGCTGGTTGAAGCCCGGGTAGTCCTCGAACAGGTGGAAGTCCGAGAACACCGCCGACACGTTCTGCCGGAACCACTCGATGTTCTCGTGGGCGATGTGCTCACCGTTGAGCGCCAGGTGCCCGGTGCGCGGCACGTACAGCCCTGTGATCAGCTTGGCCAGCGTGGACTTGCCGCTGCCGTTGCCGCCCACGACGAAGGTGACCTGGCCGGGTTCGAAGACCAGGTTGAGCGGGCCGAGCCGGAAGCCGGAGCCGTCGTCACCCGGCGGCGGTCCCATGGGGGCGGGCAGGCCGTTGCCGAAGCTGTGGTTGATCCGGTGACGGCCGTTGACGTCGGGCGGCGGTGACGCCGGACCCGAGCCCGGGGCGGGCGGACGCCCGCCACGGTGCCCCGCGGGATGACCGGCGTGCTCCCTCGGCGGATGTCCCCCGGGACCCGGCTTCTGGCCGCCCGCGAGATGGGGCGGAGGCTGGGTTCCGGGTGGCGGAGGGAACGGCGAAGGCGGCTCCGCCGCGTAGTTGTAGCCGACGTCCACCAGTTCCAGCCGCGCCTCGCCCGCCGGCGGCCTGTCGCTGTACGGCAGGCTGTCCTCGTTGTGCATGGTCTCCAGCGACAGGTTCATGGAGCGGATCTTCGCCAGCGCGACGTCGCCGCGCAGCAGGTCCGGGATCCGGTGCATGAAGTTCTGCATCGGCATCGCGAGGAAGGTGGTGACCAGCACGTACCCGACCATGACATCGCGCTCGAAGTTCATCGCCTCGGCGAGCACGAACAGGACGAGGGCCATGGTCGCCAGCTGCATCATCTGGCCGAAGCCCTGGGCCACCGAGAACTTCGAGCCGGCTCGGACGTTCTGCTCACGCAGGGTGTCGGCCGATCCGAGCAGATGACGGGTCATGAAGTCCCGGCGCCGGATGCGGTGCAGCTTGAGTTCCTTGATGCCCAGCGACACGGCCTGGTAGGAACGCAGCAGCGCGTCCTCGTGCTCCCGTGCCTCCCGGTAGATGCGCCGTACGCGCTTGAGGATGACTTCGACGCAGGCGATGCCGAGCAGCGTGGCCGCCACCGTCACCGCGAAGACGACCCCGGAGACGGCTGCCAGGAACGCGAAGCACCCGATGATGGTGGCCGCGTCGATGCAGATGCTCGGAATGGCCGTGGCCGCCTGCGACAGTGAGCGGACGTCCTCGGTCAGCGTTGCCATCAGGCGGTGCGTGCCCAGCCGTTCGAGATGCTCGAGCGGGGCCGAGACGATGCCCGCGCTCAGGTCGGTCCGCAGCCGGTAGATGGCGTCCTGGGCCAGACGGATCAGCAGAATCTGCGACAGGACACCGCCGGCCAGGATGACGAGCCCGGTCAGGGCGAAGCTGTGGACCGTCACGCCCGGATGCGGTTCCGGTGACACGACGCCCCGGATGAGCATCACCAGATAGGTGTTCGCCGCACCGCAGACCAGGCCGGCGGCGATGACGGCAGCGATCCGCATCCTGGATATCGAGATGAGGTACCTGATGAGTTGCATGGTTACCGCTCTTTTCGTAGGCCGCGATCAGGCCGGGATTCGGCGCTCACTGCCGGACGATGTCGAAGACGATGCCTTCGAGGGTGACGCCGGGCGCGAAGGAAAATGCCACACCGGTCGAGATCTGCTGGTCCGGCTCGGCCTGGGAGATCATCTGCTCCAGTACGAAGACGAGCGATACGCTGAGCATGTTTCCGTGCCGGGCGAGCAGGTCCCAGCTCGATGCCGCCCGCTCCTCGGGAATGCCCAGTGAGCGCGCCGATTCCTCGATGATCCTCGGTCCGCCCGGGTGGATCGCCCAGAGATCGACGTCGGACTTGTCCAGTCCGTTCCGCTCCAGCACCGCCGACACCACCGGGTCCACGCCCTGGTAGATGTACTGGGGGAGGTCCGGCGACAGCTCGCACGTTATGCCGTCGTGGTTGACGCCGAGCACGATGCCGTCCTCCGCGCCGTCGAAGAGGTGGCTGAAGGTGTCGCGGATGACGACCTTGCCGGGCGCCAGCGGCTGGTGCACCTGGCCGGCACCGATGACGACCGCGCCGCACCCGTCGCCGAACAGGCTGTGGGTGATCACGTCGTTGACGTCGTCGTCGAAGACGGCGTTCACCGAACTGAGTTCGAGGCACACCACCAGGGCCTTCTTGTCCGGGTGGGCGCGAACGTAGTCCACCGCGGTGCGCATGCCGTTCATGGCCGCGGCGCAGCCCATGAAGTTCACGACCACCCGGTTCACCGCCGGGGACAGCCCCAGCTGCTTGATGAGGGCGACGTCGACGCCGGGCGCGATGAATCCGGTGCTCGTGACGAAGACCAGCATGCCGATGTCCGACGCCGGGTCCTCCAGAGACGCGACGGCGCGGCCGGCCACGTCGACGGCGAGCGGCACCGCATGACGGTAGAAGAGGTTCATGCGGTCCCGGATGGTGCCGACTTCCTTGCTGAACTTGAGGAAGTCGGGGTCCAGGGGATCGATCGCCAGGTGACGCGAGGTGATCCTGGTCCTGCGGTACAGCCGCGGGATACGGCGTCGCTGCGCGGGCTCCGAGAAGAGCGCGGCCACCTGCTCGGCGACCTCGGCCTGCTCGAAGTCGCGGTCCGGCGAGCCGGTCGCGATGCTCTCGATCACGCCCACGGTGGTCAGCGGAGCCGGCGGCAGCGCACCTCCGATCGGGTCGTGGCCGGGGACGCGTCCGGCGATGCCGGCCGCTGTTTCAGAAGACGTGAAGCCGTCACCGATGGTGATAGTCACGGATTTCTCCTCTGCATGGAATGAACGGCAGATCGGGCGAGCGCCGATGAGGCGCGGTCGAGCTCGATCGCCAGTGAAGTTTCTTTGAGTGACAGCCTCAGACGGTGCCGATTCCGGTGAACCCCTGCGCCGCGTATACGACACACTGCTTCAGGGCAGCCGGCGAGAAGTGCTCGCGCCAGAATCCCCAGTCCTTCTCCACGGCATCGTCCGAGGGGGAGAGCAGATAGGTGTTGATCTGCTTGGGGAAACGGTCGGTGAAGAAGCTCTTGGCCGGTATCCATTCGACCCCGAACTTCGCCGCCTCCTCACGCAGTACGTCCTCGGTGACGATGTTCGCGAAGCCGCTGCGCTGATACGGCAGCACGTGGTGCACGCGATGCGAGCTGAGGCCGGCCGACAGGAAGCAGTCGACATAGCGGTTCCCGACGACTTTGAGGTCGTAGGCCTGCTCCATCTGGTCGACGGCCCAGTCCTCGGTGTTGTGGACCAGTTCCTCGGTCTCGAGCTCGAAGTCATGGCTGGCGACCACGAGGAACGTGCTGATCCACATGGTGATCAGGAACTGGAGCACCCAGGCCCAGAGATCCCCCATCAGGGCGAACAGGACGAACTCGCCCACCAGCAGGAAACGCACGCCGAACGAACCGATGAAGTGCGGCAGCGCTCCGCCCCACGTCCCGTACATGTCCTTGACGCCCACCTTGCGGGTGAGCCGGCAGACATCGAGAAGCCGGATGATCATGCCGGTCATCGTGTGACCGAACTTGTGTACAGTGTGCAGCGGAATGCGGAACAGCCGTGGCACCCGCATCATCATGGTGAAGACGTTCTTCTTGATGTCCACTTCGCTCTGTGTGAACGGGTGGTGCAGCAGTGCGTGGCCGTCCGCGGTCACGAACGACAGAGCGACGTAGTTGAGGTCGAACGCATTCACGTAGATCTTGTTCATGCCCTTCTGGGCACGGTGGATCGCGTAGTGGCCGAAACCGGCCATCGCGCTGCGCAGCAGCACCATGGCGATCACGAACACCGGCAGCGGCATCCAGCTCCGTTCGAACAGGCGCAGGCCCTGAACGGCGAAGTACAGGACGGCCAGTATCGCTACCGTGATGTTGAAGTAGCGGTCCATCCGCCTGATGCGAGCGGCCATCTCGCGCTGCTTGAGCCGGGCCTTCACCTTGTGGAGGAGGTCGTCCTTGTTGTCGAAGCGGTACTTCGGGGTGTCGCGCCAGCTGTCGAAGTCCTCGCTGAAGAGGAATGCCGGGGCGTTGGCCTTCGGATGGATGTCCTCCGGCAGCGCCTCACGGCCCAGCGAGTAGCGTTCGAGCATTCTCGCGACGGCCTCGGGGTTCTTGTGGTAAGAACCGACGATGGCGGTGATGTCGCGGTTCTTCGTGCGTCCGATGAAGAATTCGCCGCCCGGGTGCTTGGAAATCCATTCACTCAGGTCGTAGGCTTTTCCGTCGTAGACCCAGACGTTGGAGATCGGCGGCGGGCCGTCCGGGTGAGGAGGCCGGCGGAACTCCTCCGGCTCGGCCTCCGGCCGGCCGGTCGGCTCGGCCTCTGGGCGGTCAGTTGTCGTCATTGCATTCCTCCCCGCCTGATCTCGCAATCAGTGCACCGGTTGGTTTTCCTGCGTTCAAGCGGTACGTGGGGCCCGCCGGAAAGTGATTCGCGTGTCTGCGTGCGTAGAACAATGTGCTGCTCCGGCAGTCTCGGAACCTGAAAACGAAAGCGGCCCGGGGCGCGGTCTGACAGGCGTCGCCGCCATTCCGCGTCCCCGGGCCGGCATCCGCTCGCTAGGCGGCCGGGTTGGGGATGGAAACCGGGGTGCCCCACTTGGACAGCATCACCGTGATGGTTCCGTCTCCCTGCTTCACCACGGCCTTGACCAGGTTCGGCGCCTTGTCCGGAGAGCCCTTGTCGGGAGGAGAGGCCTTGCCCGAACCGCTCGGCGGAGGGACGTCCTTGATCCAGACGGTGATCGGGAGGGGCCCGCCCTTCTTGCCGGACTGGGGGACGATGAAGTCGATCACCGAGGCGTCCACGGTGCCGCTGATCTTCACCGTGTCGACGCCGTCGACCGTCTCCCGGGCTTCCGACTTGGGGTTCTTGATCTGGGCGATCACATTGGCGATGCCCTTGTCCTTGTCGAGGATGACACCCGGGTCGTAGACCTTCTCCGCCGGCCCGACCGGCTGGTACGCGGAACCGTCGCCGGCGTACAGGGTCTTGTTCGAGACGACGAACTTGGTGTCGGTGAAGTCGGCCTGCTTGCTGGTGCGCACCCGGGCCTCGCCGGCCGCCTGCCCCTGGCCCTTCACCTTGTTGGTGACGTCGGCGTTGACCTTCTCCACCGGCAGGTTCGGGATGTCGGCGACAGCCAGGTTCAGGTGCACGTCGTGCAGGGTCTGGGTGGTGCGCGCGCTCTCCGCGACAATGCGGGAGGCGTCCGGCAGAGCACTGGGCTTCGAGGGGCTCGCGCCCTTGTCGTCGCTGCTCGTACAGCCGGTCAGCACCGCCGCGGACGCAGTCGCCGCCAGCGTGATCGTTACCAGGCCCAGCCGTCTGCGCTTGGCAGCGAGCGTGCTGGATATGCCATCAGCCATGACAGTCCCCCGAGGATCTTTGATTACGTCATTGAGTAGGAAGAGCCGCTACCTGGCTGCGGCATACGCATCTCACGCATCGGTACGACGCGTGACCAGGAAGCTCGCCAGACCTTGTGAAGCCGTCATCTGATCAGTGGTCACCAAATCACTGATTCAGGTGGTCTGCGTAGCTGATCCGTACGGATGCAGACAGTACTTGACTTTTCGGCCAAGGGGTGTGCTCTGCACTGAGTACTTGTTACTCAATTTCTGCGACGACCCTGGGGCTGCGCCGGCCGCGGGGAAGGAGCCGGACCGGGGGTGGGCCGACGGCTTGCGGCTTTTCTGTCATCTCGCCCGTTTTGTCACTTGCCGAAGCCGCACCAGAGGCTTCCCTCTATCGTGTACGGGCCCAGTTCTGTCGGGTTGTGCACGAAGATGTCGACACCGGTCGCGTTGGGTACGACGTCCATCGTGGTCTCCGGATTGGTGCCACTTGTCGTGAGGATTGTTTCACCGGTCTCGTCGTTTCTGCCGATGATCCTCGACCGGAGGAAATCCGGGTGATCGGCGGGGCACTCGATATGGATCTGAGATTCCCTGTTCGTCTCCGCCACATGATACGTGCCGGTCAGCACCCTTTCCGTTCCGATGTTCCATCCCCCCGGCTGGTGCCCTGGAGACGTCGGCGGATTGCTGAGTACGCAGGTGTAGGTGACGGTGAATTCCGCGGAATTGGACCAGTTGATCACGTCCACGCCGAACATGTCGTCGCTCAGCACCCCGTAGTTCTTGAACTCCATGCTCGAGGTTCCATTGAAGGAAGGCTGCCCGGAGAGATACGTCCCGGAGGGGCATGTGAAGTAGAACGTCGTCTGCTCGCCCTGAGGTGCGGTTCTGGTCTCGGTGATGGTGGTGCTGTGATTCGGCGGGGTGGGGGTGGGGGTGGGGGTCGGCGTCGGCGTGGGCGTCGGGGTCGGGGTCGGCGTGGGCGTAGGCGTAGGCGTGGGCGTAGGGGTGGGCGTCGGCCCACGACGGGTCCGTGTGACTGTTGTTGATCACGTCCACGCCGAATCCGTTGCCGTGACAGGAGTTCGCGGCCTCGAACTGGATATTCCGGGTCACGACGTTGGGCCCCGGGGAGACGCCCACTCCACTCATTTCCGAATTCAGCGGGCAGTAGAAGAACCACCGGTCGACGAGATCTGCGGCTACTGTGACACGGCCGGGCGCGTCGCCGATGGTCTGAGCGGCGGCCGAGGAGCTCAGCATAAAGGTGCCCCCGGCAATGACGGCCGCAATGACCGTGGCCCCCGCGGCAACCTTGGTTCGATTCAATTTTACGGGAGGCCGGCCCGGCGTTCTCGGGCCGGCCGACGGCGTCGGCTGTTACGCCCCGTGACACTCCCCGTAAGCCCGGCCCGACCCGCACCAGCAGGCCGCGCCCTTCTGCGGCGGCCAGGCCGTCGCCCGGCCCCGGGCTGCCAGGGTGGTCGCGTACTGGGGGAGCAGCGACGGGTCCGCCGGGGAGGCGCCCTCCGAGGCGGCGAAGGCCTCGTAGGAGGGGACCGTGCCCGTGACGATGCCCAGGTTGGGGGTGCCGGAGGCCGCCAGCTCCCGCAGTGAGGCCTCTATCGTCGCCAGGTGGCCGGCGTGGGAGGGGTACTCCTCCGACAGGGACGGGTACGCGGCGAGCAGCTCCGTCAGCTCGGCGGCCGGCCAGTGCAGGACCGCCACCGGGAACGGGCGGGAGAGAGCCTCGCGGTAGGTGCCCAGTTCGGCGCGGAGACGGGAGATCTCCGCCGCGAGTTCCGCCGGGTTGTCCGAGCCGAGGGACCACACGCGCTTGGGGTCGTGGAGCTCGTCCAGGGAGACGGGCGAGGAGTGCAGCGTGTCCGCGAGGGCGTCCCAGTCGTCGTGCGCCGCGCCGAGCATGCGGCGGACCCGGTGGCGGCCGAAGAGGAGCGGGTGGGTGGAGTACGGGGGTTCGGGTACGTCCGTCAGCAGCAGGCGGACGCCCTCCGTGAACGTCTCCTGCGCCGCCTCCAGCTCGTCGTGCGACTCCAGCGCCTCCGCCACGATCACCCAGGGGGCCGGGTCCCGGGGGGCCGCCGCGCGGATGCCGGTGATGATCGCGCGGGCTTCCGCCTCGTGGCCGTACTCCCACAGGTTGGAGGCCTTCAGGGCCCGCACCAGGTGGGGGTTCTCCAGGCTTTGCTGGGACGACAGCAGGCGGTCGTAGAGCGCGGTCGCGGCGGGGCGGTCGCCGGCCAGCTCCAGGTGGGCCGCGGCCCGCAGGAGCAGCGCTTCGGAGTCCTCGGGATACAGGCCGGCGGTCCGCTCCAGGCGGGCGGCTTCCGCGGTGTGGTCGACGTTCTCGGCAGGCGTGTCGGGGCGCATGGGTGACACCGTACTGCCGACCACCGACACGGGGAGAGCCGTCCCGGCTGCAGGACGCGCTGCTTCGGGACGGCGCTCCACGCGCGGGCCGGCCGGACTCTTTCCGGTTACCGGGCAGACCCTGTCCGGCCACCGGCCGGACCTTTCCCGGCTACTGGCCTGCCCCTTCCCGGCCGCCGGCCGGACCGTCCCGGCTAGATCGTCACTCCGTCGATCTGCAGTGTCTGCACCGACTTCGCCGCGAACGGCACCGCCACCGACTTCCCGCTCAGGTACGTGTCCGTGTACGCCTTGTACCGGTCGCCGCCGGTCGTCACCGTGTTCCAGCGCGGGACCAGGCCGCCGGAGCCGCCGCTGACGGTGGTGAAGCGGGAGAGGTCGAAGGTGAGGGTCTGGGCGGAGGCGGAGGTGTTCGCGGCGACGATCACCAGGCGCCGCGCCGACGCGTCGTAGCCGGCCGCCGCGTAGCTGACGCCGGTGTCGAGGATCGTCATGCCCGGGCGGATGTGGCGGCTGAACTGGGCCATGACGTAGTACTTCGTCTGGACCGCGCCGGGCTGCAGCGTGCTCCCGTCGTAGGCGATCATCGCCCAGTTCGCGGACGGGTCCATGACCTGCCAGTAGACCCAGGCGGTGGGGTGCAGCCAGCGGAAGTCGTAGAGCAGGTTGCTCGCCATCGTCATGCCGGTGCCGTCGTTGTCGCCGGTCTCCGAGTTCCACAGGGCCTTGCCCGCGGTCGTCACGACGTCCGTGTAGAGCAGGTCCCGGCGGCCGCCCGAGCCCTGGTAGCCGTGGACGTTGACCCGGTCGACGTATCCCTTCGTCGTCGAGCTGAAGGAGTTGAAGGTGGTGCGGGCGAGGTCGTAGCTGGTCTCGTCGGACGCCGCGATCCGCGTGCCGGTCAGGCCGCGCTTGTCCAACTCGCTGCGCAGGTAGGGCAGTACGGCTGACTGGACCGTCGCGTCGATGTGGCAGCCCTCCTGGGTGCCGGTCGCCGTCCACCAGCTGGAGCTGGGCTCGTTGAAGGCCTCGACGGTGGAGAAGGTCACGCCCCAGTCGTTCTTCGCGCGCAGGGCCACGGCGGCGAGGTGGGAGGCGTGCTGGCGGTAGTTCCAGGACTGGAGGTTGTTGCCGCCGTCGGCGGCGCCCGACGGGTTGTGGTTGTAACACATCCACCACATGGGGGAGTTGGCGAACAGTTCGGTGACCGCGCCGCGTTGCGCCGCCTTGACCAGCATCGCGCGCTGCGTCGCGTCGGCCGTCCAGTCCCACGCCGAGGACGTCGGGTCCTCGTTGTTCCAGTCCTGCCAGTAGCCCTCGATCTGCTTGAAGGCGGGGATGTTGGGGGAGACGGCCATGCCCTCGCCGCCCACGCTGTTCCAGCTGCACGCGCCGAGGTTGTAGCGGGCGATGTTCAGGC
Source organism: Streptomyces sp. NPDC020490 (assembly GCF_044335305.1). Taxonomy (NCBI): domain Bacteria; kingdom Bacillati; phylum Actinomycetota; class Actinomycetes; order Kitasatosporales; family Streptomycetaceae; genus Streptomyces; species Streptomyces sp. NPDC020490. The sequence continues at coordinate 218,070 of NZ_JBIRUY010000005.1, read as the reverse complement.
CGAGGCCGGGGAGCGCGGTGCCGTCGTAGGTCACCGACTTGGTGGTGAAGAAGATGTCGGCGAAGTCGTCCCGGGCGCCGAACACGTTGGCCCACCAGGCCAGGGAGGTGCCCCAGCCTTCCCAAGTGCCGTACTTCGTGCCGGGGTTGACGGCGACGGTGGCGTCGGCGTGGGCGGTGCCGGTGGCGAGCGCGCTGCCCAGGAGGGTGCCGCCCGCCGCGGCCAGCAGGGTTCTGCGTCGGATCATGGATGCGTCTCCGCTTCGCTCGGCGTGGCTTGTCCCGTGCATGCCACGAGGAAGCATCGGGGGTGACGGGTGGGATTGTCGAGGGTTGTGACAGCCCTTTCTCAACCCTTTCTCAAACCGGCGTACGAAGTCTCGAACGAGGGGGTCGGGCGTGCTTACGGGCCTGCGGGGCTGGTGAGTTGGCGGTCCGGCCCTTATCGTGCGGGCGGCCCGGTGAAGGAGGCAGCGTGACGATGCGCGTTCCTGTCGTGCAGCACAGCGGCCTGCGGCGGCGGGAGCGGCGACGGCGCGCGCTGTGGGCCGGGGGTGAGGCGCTCGTCACCGTCGGGGTCGTCCTCCTGCTCCTCGTCGCCCACCAGCTGTGGTGGACCAACCGGGAGGCGCGGCGGGCGGCCGAGCGGAAGGTGGAGGCGCTGGAACGGGAGTGGGCGGCGGGCGGTGGCGGCGGCGATGGCCGGGGCTCCTTCCCTACGGCCGTACCGGCGCCGTCCGGCCGGCAGGGCGCCGGCGCCCGGTCCCGTCGGCAGCCGGAGGCCGCCGCCGGGGCGCCGTCGCGTCCCCGCCGCTCCCAGGCCTACGCCGTCCTCACCGTCCCCCGCCTCGGCCTCCGCGTCCCCGTCGCCGAGGGCGTCGGCAAGCGGGACGTCCTCGACAAGGGGTACGCCGGCCACTACCCCGGCACCCAACAGCCCGGCCAGGCGGGCAACTTCGCGCTCGCCGGGCACCGCAACACCCACGGGGAGCCGTTCCGGCACATCGACCGGCTGCGGCGCGGGGACGTGCTGGAGGTGGAGACGCGCGGTGCGGTGTACACGTACGCCGTCGACCGGATGCTGCCGCGGACGTCGGCCCGCGACGGGGGCGTCCTGCGGCCGGTCCCGCGTTCCACGGTCCGTCCCGCGTACGGCTACCCGAGCCCCGGCTACTACATCACCCTCACCACCTGCACCCCCGAGTACACCTCTCGGTACCGGCTGGTGGTGTGGGGGACCCTGACCTCGATGCGGCCGCGGGGCTGAAGCGCAGGGAGGCGGCCGTGAGGCCGGGGCGAGGGGGCGTGCGGTGAGTGCCACGTGTGTGCAACCGTCGTACCCGTCGAGGACGTCCGGTTCAATCGAGGGAGCAGACCCGCACGCGCGGGCGGGACGAGGAGGGGGACGCCATGATCCGGGGCTGGATGTCGCGGCGGCCCGTCGCCGTTCTGTTGTTCCTGGTGCTCGGCGTCGCCCTGTTCGACACCGGCAGCCTCACCGCCACCGTCGCGCTCGCCGCGACCGCCGCGGCCGGCTCCGCGCTCGCCGCCTGCGTCCTGGTCGCCGCGCGTTCCGCGCCCGCCGTGCCGCCCACCCGGGTGCGTACGGCCATCCGCGACCGCGCCCGCCGTACGGCATTCCTGCCGCAACGCGATCCCGACGCCAAGGGCCGCACCCGGCCCCGGGCGCCCGGGTGTGCCCTCCCGGCGACCACCGCGTAGGGCACCCGCTTCATCCGCGGCGTCCGCCCTCGCGCGGGTCGTCATGCCGCCATGACCCATGTCCCGGCACGACGAGACCCCCGGAGGGCTCACCCATGTCCGTCTTCGCTGTGTTCGCCACCCTGGTCGAGCACCTCGCCGACCTGCTCCAGCCGCTGTTCGGCGCCTCGGCAGCCGCCGCGGCGATCGTCCTGTTCACCGCACTCGTACGACTGCTCGTCCACCCCCTGTCCCGGGCCGCCGCCCGCGGCCAGCGGGCCCGGGCCCGACTGCAACCGCGGATCGCCGAGTTGCGCAAGAAGCACGCCGAGGATCCCGAGCGGCTGCAGAAGGCCGTACTGGAACTGCACGCCGAGGAGAAGGTGTCGCCGCTGTCCGGCTGCCTGCCGGGTCTGCTGCAACTGCCCGCGTTCTTCCTGCTGTACCGCCTGTTCTCCAGCACGACCGTCGGCGGGCGGCCCAACGGACTGCTCTCCCACCGGCTGTTCGCCGCGCCCCTCGGCGACCGCTGGGCCGACGCCCTGTCCGGGGACGGGGTGTTCGGTCCGGCGGGACTCGTGCACCTCGCGCTGTTCGCGGTCGTCGCGGTCGTCTGCACCTTCGGCTACCTGTCGGCGAAGCGGGCGGCGGCCGCGAACTCCGTTGTTGCGGCGCCCCGGGGCGGGCCCGAGGAGGAGCGGGTGCCCGGGCTCGGTGCCGTCACGGCGCTCATGCCGTTCATGTCCTTCTTCACCCTGGTCACCGTGGCGGTCGTGCCGCTGGCCGCCGCGCTGTACGTGGCGACCAGCGCGGCGTGGGGGACCGTCGAGCGGGCCGTGCTGTACCGGGGAGGCCCGTGGTCGCGGTCCACTACGTGAACCGCTCTTGCCATATTGCACGGCGACCTTGGACGATCGGCCAGTCCTCCGATGACTGTGACCGTCGGCGGGGCACCCGCGACTGAGGGAGATGGACATCATGAAGCTGCTGCGAGTCGGTGCGGCGGGAGCGGAGCGGCCGGCGCTGCTCGACGCCGGGGGCACCCTGCGGGACCTGACGGGTGTCGCGGCCGACATCGACGGCGCGCTGCTCGCCGACGACGCCGCGCTCGGCCGGATCCGTGCCGCCGCCGACGCCGGTGAACTGCCCGCCCTGGACGCGGCGGGGCTGCGCGTCGGGCCGCCGCTGGGGCGGATCGGCAAGATCGTGTGCATCGGGCTGAACTACCACGACCACGCGCGCGAGACCGGGGCCGAGCCGCCCGCGGAGCCCGTCGTCTTCTTCAAGGCGCCGGACACCGTCGTCGGGCCCGAGGACACGGTGCTCGTGCCGCGCGGGTCGGTCAAGACCGACTGGGAGGTCGAGCTGGCGGTCGTCATCGGACGCACCGCCCGCTACCTGGAGTCGGCGGAGGAGGGGCTCGCCCATGTCGCCGGGTACGCGGTGGCGCACGACGTGTCCGAGCGGGAGTTCCAGATCGAGCGGGGCGGGACCTGGGACAAGGGCAAGAACTGCGAGACGTTCAACCCGCTGGGCCCGTGGCTGGTGACCGCCGACGAGGTGCCCGACCCGCAGAACCTCACGCTCAGGCTGTGGGTCAACGGGGAGCTGAAGCAGCACGGCACGACCGCCGAGCAGATCTTCCCCGTCGGGGAGGTCGTGCGGTACGTCAGCCAGTTCATGACGCTGTATCCCGGTGACGTCATCAACACCGGGACGCCCGCGGGGGTCGCGATGGGCGCGCCCGAGCCGAAGCCCTACCTGCGGGCCGGGGACGTCGTCGAGCTGGAGATCGAGGGGCTGGGGCGGCAGCGGCAGGAACTGAAGAACGCGTAGGCGCTCCGCTGGGTGCCGGGATCGCGGGATCGCGGGATCGCGGGGTCGCGGGGCCGCGGGGCGGCGGGGTGGCGGATCGCCGGGGGCGCTGGGCGGCGGGGTGCCGGGGTCGCCGGGGTCGCGGGGCGGCGGATCGCCTGGGCAGCGGGTATCGGGGTGCCGGGGGCGCCGGAGCGGTGGGGTGGCCGGTCGCTGGGCGGCGGGGTGCCGGGGCGGCGGGGTGGCGGATCGCCGGGTCGCCCGGGCGGCGGGGTGGCGGGGTGGCTGGTCGTTGGGGGGTCAGGGCGGTGACGGTGGCCGCGTGGTCGGCGTGGCACGGGCAGTCGGGTGCCGGGGCCAGGTCCGGGGTGGCCGGGCGGCGGGGGTTTCGGGGAGCCCCGGGCCGCCGATCGGGCGCGGGTCCGGCGGGGGCCGGGGGTGTGCGGCCGATCGGGGCGAGTCGGCCGGGGTCGGGCTCGGGTCGGACCGGGGGCGGTCGTGCGGGTCCCCGGGGGCCTGTGGGCGGTCGGTTCAGGACAGCAGGGAAGCCAGTTCGCGCCATGCCTGACGGGGCAGCGACTCGCGGGTGCCGCCGTCGACGACCTGCAGGGCGACGTGGTCCGCGCCCGCCGCGAAGAACGTGTCGATCCTCGACCGGATCGCCGTCTCGTCGCCCCAGGCGAACACCGCGTCCACCAGACGGTCGCTGCCGCCGTCGGCGAGGTCGGCCTCGGTGAAGCCGTGGCGCAGGAAGTTGCCGGTGTAGTTCGGCAGGGTCAGGTACATGGCCAGGTAGTCGCGGGCCAGCGTCCGGGCCCGGTCCGGGTCCGTCTCCAGGACCACCTTCAGCTCCGGTGCCAGCAGCGGGCCCTCGCCGAGGATCTGGCGGGCGTACGCGGTGTGCTCGGGGGTGACCAGGTAGGGGATCGCGCCGGCCGCGCGGTCCCGGGACAGTTCGAGCGTCCTGGGGCCGAGGGCGGCCAGTACCCGGCGCTGGGCGGGCACGCCGGCCTCGTCGAGGGCGTCCAGGTAGGCGATCAGGGACGAGTAGGGGCGGCGGTACTGGTCCGTGAACTGGGCGTGACTGACTCCCAGGCCCAGCAGGAAGCGGCCGGGGTGGGCCTTCTCCAGCTCGGCGAAGGCCGCCGCGGTGTCCGCCGCCGGATACTGCCAGATGCTCTGGATGCTCGTGCCGACGGTGAGCCGCGAGGTCGCCTCGACGAGCGGCACGGCGTGGCGTACGGCAGTGCTGCCGCCCAGCCAGACGGCGCCGTAGCCGAGCTGCTCCAGCTCGGCGGCCGTCTCGGCGAGTTCGCCGCGCCGTGCGGGGTCCTCGGAGCGCAGGCCGATGCTCCAGACGCCGTAGCGTCCGACCGTCGCCTTCGGGCCGGCTGTCGTTTCGCTCATGGTTGCGATCCCTTCGGAAGGTGGTGTGATCGTCACGTATCCACCTGCAACCGGCCGGCGTGCCCGGCGCATTCCGTCAACGGTTCAGGAACTCCTCCAGGGCCTCCACCACCAGGCGGTGGTCCTGCAACTGCGGCAGCCCGCTCACCGTCACCGCGCCGACCACGCCGACCCCCTCGACGTTGACCGGGAAGGAGCCGCCGTGCGCGGCGTAGGTGCCGGGGTCCAGGCGGGAGGACTCCTCGAACGTGGTGCCCTTGGCGCGGAAGCGCGCGCCGACCAGGTAGGAGGAGCTGCCGTAGCGCTCCACCACCCGGCGCTTGCGGGCGATCCAGGCGTCGTTGTCCGGAGTCGAGCCCGGCAGCGCGGCGTGGAAGAGCTGCTGGCCCGCGCGGTGGATGTCCACGGCGACCGGGGCCTGGCGCTCGCGGGCGAGCTCCACCAGCAGCGAACCGAGCGCCCAGGCGTCGTCGTGGGTGAACCGGGTGAAGACCAGCCGGCGTTCCTGCGCCTCCAGCTCCTCCAGGGTCGGCGGGATCTCCGGATGGAACTTCGGCGTGATCCCCGTGTTGGGCGTCACAGCGTCACCACCACCGAGTCGCGGGCCGACCGGCGGGCCGCCTCCAGCACGTCGAGCGCGGCGGCCGCCTCCAGCGCGGGCACCGGGTTGGCGCCGTCGCCGGCGAGGGCCCTGGCCACGGCCGCGTAGTACGCCGGGTAGTCGCCCGGCAGGGTCGGCTCGGGGCGACCGCCGCCGGTCAGCGGGGACTCGCCGGAACCGACCCGGCCCCACAGCGGCTCGGGCTCCGTGCCCCAGTCGGCGGCCGTGCCGGGGCGCCGGCCCTCCCGCAGGGCCGCCTCCTGCGGATCGAGGCCGTACTTGACGTATCCCGCCTTCGAGCCCAGCACCCGGAAACGCGGGCCGAGTTGCGCGGTCGTCGAGGACACGTACAGGTGGGAGCGGACGCCGCTCGCGTGCGTGAGCGCGATGAAGGTGTCGTCGTCCGCCTGCGCGCCCGGACGCCGGACGTCCGTCTCGGCGTACACCTGCGTGACGGGGCCGAACAGGACGAGGGCCTGGTCGACGACATGACTGCCGAGGTCGTACAGCAGACCTCCGATCTCTTCCGGGTCGCCGGACTCGCGCCAGCCGCCCTTCGGCTGCGGGCGCCAGCGCTCGAAGCGGGACTCGAAGCGCCATACGTCGCCCAGCTCGCCCTCGGCGAGCAGCTTGCGCAGAGTGAGGAAGTCGTTGTCCCAGCGGCGGTTCTGGAAGACGGACAGCAGCAGGCCGCGCTCCTCGGCGAGCGCCGCGAGCTCACGGGCCTCGGCGCCCGTCCCGGCGAGCGGCTTGTCGACCACGACCGGCAGGCCGGCCTTCAGGGCGGCGGTGGCGAGCGGGACGTGCGTCTTGTTCGGCGACGCGATCACGACCAGGTCCAGCCCGGCGGACCGCTCGAACAGCTCGTCCGCGTCCGTCGCGAGGCGTACGTCCGGGAACTCGGCGCGGGCCTGCTCCTGCCGCTCCGGGCGGGAGGTGACGACCGTGTCGAGGACGAGGCCCTCGGTGGCGGCGATCAGCGGGGCGTGGAAGACGGAGCCCGCGAGGCCGTAGCCGACGAGGCCCACGCGCAGCGGGGAGCCGGGGGAGGGGCCGGGGCCGGGAGGTGCAGCAGTCATGCCCTCCACTTTCGCAACGCTGTTGCCGAAGTGCAAGCGCGGGGAAACAATGGCGGCGTGGATACGACGAGGAAGGGCGGGGCGGGGGGCCCGCGCGGCGCCGGCGCGGCGGCTCCGCGGAGCGCGGGGGCGGCGGCTCCGCGGAGCGCGGGGGAGGGGGCTCCGCGGGGCGCGGGGGAGGGGGCCCTGCGCAGTGCCGGGGCGGCGGCTTCGGCTTTGCGGGGGGCCGGGGCGACGGGCGGGGCCAACTTGCTCGCCGTGCGCGGCCACAACACCGCGCTCGTCCTCGACCTGCTGCGCACGGCCGGGGCGGAGGGCATCAGCCGGCTGGAGCTCGCCGAGCGCACCGGGCTGACCCCGCAGGCCGTCAGCAAGATCACCGCCCGGCTGCGGGCCGAGTGCCTCGTCACGGAGGCCGGGCACCGCGCCTCGACGGGCGGCAAGCCGCGCACGGTGCTGCGGCTGGTGCCGGAGGCGGGGCACGCGGTCGGGGTGCACGTGGACCGGGACGAGACGCGGGTGGTCCTGACCGACCTCATCGGAGCCACGGTGGCCGGCCTGCGCACCCCGCTGGACCTGGGCGCCGGGGCGGAGGCCGTGGTGGGACGGGTCGCGGGGGAGGTGAAGGCGCTGGTGGAGCGGGTGCTGGGGGAGCGGCTGCCGGGGGAAGGCGGCGGAGAGCTGCGGGCGGTCCCGGCCGGCCCCCTCCTCGGCGTCGGCGTCGCCCTGCCCGGTCCGCTCGATCACATCCACGGGGTGCTGCACCGGGTCACGGGGTTCCCCGAGTGGGACGGGTTCCCCCTGCGGGCCGAGCTGGCTCGGCGGCTCGGCGTGCCGGTCGTCGTCGACAAGGACACCAACGCGGCCGCGCTCCGACTCGCCGTCGGCGGCGCGGGGGGCGACGGCGCGGGCGACGGGGGCGCGGGCGACGGGGGCGAGAGGGGCGACGGGGAGGGCGGTGGCCGGGCGGGTGGCTCGTTCGCCTACCTGCACGTCGGTACGGGCCTCGGCGCCGGGCTGGTGATCGGCGGTGCCGTGCACCGGGGCGCCCGGACCGGGGCCGGGGAGTTCGGACACCAGGTGGTCCAGCTGGACGGGCCGCCCTGCGGCTGCGGCAACCGCGGCTGCGTGGAGGCGCTGTGCCTGGCCGCCGTGGCGCGCGGCGACCTGACGGAGGCGGCGCGCGTGCTGGGCACCGGCGCGGGCAACCTCGTCGCGCTGCTCGACATCGACCTGGTGCTGCTCGGCGGCCGCACCGTCGCCGCCGCGCCCGAGGCCTTCGCCGACGGCGTCGCCGCGGTCCTCGCCGAACGCGCCCGGCGCACGGGGGAGCCGCCGGTGCCGGTACGGATCGCCGCCGGCGGCGTGGCGGAGGGCGCGGCCCAGCTCGTACTGGCGCCCCTGTTCGGGCGGGCGGACGGCTGAGACGGGGGCCGACTCCGGCGCCGGGCCCGCTGCGGGTGCGGCGGCGCCGTGCTGTGCCGTGCGCCGCGGTGCCGTGTGGCGTCGTGCGCCGCGGTGCCGTGTGGCGTCGTGCTCCCGGCCGGGCGGCGCAATTTCGCCCCTCTTTCGGGCGTTCGTGGGGGCGGTGGCCGTGTCTCGGCGACCCCCTCCGGCGTGATCATGTGTTCATGCGACTGTGCACGTCTCTGTCCCTCTGTCTCGCAGCATCAGCCGCCCTCCTCCCCGCAGCAGCTTCCGCGTACGCGATCCCCGGCACAGGCCCCGGCCCCGGCCCCACCCCCTCCTGCGACACCGGCCGCGGCTTCCCCCTCACCACCCGCGTCCACGGCGGCCCGGCCGCCTACCAGGCCGGCGGCGGATACGGCACCTGGTTCCTCGACCTCACCAACCGCACCACCCGGACCTGCACGAACATCCACCCGGTCATCGTCCTCGTCGACGAGCGGCGGGCGCTGAAGCCGACGCAGCCCCGGCTGGAGTTCTCCGCCGGCACCCGGCCGCAGCCGGTCCGCTTCGAGAAGACCGACGAGGACGAACTCGTCGGCGCCTTCGACGACGGCTCCGCGGGATTCACCGTCGGCCCCGGCCGGACCGTCACGGTCGAGGTGCGGCTCGCCCTCGCCGCCGACACCGTGCCGAACGAGATCACCGCCACGGCGGCCGTCGTCCAGCGGCACGACGACGACGGCGACTGGGTCGGGCAGTCCAACGACTACCGCTTCCGCGTCGAGCCAGAACCGGCCCCCACCGCCCCTCGCCCCCACACCCCCCACCCCACCGCTCCCCGCCCCACCGGTACCGCCACGGCCAAGGACGCCGCCCCCGACGCCACGGCCAAGGACGCCCCCATCGCCACCTCCACCGCCACCTCCACCGGCGTCGCCCCTGCCGCCCCCGCCAGCCCCGACGCGTCCGCGCCCTTCGCCGACGAACTCGCCCGCACCGGTGTCACCACCCGCACCGGAGCCATGGCCGTCACCGCCGCCCTCCTCGTCGCGGCCGGCGCGCTGCTGCTCGCCCGGAAGCCGCTCGGACGAGCGCTGCGCAGGCCGGGCAGACCGCGGAGGCGCCACTGAACGGGCCGTCCGCATCCGCGCTCCCGCCGAACCGGGCATTCCCTCAAGATCCGGTCACTGTCTAGGCTGGGCCACCCAGCACCGCGTACACGCGTACACGCGTACGGCAGGAGATCTTGCACATGGCAGACCGCAAGCCCATCGAGTCGTGGCTCACCGACATGGACGGTGTTCTCATCCACGAGGGCGTACCGATCCCCGGCGCCGACGCCTTCCTGAAGAAGCTGCGCGAGTCCGGCAGGCCCTTCCTGGTCCTCACCAACAACTCGATCTACACCCCGCGCGACCTGCACGCCAGGCTGCGCCGCATGGGCCTGGAGATCCCGGTCGAGTCCATCTGGACGTCGGCGCTGGCCACCGCGCAGTTCCTCGACGACCAGCGGCCGGGCGGCTCGGCGTACGTCATAGGCGAGGCCGGCCTGACCACCGCGCTGCACGACATCGGCTACATCCTCACCGACCACGAGCCCGACTACGTCGTCCTCGGCGAGACCCGCACCTACTCCTTCGAGGCCATGACCAAGGCGGTCCGGCTCATCCAGAACGGTGCCCGCTTCATCGCCACCAACCCCGACGAGACCGGCCCCTCCACCGAGGGCCCGCTGCCCGCGACGGGCGCCGTCGCCGCGCTGATCACCAAGGCGACCGGCAAGCAGCCGTACTTCGCGGGCAAGCCGAACCCGCTGATGATGCGCACCGGTCTCAACGCGATCGGCGCCCACTCCGAGAGCAGCGCGATGATCGGCGACCGCATGGACACCGACGTACTGGCCGGCATGGAGGCGGGGATGCAGACCTTCCTGGTGCTCACCGGCCTGACCCGGCCCGAGCAGGTGGAGGACTTCCCCTACCGGCCGTCCGAGGTCGTCGACTCCATCGCCGATCTCGTCGAGCGCATCTGAGCCGAGGCATCTGAGCCGAGGCATCGGAGCCGAGCGAATCCGAGCCGAGCGGATCCGAGCCGAGCGAACCCGGCGCGTCGATCCGAGCCGAGCGGATCCGAGGGGCGAAACCTTTCTGAACCCGTACGGAGCAGCCGGGGCCCGCTGAGGATGCGGGACGCGGTGCCGGGGAGGAACCTCCAGGTATCTGGAGGTTCACGATGGGTTCCACGAAAGCCACGCTCTGCGCGGCGATGTTCGCCGCCACCGCGGTCGCGCTCGCGCCGCCGGCGTACGCACGGGACGGAGGCGTCTCGGTCAGTCCGTCGTCTCCGGCCCCCGGCGGCGACGTGGCCCTGCGTGTGAGCGGCTGCGCGTCGCGGACCGCCACCGCCCACTCCGCCGCCTTCGTCGCGCAGGCCCGGCTCGCCGGTGCCGGCGGCACGCTCGCCGGCGAGACCCGTGTCCGTTCCTCGATCGGCCCCGGCACCTACGACGTGGAGATCGCCTGCGCGGACGCGGAGGTGAAGGGCAGGATCACGGTCGCCGCCGCCTCGTCCGGCCGGCCCACCGGTCCCGCCTCGCCCGTCGCCCCCGTCCCCGCGGGCGGCGGCGGCACCGCTCGCGTCGCCGCCACGGACGCCCGCCCGGTCGGCCCCGGCACGGTGCACGCGGTGACCGGGCTGGTGCTGGCCTGCGCCGCCGCGGCCGCCGTGGCGGTGCTGGGCGCCCGCCGCGGCCGGGGCAGGGGCTGACCGCCGTGCCGGTCAGGTTCGACCGCGAGTGCTCCTCCGGCACCGGCCGCCTCTTCATGGGCCTGGCCTGGGTCGTGCTGCTGCTCGGGCTGTGGCTGTGGGGGCGCCAGGTGACCGACGTGGCACCGGGCACGTCCGCGCCGACCACCGGGGACATGGCGGCCGTCGGCCGCCCGCCCGAGGTCCGGCTGCCGCCCGCGGTGCGCCCGCTCGGGGACGCGCTGCCGCAGCGCATCGACATCCCCGGCCTGGGCTTGCAGGCGCCGGTGGTGGCGCGCGGCCTCGACGCGCGGGGGGCCATCGACCCACCGCCCTTCGACCAGGCCGGCGCCGTGGGCTGGTACGCGGGCGGCGCCGCACCGGGGGCGGTCGGTCCGGCGCTGATGGTCGGCCACGTCGACACCGAGACCCGGCCCGCCGTCTTCTACCGGCTGAGCTCCCTCCGGCCCGGCCAGGCGATCCGGGTGGTCCGCGACGACGGCAGGATCGCGGAGTTCACCGTCGACGACGTGCAGGTCCAGGCCCGTGACCAGTTCGACGCCCAGCAGGCCTACGGGCCGCGCCGGCCGGGCCGCGCCGAGCTGCGGCTGATCACCTGCGGCGGCACGTTCGACCGGGCGACCCGCACGTACACGGCGAACGTGATCGTCTCGGCGTACCTCACGGGGTCGGCGGGTGAGCCCGTTCGGCCGCACCTGGCCCGGTCGGCGGCTCGCTCCCCCTGAAGCCGCCGACCGGGCCGGTCCTCGACCGCGCGCCCGCCCCGGGCCGCGGGAGTAGCCCGGCGGGGTGCGCGGGAGGTCTCGGGAGCCGGACCAGGACGTCGGCCGGCCGGGGTCCGGGGCCGCCCGAGAAGACTTTAGAACGGATGAACGGCTGGGCACAGAGGGGCGCGACGCCGAGTCCCCGGCCGCTCGCCCTGAGTCATGGGCGCAGGTAGCGAGCCTTCACGGCCCCTCCCACGCACCTTCACGGCCCCTCCCGCGGATCGTCACGGCCCCTCCCACGCACCTTCACGGCCCCTCCCGCGGATCGTCACGGCCCCTCCCGCGGACCTTCACGACCTCTCCCGTGAGCCCGGTCGAGTCCTTACGACGGCCCCCTCCGTGAGCCCTCACCGCGCCCCCAGTCGAGTCCTTCCGGCGCCCCCAGCGAGCCCTCACCGCGCCCCCAGTCGAGTCCTTCCGGCGCCCCCAGCGAGCCCTCACCCCGAGCCCTCACCCCGAGCCCTCGCACCGAGCCCTCACCGCGCCCCCGAGAGCCTCACGCCCCCTCCCCGAACGGGCCCGTCAGCTCCGCTCGCAGGGCCGTGTCGTCGGCGGTCCGGGCGACGACGGCGTGCACGACGTCGGCGAGCGGCAGCCGACGGCGCCGCGCGTACTGCCGCAGCGCCGCGAACGCCCGGTCGGGGTGGGCGTCCCAGCGCTCGGCGAGCATGCCCTTGGCCTGCTCCAGGAGCACCCTGCTGGACAGCGCCTGCTGCAACTGCCCCGACAGGTCCCGGTACTGGGCGTACGCGCGCCGGTTCTGCAGTCCGACGGCCGCGGCGTCGGCGAGGGCCTGGGCCAGCGGCAGCCCCGACGTGGAACCTGGGCCGCCCTCCTCGGGCGGGGCCTGCACGAACACGTTCAGCGCGCCGAGCAGCGTCTCCCGCCGGCGCAGCGGGACGGCGAAGGTGCCCGCGATGCCGTGCCGCAGCGCCCGTTCGGTGAAGTCCGGCCAGCGCGCGTCGGCGTGGGCCGCCCGGACGGACACCGGCGCGACCGGCCTGCCCGAGCCGTAGCTCTCCAGGCAGGGTCCGCCGCCGTGCTGAGCCCGCAGCAGGTCGAGCGCCACCTCCTCCTGCCGGCTGCTGCCCGCCAGCGTCACCGTCCGGCCGCCGTCGAAGAGCATGACGCCGGCGGCCCGCGCGGCCAGCAGCTCCACGCAGTGGTCGGCCACGCGCTGCAGATGGGCCGTCGTCCCGAAGTCCTCGGTGAGCGTGTCCGCCGCCTCCACCAGCGCCGCCGCCAGCCGGAGTTCCCTGGTGTGGTGCATGAGCGCGCACTCCCCTTCCGCTGCCCGCCCGCCCCCTTCAGCCGGTCGCCTACCCGCGCCGCCCATCCGGTAACGGACCGCAGGGACACCCCTGCGACCTCGTGGGTGTCCGGGCCCGTGTGACACGATTGGCCCTCGGAAGAGTGCACCCAAGGGGGAGTTGGATGTACGGCAGCAGGGGGGCCGGAGTGCGGACCTCCGCGATGGTGCTGGGGGCGGCACTGCTGATCGCGGGGTGTTCGTCCGAGGACGGTGACGGAAAGAACCGGGACGCCGGCGCGAAGATCACCCAACAGCCCAAGGAGAGCGACCCGTTCTGGGTCAATCCGGACGGCAACGCGGCCCGGCAGGTCGCCGCGTACGAGAAGGCCGGCAAGGACGCGGACGCCGAACGGATCCGCACGATAGCCGAGCAGCCCACCGGGGAGTGGATCGGCCCGGAGAACCCGGAGCAGGAGGCCCGCGGCTACACCGAGGCCGCCGACAAGGCCGGCCGCACCGCCCTGCTGGTCCTCTACAACATCCCGCACCGCGACTGCGGCCAGTACTCGCAGGGCGGCGCCGCCGACGGCAACGCCTACCGGGCCTGGATCGACGGCGTGGCGGCGGGCATCGAGGACCGCTCGGCGTTGGTGATCCTGGAGCCGGACGCCGTCCTGCACCTGGTCGACGGCTGCACCCCGGACGAGTTCCACGAGGAGCGCTACGACCTCCTCAAGGGCGCCATCGGCAAGCTCAAGTCCCTGAAGAACACCAAGGTGTACCTGGACGCGGGCAACGCCGGCTGGGGCCACCCCGACCAGATCTTCGAGCCCCTGAAGTGGGCGGGCATCGACCAGGCCGACGGCTTCTCGGTCAACGTCTCGAACTTCTACACCACCGAGGACTCCATCGCGTACGGCAAGGAGCTGTCCGCGAAGGTGGGCGGCAAGCACTTCGTCGTCGACACCAGCCGCAACGGCAACGGCCCCTACACCGGCGGCGCCGAGGACGAGCGCTGGTGCAACCCGCCGGGCCGCGCGCTGGGCGAGCCGCCGACGACGAAGACGGCGGACCCCCTGGTGGACGCCTACCTGTGGGTCAAGCGCCCCGGCGAGTCGGACGGCGAGTGCAAGGGCGGCCCCAAGGCGGGGCAGTGGTGGGCCGCGTACGCGCTGAAGCTCGCGAAGGCCGGCAAGTAGTCAGCATTCAGCGAGCAGGCAGGCAGCGAGCAGGCAGGCAGCGAGCAGGCAGTCACCACCCGGGCACATGGGACGGGGGGGGGGGCCCCCGGGGGGGGGGGGGCGCCCCCCCCCCCCCCCCCCCCCCCCCCCCCCCCCCCCCCCCCCCCCCCCCCCCCACG
>NZ_JBIRUY010000005.1:0-203906 GCF_044335305.1 Streptomyces sp. NPDC020490 | reverse complement strand
TGCGCGCCTTTAACTATCATTCTTGCGCCGTGCGCGGGGCCCCGCCCCCCCCCCGGCCCCCCGCGCCCCCCCCCCGCCCCCCCGCCGGGGGGGCCCCCCCCCCGCCCCCGGCCCCCCCCCCCCCGTCCCATCCGCTCACGGCACCTTCACCCACTGCGCCTTGCTGGGCGTGCCCTGGGCGTCGTCGACGAACAGCATGTACCAGCCCGACTGGACCAGGTTGCGGTTCTTCGGCACCGTCACCGTGATCTTGTTGCCGGACGTCTTGAAGTCCAGCGCGATCGACCGCTGGTCCACGTCCGTGACGTGCGTCGTCGCACTCGGCCGGATCAGCCGTACCTTCTTGACCGCCGACGCCTGCGGCGAGGTGAAGGTGCCCGAGCCGCCCCGCGCGATGGTCTGCGGGCCCCCGGACAGCGACGGGCGCGAGCCGCGGTACAGGTACGGCGGCGTGTAGATCTCGATGCGCTGCTCGAACTTGCCCGGCTTGGTGTTGGCCTTGTCGGCGTAGAGCGAGTCCGAGCCGAAGAACATCACGCGGCCGTCGGGCAGCAGGATCGAGCCCGAGTGGTAGTTCCGCCCCACCAGCGGATCGGCGACCCGGTCGAAGGTGTTGGTGTCCGGGTGGTAGATCCGCGCCTGGAGGATGTTGGAGGCGCTGCGCCCGCGGTAGTCCTGTGAGCCGCCCGACACCAGCACGGTGTCGTCGGGCAGCACCGAGGACTGCGGGTAGCGGGTGCCCTTCTCCAGCGTCGGCCCGTCCACGAACTTCGGGTTCTTCGCCTTGAGGTCGATCAGCCGCGTCTTGTTGCTGGACAGCTTGGACTCGCCGACCCCGCCGCCGCCGACGACCATGAACTTCTCGTCCTGCGCCGGCGGCAGCAGCACCGTGCCGGAGGTCTCCATCCGGTCGGCGTCGCTCAGCCCCGCCAGCTTGGTGAACTTGTTGCTGTCCACGTCCCAGATCCCCGGGTCACGGCCGACGTTGTCCGGCCCGTAGCCCGCGTTCGAACCCGAGTAGAAGATCTTGCCGTTCTGCATCAGGAACAGCGCCGGGTACGTCGGGAACTGGCGGATCTTCGAGGTGTACGTCCACTTCCTGGTCTTCGGGTCGAAGATCTCGTTCTTGCCCGGCACCAGCTGGCCGATGTCGTCGAGGCCGGAGACGCTGAGGATCCTGCCGTCGCTCAGCGTGGTGAGCGTCGGGTACCAGCGGGCCTCGTTCATCGGGTCGACCTTGATGTACTTCTCGGCGACCGGGTCGAACTCGAAGGCGTCCCGGATGCCCTGGAAGTCCTTCTTGTCCAGGGCGAGCTTCTGCGCGATGCCGTAGGTGTTGCGCGCGTCGGCGCCGGTCAGGCCCTGGATGCGGTAGTTGTCCTGGGTGCCGGTCTCGTACTTGCTGCCGCTGTTCCTGGCCTCGACGTAGATGCGGCCGAGACCGGGGTCGTTGCGCAGGAAGGCGCCGGTCTTCGGGTCGAAGACCTTCTTGGCGCGCGGCACGAGGACCGGGTCCTTCGACACGAAGGTCTTGCCGTTCTCCCGGCCGGTGAACTTCGTGCCCGCCGGCAGCGTGATCGGCTTGTCCGGGTTCTCGTTGTGCACGACCATCAGGCCGCCGGCCTTGGTGACGTCACCCTTGAGCTTCTCGTACCGCTTGGTGCCGCCGGCGATCAGCAGGTTGCCGTTGGCGAGCTGGGTGTGGCCGGTGCAGAACAGGTCCTTCGGTGTCGGCACCTTCTTGATGGTGCCCTTGACGGGGTCCCAGATACGGGTGTCGTACTTCTTGGCGTCGAAGTTGTCCTGGTTGTTGCCGGAGCCCGCGATCAGCAGCACCTTGCCGGTGCGCAGGAGCGCCGCGTGGATGGTGTCCTGGCGGTACTCCTCGGGGAACTCGACGATGTCCCAGTGGCCGTTGTCCGCTTTGTACTCGGGCTTGTTGATCTGGTACTGGTGGTATTTCTCGGTCCCGAAGCGGTACAGCCACGGCCCGTTCATCCCGGCCAGCGCGAGCACCACCGCCGTGCCTATCGCGAGTCGACGGGCGCGGCGGCGGCCTGCACGGTCGTTCATTCCTTACGTCCCCCAAGTCCACCAAGGGCGATCTGCATGGTCTGGTCGTTGCCTCCGTCGGAGGCGGCCCAGCTCGGCTTCGGCTGCGGGGCGTGTCCGCCGTGCGGTGCCTGCTGCCCGGGCAGCGGCTGCGGCTGGTATCCCGCGGGCACCGCGTCCTGCGGCTCCGGCTCCGGCGCCGGGGGCCGCTTCTTCGCCTGACGCAGTTCGTAGCGCCACGCGAAGATCGGCGAGGCCGTGATCAGCAGGGCGAACGTGGCCCAGGTGATCATCGCCGGGTGCGAGTGCCCGAGGACGAGACCGGCGGCGATCGAGCCGGCGAAGACCAGGATGAAGAACAGGTGGATGCGGAACGTCCCGAACAGCGTGTCGGGGCTCGCCGAGTCGCCCTTCGGCGTCACCACGAACTTGCTCTTGCGGCGCAGCACGGCGTCCATCAGGGAGCGTGCGTAGATCGGCGCCGACAGGGCCGACATCACCATGCCCGCCACGCCGCCGGAGCCCTCCGGCTCGTGCGGGGAGACGTTGTGCCGGCGGTTCCAGACGTACAGGCCGATCTGCAGCGCCGAGGCGTTGCCGTACAGCATCAGCCAGACGGTCGGGTCGATGTTCACGCCCGAGGCGCCCAGGCCCAGGAACAGCGCACAGCTGAGCGCCGCCAGGATCCAGTTCAGGGCCGACATCGGGTAGAAGATGATCATCATCGTGTAGTTGAAGAGCTTGCCCGGCGGCAGCGTGCCCCAGCCCTTCCAGTACTGCTTGAGGATCGTCTCGTAGGTGCCCCGCGACCACCGCAGCTGCTGGGTGAAGAAGTCCGTCCAGGCGCCCGGGCCCTCACCGACGGCGAGCACGTCCGGCGTGTACACCGAGCGCCACTTCTTCCCCGTCGCCGGGTTCTTGTGCCGGTGCATCTCGAAGCCGGTGGCCATGTCCTCGGTGATCGAGTCGTACAGGCCGCCGATCTGCTTGATCGCCTTGATGCGCACGGCGTTCGACGTGCCCACGAACATCGGGGCGCCGTAGCGGTTGCCGGCCCGCTGGATGAGCGCGTGGAAGAGGAACTGCTGCGACTCGGCGGCCTTGGTGATCGGGTTGTCGTAGTTGCCGTAGACCTGCGGGCCGATGACGAAGCCGACGTCCGGGTCGCGGAAGAAGCCGAGCATCCGCTCCAGGTAGTTGGGCAGCGGCACGTGGTCGGTGTCGACGGAGGCGAAGAAGTCGTAGTCGTCGCCGTGCGCCTCGAGCCAGGCGTTGTAGTTGCCGTGCTTGGTCTTGGCGCGGTGCGGGCCCTTGGGCCGGTTCCACTTCGCGACGCCCTTGCGGGAGAAGTGGTGCACGCCCAGCCGCGCGCACACCTCCTTGACCTCCGGGTCGTCGCCCTCGTCGAGCAGCCAGACGTGCAGCAGGCCCCGATGGCGCAGCCTGACGGCCGCCTCCAGGGTCTTCGTCACCATCTCCAGCGGCTCCTTGCCGGGCACGAAGGAGGTGAGGAAGGCCACCTTGGTGCCGGTCTCGGGCACCACCGGGACGGGGTCGCGGGCGACCAGCGTGGCGTGCGCGTTGGACAGCACGTTCATGCAGCGGAAGAACTCGATCAGACCGATCGAGACGAGCATCACGACGTCGAGCGCCGGCAGGAAGTCGAAGGCGGGGTAGTCGCGCTCGGTCCAGTGCTCCGGCTGGAGCAGCCAGGCCAGCAGGACCAGCGACAGCAGCGGCGCCGCGCCGAGCATGAGCGCGGCCCGGACGCGGTGCGGCTCCTGCGACAGCAGCGAGCGGTACTGGACCCGGTAGGGCTTGTCCGGGTCCGGCTGGGTGAGGGGGCCGGCCAGCCTGCTGTAGTGCTCGTAGTCGTATCTCGGCAGGGTCTTCTTGATCCGGCGGAACGTCCCCGTGTTGCCGCTCCGGTGCGAAGGCACCCGGAGCTGGGTGGTGTCTGACGGGTCCGGGTCCGGCCGGGCGCCCGTCGGCGTCGACGTCATGAGTCATCCCCCCACACGCAGGTGACCGCGTGTCGTGTCGGTTCCTTACCGCCTGCACGAGTCCCCCTCGACTCCGTACAGACGTATCAGTGGCGGGCCGCAGTCACCACACCTTCCACACCCATGGACATGGAACCGCGACCTTCCGGTTGCATGATGCCCCCCTCGGCACCGCCCCGTGAACGGGGCCCCTCTCCCCGTAGACCCGGCAACCGGTTCCCCGCCCCCCAAGTGCCGCGGATCCGCGGCATCTTGCACGACAGGGTTCTACGGCGTTCAGCATGATCGCAAGATGCGCAACACGGTGTTCACCGGTCATACGCCTTCATTGCGCCGTCTGTGGGTGGCATGTGGACCGATCGCGGACGGATGCGGACGGACCTGCGCAGATGTCGACCAACTGCTTCCATGCCGCCTCCTTCGCCCTCGCCCGGCCCATATAGAGCAGAGGGCCCCCCGTTCCCACGGAGGGCCCTCTGCCTGTCGGTGCGCCGCCAGGGACTCGAACCCCGGACCCGCTGATTAAGAGTCAGCTGCTCTAACCAACTGAGCTAGCGGCGCCTGCTGACGCGGCAACTCTACCGGACGCCGGAGGGTGCTCCCGACCACCCGGCACCCCGGCGGGTGCCGCGGGCCTCCGGGTACATCATTCGGACCGTCAACATGCGCGGTCCGGCGACGGTTGGGAAACTGATCGACGTGCACAGGCGCCGTCATTTCCATCGGGAGTGTGAGGGGAATCGCATGGGGACTCCGGTATTCGAGGAATTCGATCCCGCGAGCGACTGCGACTGCCCCGGCTGCGCGCACTGGCGCCGCGTCCTGCCGTATTCTCCGGCCGCCCGGCGCGCGGCCCACCCGGCCGCGCACCGCGTCGTGATCGTCGCGGCCGCCGCCTCCGCCGCCCTCGCCGCAGGGCATGCCGCACCCGCTCTCGCCGCGCCGCACGCGCCCCACCGGCCGGGCGTCCCCGCAGGTGACGAGCCCGGAACACCGCAGGGCGGCAGGGCCCCACTGCACGGTCCGGCCGGCCGCCCCGCACTGCCCGCAGCGCCCGTGCGACTGCCGAAGATCACCCGTACGGAGATCATCAACCGGGCGAAGATCTGGGTCGCCGCGCAGGTGCCGTACAGCATGTCCGACTACTGGTCCGACGGTTACCGGCAGGACTGCTCGGGCTTCGTCTCGATGGCCTGGAGCCTGCCCGGGAACGAATGGACGGGCAGCCTGGGCAAATACGGGGAGCGCATTTCCAAGGGGGAACTCCAGCCCGGCGACATACTGCTGTTCCACAATCCGGACAACCCCGAGAAGGGCTCGCACGTCGTCCTTTTCGGCGGCTGGACGGACTCCACGCACACCTCCTACGTCGCCTACGAGGAGACTCCCCCGCACGCCCGCCGCCGGGCCACCCCTTACGCCTACTCCAGCAATTCGGACCGCTACGTCCCCTACCGGTACAAGGGAATCGCGGCGGGCGCGGCGGGCGCCAGCCCCGGCACGCCGGCCGCTCAGCAGGCCGCGACGGCCTATCCGGGCGCGGAGTACTTCCGCCCCGGCGCGAACAACGCGTACGTCACCCGGCTCGGGCAGCTGCTCGTGGCGCGCGGCGGCGGGCGCTTCTACGCCTCGGGTCCGGGGCCGCGGTGGACGGACGCGGACCGGCGGGCCACCCAGGCCTTCCAGCTGGCGCAGGGCTGGCGCGGCGCGGGCGCCGACGGGCTGCCGGGCCCGCGGGCCTGGGAACTGCTGGTCACCGGCAAGGGCAACGGCATCCCGGCGTCGACCGCCGGGCCGCCCGCCTCGCACGGCGTCCCCGGCTATCCGGGGCGCGCGCTGTTCCGGCCGGGCGCGAGCAACGCGTACGTCACCCGGCTGGGACGGCAACTGGTGAAGAAGGGGTTCGGCGCCTTCTACACGGCCGGGCCCGGACCGCGCTGGGGCGAGGCGGACCGGCGTGCCGTGCGGGCGTTCCAGCGTGCCCAGGGCTGGCGGGGCGGCGCGGCGGACGGCTGCCCGGGCCCGGAGACCTGGCGCCGCCTCTTCTCCTGACCGACCTCACCTGCCGGCCTGACTCGACGCACCTGACCTGACCCACCTCACCTGCCGGCCTGACTCGACGCACCTGACCTGACCCACCTCACCTGCCGGCCTGACTCGACCCACCTGACCTGACCCACCTGATCCGACCCACCCCCGGGTCGCCGCGGCCCCGTTCCACCGGGGCCACGGCGTCCCGATCCATCTGTTGTGGCGCATCTGGCGCGGAGGCTGGAGGCACGCTTGAGCACGACGACCACGTCACACACGCCCGAGTTCGAGGGGCCGGGCAGGTCCGGGCGTCTCATTCAGAACGAGGCGACCACCGAGATCCCCGTCCACCTGCTGTTCCGCGACGAGCCGAGCCCGGTGCCGGTGCCGCTGAAGCCCGCGGTCGTGGGGCGCCGGCGGGGCACGGGGGAGCAGCCGCGGCTGCGTGGCCCGGCGCCGGTCAGGAACCGCCCGGCGCCGCGGGCCGACCCCGAGCTGGTGGAACGGCCGGCCCGGGTGCTGCCCGGCGCGGCCGGGGTCCTCGCCGGCGTCTGCGGGGCGGCCGGCTGCGCGGCCGTGTCATGGTGGGCCGGCGTCCTGCCGCGGGCGGCGCTGGAGGCGCTGCGGCTGCCGGCGTACGCGGGGACGGGGCTGGGGCCGGCGCAGTGGGCGGCCTGCGCCGGGGCGGGCGCCGTAGGGCTGTTCGGCTTCGGCGGGCTGACCCGCGGGCGGACCGGGCGGGCCCTGGTGGTCGGTCTGTTCGGCCGCTACCGGGGGACCGTGCGGCGCACCGGCCTGATGTGGGTCAACCCGCTGCTGCTGCGCCGCCGGGTCGACGTACGGCTGCGGCACTGGCGCAGTGAGCCGATGCCGGCGGTCGACGGCGGCGGGGTCGCCCTGCGGGTGGTCGTGCTGGCGGTGTGGCGGGTGCGGGACACCGCGCGGGCCGTGCTGGGCGTCGACGACCACGAGACCTACCTGCGCGAATGCGTGGAGGCGGCGCTGGCCAGGGTGCCGGTGGAGACGCCCGGCGCCGCGGCGGGGGCGGCGGAGGCGGCCGGGGAGGCGCTGACCCGGCTGGTGGCGGCCGACGCGGCGCCGGTCGGGCTGGAGGTGTACTCGGTGCAGCCGGTCCGCGTCGAGTACGCCCCCGAGGTCGCCGCCGCGATGCACCGCCGGAGGGTCGCCGCGCTGGACGCGCAGAACCGGGCGAGCATGCTGACGTCGGTGGTCGACTCCGTGGAGGACACGGTGACCCGGCTGACCGTGCGGGGCCTGGTGGAGCTCGACGACTACGAGCGCAAGGCCCTGGTCAAGGACCTGACGGTGGCGTTCTGCGTGGGCCGGGCGGAGCCGGGGCGCTGAGAACGACCTCCGTAATTGGTCTGGACATGTTCAAGTCCTGGTCATAACGTGAGGGTTGGTCTAGACCTACCGTTCGGCTCATCGAACCTTCCCCACGTTCTCCAGGAGCGGCAGCATGCGCACAAGGACCAAGTCGTACGCCGCAGTGGTGGGCCTCGCCACCGCCGGAGCCCTCGCGTTCTCCTCCGGTGGCGCAAGCAGCCACGGCTACACCGACCTTCCCGTCAGCCGGCAGAAGCTCTGCCAGAACGGCACCGTCACCGGTTGCGGCGACATCCAGTGGGAGCCGCAGAGCGTCGAGGGCCTCAAGGGCTTCCCCGCCGCCGGACCGGCCGACGGCCAGATATGTTCCGCCGGCAACACCCGCTTCGCGCAGCTCGACAGCCCGCGCACCCCCTCGGGCGGCGCCTGGCCGACCACCCAGGTGACGGGCGGCCAGAGCTACACGTTCCGCTGGCAGTTCACGGCCAGGCACGCCACGACCGACTTCCGGTACTACGTCACCCGTCAGGGCTGGAACCAGGACCACAACCTGGCCCGCTCCGACCTCGACACCACGCCGTTCCTGACGGTCCCCTACGGCGGCCAGCGTCCGCCGTCGACCCTCTCCCACAGCGGCACCCTGCCGTCCGGGCTGAGCGGGCACCACGTCATCCTCGCCGTGTGGACGGTCGCGGACACCGGCAACGCGTTCTACGCCTGCTCCGACGTCACCTTCTGACCCGGACCGGGCCGCGCGCCGGGAGCCCCCGCCCCGGCGCGCGCGATCTCTGAGCATTCCTTGAGGCGGCCGGGATCTCCCCTCGGGTACGTTCCTGGCAGGCCCGCCGGCCGGCGGCGCACCGTGATCGGGGGATCTCATGGACGTGCTGCTCTACCTCGTGCCCGGCCTGATCATGGGCCTGGCCCTCTTCATGGCCTACCGCGTGACGCGCCGCTGGCTGCAGGTGCGCGGCGCCTGGAACAGCGGGCTGACGGCCGAGGGCCGGTGCCTGCGGACGTTCACCACGACCCACGGCGGCGGCCACGACAGCTCCGTGCGCACCACCCTGCACCACGTCTACGAGTTCACCGCGCGCGACGGCCGCCGGATCCGCTTCGAGGAGGAGGGCGGCCCGGCGACCCGGCTGGAGGGCGACTTCGTCACCGTCTACTACACGGACGGCCCCCAGGTGGCCGCCACCGCGCACGAGCCGGCCCGCGCCAAGCAGGCCGCGGCGACCTTCGGCATCCTCGCGTTCCTCGGCGTGGTCGTCGTGTTCTGCGTCGTCTTCATGGTCACGTACACCGAGGCCTTCGTGACCTCGGATGTCTCCGGTTACTAGGGCTGCACGTCTCCACAACTGACGGTGCGTCAGCTATCGTGCGCGCCATGGAGTCCGGCAGGCGTACGGTCGCGGAACTCGTCGCCGGCCGGTGGGGCGACCACCGGCCGGGGCTGTGGTGCGAGGACCGGACGCTCACCCACCACGAGGTCGCCGCGGGGGCCGCGGCCCGCGCCGCGCTGCTCGCCGACCTGCTGCCGCCGGACGCCGAGCCGCATGTGGGCGTGCTGCTGGACAACACCCCGGAATACCCGCTGTGGCTGGGCGCGGCGGCGCTCGCGGGAGCGGCCGTCGCCGGCGTCAACCCCACCCGCCGCGGCCCCGAACTGGCCCGCGACATCCTGCACACCGAGTGCCGGATCGTGGTCACCGAGCGCACCCACCTCCCGCTCCTCGACGGCCTCGCGCTGCCGGACACGGTGCGCGTCCTGGTCACCGGCATCGAGGAGTACGACACGCTCCTCGCGCCCTACCGGGACGCGGTGCCGGACGCTTCCCGGCGCACCCCCGGCGACCGGCTGCTGCTGTACTTCACCTCCGGTTCGACCGGCGCCCCCAAGGCCGCCGTCTGCAGCCAGGGCCGGCTGGCCGCCGCCGGACGGTCGCTGGCCGACCGGTTCGGCGTGCGCGAGGACGACGTGCACTACGTCTGCATGCCGATGTTCCACGGCAACGCGGTGATCGCCGACTGGGCGCCCGCGCTGGCGGCCGGGGCGGGCGTGGCGCTGCGGCGGCGCTTCTCGGCGTCGCGCTTCCTGGCGGACGTGCGGGCCTGCAACGCCACGTACTTCACCTACGTGGGCCGCGCGGTGCAGTACATCCTGGCGACCGAGGAACGGGACGACGACCGGGACAACCCGCTGCGGACCGGCTTCGGCACCGAGGCGGGGGCCGCCGACGCGGCGGCCTTCGAGCGGCGGTTCGGGGTGCGGCTGGTGGAGGGCTACGGCTCCTCCGAGGGCGGGGCCGCCGTGCAGTGGACGCCCGGTACCCCGCCCGGCGCGGTCGGGCCTGCGACGCCCGGGCTCGTGGTGCTGGACCCGGAGACCCGGCGGGAGTGCCCGCCGGCCGTCTTCGACGCGGCCGGACAACTGCTGAACGGCGACGAGGCGATCGGCGAGCTGGTGAACCGGGCGCCCAACCCCTTCGAGGGCTACTGGCGCAACCCGCGGGCGGACGCCGAACGGCTCCGGGGAGGCTGGTACTGGACCGGTGACCTGTTCTGCCGGGACGCCGACGGCTACCTGTACTTCGCCGGCCGCGCCGACGACCGCCTCCGCGTCGACGGCGAGAACCTGGCCGCCGCGATGATCGAGAACATCCTCGCCCGGTACGACGGCGCCGACGCCGTGGCCGTCTACGCGGTGCCGGACCCGGTGACCGGGGACCAGGTGATGGCGGCCGTCGCCGGCGGCTTCGATCCGGCGGGGTTCGCGGAGTTCCTGCTCGCCCAGCCGGACCTGGGCACGAAGATGGCGCCCCGGTTCGTGCGGGTGGTGGAGCGGATGCCGGTCACCGCCACGAACAAGATCCACCGGGCGCTGCTGCGCCGGGAGGGTGTGCGGTGCGCCGACCTGGTGTGGTGGCGCCCGCCCGGCGGGCGGGCGTACCGGAGGCTGACCCCGGAAGACCTCGAGGGGCCCCTCGTGTCGCCGAGAGGCCCCTCATATGTGCGCCGCCAGGGACTCGAACCCCGGACCCGCTGATTAAGAGTCAGCTGCTCTAACCAACTGAGCTAGCGGCGCATGACTCCCGCCGTCCGCGCGATCTGTGTCTCGCGGGTGGCGACAGAGAAAATACTACCTGGTCCGCGGGGGTGCTGGTGACCACCAGCGGCGCGCTCGGACCGCCGGCGCGCTCAGTCGCCGGTGCGCTCGGACCGCCGGTGCGCTCAGTCGCCGGTGCGCTCAGATCGTCAGCGACAGCAGCACCGGCGCCGCGTTCCGGTTCAGGGTGTCCGCCGCCCGGCGCAGCCGGTGGGCGTGTTCGACCGGGAGGGACAGCGCCAGGCAGCCCACCGCTGAGCCGGCCGTCACCGGGACGGCCGCGCACACCGTGCCCACCGCGTACTCCTGGAGGTCGAGCGCCGGGACGGTGGGCGGCTGGGCCGCCAGCCGGGACAGCAGCAGCTTGTCGCTGGTGATGGTGCGCGAGGTGAGACGGGCCGGCCGGTGCCGGGAGAGGTGCTCGCGCCGGCCGTTGTGGTCGAGCTGCGCGAGCAGGCTCTTGCCGATCGCGGTGGCGTGCGCCGAGGAGCGGAAGTCGACCCACTCGTTGACCACCGGGGTGGTGGGCCCGGCGGCGTACTGGGCGATCCTGACCTCGCCGTCGACATACCGGCTGAGGTAGACCGCGGCGCCCAGCGAGTCGCGCAGCCGGTCGAGGGTGCGCTGCAGCTTGTCGCGCAGTGCCTGCTCGCGGCCGTGCGCGGAACCCAGTCGGCCGAGGACGTCACCGCTGACGTAGGCGCCGTCGGGGACCTGCTCGACGTAGCCCTCGCGGCGCAGCCACCCCAGGAGGGTGGTCAGCCGCTCCGGGTCGAGGCCGGTGTGCCGGGCGAGTTCCGTGCCGGTGATTCCGGTGGTGTGCCGTGCCACGGTCTCCAGGACGCGCAGGGCGTCCTGGGCCGAGTGGTACGGAGCGGTCGGCTCGTGCTTCAGCGCCACGGTGTTTCCCCCTGCGCTCGCTCGTTCGCACTGCTACTGGGCCGTGATCCGGACGGTCAAGCCCCACCACGATAACCGCCACGACGGCGCCGTCACAGGACCGCGCCCAGGAACTCCCGCGTCCGCTCGTGCTCCGGCTCGCTGAAGATCTTCTCCGGCGGGCCGGACTCGACGATCCGGCCGGCGTCGAACATCAGGACCTGGTCGGAGATGTCCCGGGCGAAGTTCATCTCGTGGGTCACGCACAGCATCGTGATGTCGGTGCTGCGGGCGATGTCGCGCAGCACGTCGAGGACGCCCGCGACCAGTTCCGGGTCGAGCGCGGAGGTCACCTCGTCGAGCAGCAGCACCTGCGGCCGCATCGCCAGCGCGCGGGCGATCGCCACCCGCTGCTGCTGTCCGCCGGACAGCTGGGAGGGGCGCATGTCGCGCTTGTCGGCGAGGCCCACCAGGTCCAGCAGTTCGCACGCCCGCTGCTCCGCGTCGTCCCTGGACAGCCCCAGCACGGTGACCGGGGCCTCGGTGACGTTGCGCAGCACGGTCATGTTCGGGAACAGGTTGAACTGCTGGAAGACCATCCCGATCTTCTTGCGGACCTCGCGGACCTGCTTCCCGGGGGCCGGGAAGAGCCGCTGACCGGCCACCGTGATCGTGCCCTCGTCCGGCCGGGTCAGCGTCATCAGCAGTCTCAGGATCGTCGTCTTGCCGGATCCGGACGGGCCGATCAGCGTGACGTGCCTGCCGGAGTCGACGGAGAAGTCGAGCCGGTCCAGGACCGTGTGCGCGCCGAACCGCTTGGTGACCTGCTCGAGCCGGATCAGCTCGGTGCCGTCCACCGGCGGGTTGGCGTGGGCGTCTTCGGTGTTCAGCAGGGGTGCGTCAGTGGACAAGGCGTCGCTCCAGAGCTCGCAGGAGAAGGGAGGCCAGGCAGGAAAGGACGACGAAGGCCACGCCGATCACGGTGACCGGCTCGGTGAACCGGAAGTGCTCCTGGGAGTACGCGCCTGGCC
This sequence comes from Streptomyces sp. NPDC020490, assembly GCF_044335305.1. NCBI lineage: Bacteria > Bacillati > Actinomycetota > Actinomycetes > Kitasatosporales > Streptomycetaceae > Streptomyces > Streptomyces sp. NPDC020490. The sequence goes on along the minus strand of NZ_JBIRUY010000005.1, from coordinate 191,454 downwards.
GAGCATCTCCAGCACGGTGATCACCATCAGCATCGGCGTGTCCTTCAGCATCGCGATCACGTAGTTGCCGAGGGCCGGCACGACCCGGCGGATCGCCTGCGGCAGCACCACCACCCGCCAGGTCCGCGCCCTCGGCAGGTTCAGCGCCGTCGCCGCCTCCCACTGGCCGGCGGGCACCGCCTCGATGCCGGCGCGGTAGACCTGCATCGTGTACGTCGAGTAGTGCAGCCCGATCGCGACGATGCCGGTGGTCAGCGCCGAGAAGGCCAGGCCCCACTCGGGCAGCACGTAGAAGAGGAAGAACAGCTGCACCAGCAGCGGGGTGTCGCGCACGAACTCGGTGACCGCCCCGACCGGCCGGCGCACCGGGGCCGGCGCCCGCATCAGCAGCGCCCACACCAGGCCCAGCGCGAACGAGATCAGCGAACCGAGGACCACCACCCGCAGGGTGACCAGCAGCCCGTCCCAGAAGTGCGGCATGAAGTCGCGCACGGCGTTCCAGTCCCACGTCATGCCGCACCCCCTCCGGCGGCCACGCCGGCCGTCCCCACGCCGGCCGTCCCCACGCCGGCCGTCCCCACGCCGGCCGTCCCCGCGCCGGCCGTCCCCGCGGGCCGGGGCTCCCGCGTCCCCGTCCCGCGCCGCGGCGCCCTGCCGACGCCCGCCTTCAGCCGCCGCTCCAGCAGCCGCATCCCGCGGGTGAGCAGGAAAGCGATCACGAAGTAGATCAGCAGGACGTACGCGTAGATCTCCGCGCTCTCCTGCAGCGCCAGGCGCACCAGGTTGCCGCTGAAGGCCAGGTCGCCCATGCCCATGACCGACACCAGGGCGGTGCCCTTGAGCAGCTCGACCAGCAGGTTGCAGAACGGCGGGATCATCTCCGGCACCGCCTGCGGCAGCAGGATCAGCCGCATCCGCTGCCAGGGCGTGAAGCTCAGGGCGATCCCGCCCTCCCGCTGCGCCGGGTCGACCGCGTTCAGCGCGCCGCGCACGATCTCCGCTCCGTACGCCCCGTAGGTCAGCCCGAGCGCGAGCGTGCCCGCCCACATCGGCACCAGCTGCCATCCGAAGACCGGCGGCACGACGAAGAACACCCAGAAGATCAGGACCAGCGCGGACGTGCCGCGGAACACCTCGGTCCAGCAGCCCGCCAGGAAGCGGACGGCCCACCGCCGGTGCGTACGCGCGATGCCGACGGCGAAGGAGACCGCGGCGGCCAGCAGCGCGCTGAGGACGAGCAGCTGGACCGTGGTCCAGACGCCCTTGAGTACGAGTTCCCACAGTCCCGGGGTCATCCGGCGCACAGCTCCTTCGCGGTCAGGTCCGTCATCTCGGACTCGGTGAAGCCGAAGGGCCGCAGGATCCGGAACAGTTCGCCGCTCTTCTTCAGCCGGCGCAGCTCGGCGTTGAAGGCGTCCCGCAGCCTGGTCTCCGTCGGCCTAAAGGCGAAGGCGCCGCCGTCGACGTGCGGTTTTCCGTCGACGAGCGGGGCGAAGGCGTCGGTCGCCTCGGCCTTGGAGGACTTCTTCACCACCTCGCGGACGGTCAGCGCCGTTCCGGCGAAGACGTCCACGCGTCCGGCCTCGACGGCGTTCAGGCCGGCGACCTGGTCCGGCACGATCAGGATGTCGCTCCGCTCGTACCCGGCCCCGACGGCGTACTGGATCTCCGCGTAGCCGGTGCCGGTGGCGAAGCTGGCCCTCTTCTCGACGACGTCCCGGTAGCTGTGCAGCCCCTTCGGGTTGCCCTTGCGCACGATGAACGCGTCCAGCATCCGGTAGTCGGGGTCGGCGAAGATCACCTGCTCGCAGCGCTCGGGGTTGACGTACATCCCGGCCGCCACGACGTCGAACTGCTGCGAGTTCAGGCCCGGGATCAACGAGCCGAACTCGGTCGGCACCGGCTGCACCCGGTCCACGCCCAGCCGCTCGAACACGGCCTTGGCGAGCTCCGGCGCCTCGCCGGTGAGTCTTCCGTCCGTGTCGATGTACCCGAAGGGGACCTCGCCGGCGATGCCCAGCCGTACCACGCCCGCCGCCCGCAGCCGGTCGAGCAGGTCGCCGCCGGCCCGGGCCGACGCCGTGGGCACGCGTGAGCAGCCCGCCGCGACCGGGACGCCGAGCGCCGCCACCCCCGCGAGCAGCGACCGGCGCGTGGTGCCGGGTGTCGTTCTTTCCTTGCTCTCCCTGCCATGTGGTGCAGCCATGGCGGCGCTGCTACCCGACCGCCCCGGGTGTATGCCTCGCGGCCGTCCGTCCAGCGGCCGGGCTCCTGCCCGTCGGGAGGCGGGAGTTGGGGCCGGACCCCGGCGCCCCGGCACGTGCGGTGAGAGCGATACCGGTCTCCCGTGCGCACCGCACGGTCGGCTGGGTACCCGGGTGTGGGGCACGGGTGCGGGGTACGCGTGTGGGCCGTGCCGGCGCGCCGCTCGATCCGGCGGTCGCGCCCGGGCCCGTGCCCCCGGCCGACGTAGACCAGCAGGAAGGCTCGCAATGACCGCTCTCGGATTCCTCTACCCGGGCCACAGCGCCGAGGACGACTATCCGCGCATCGAGCAGCTGATCGGCAGCGACATCAGGCTGGACGTCGTCCACATCCCGATCGGCGAGGACGCGCACCGGATGGACGCCCTGCGGGAGATCGCCTCGCCGGAGCGGCTCGCGGCGGGCGTCGAGGAACTGCGCATGGCGGGCGCGGAGTCGGTGGTGTGGGCCTGCACCAGCGGCAGCTTCCTGGGCGGCTGGGAGGGCGCCCACGAGCAGGTGCGCGCCCTCGCCCTCGCGGCCGGCATGCCCGCCTCCTCGACGTCCTTCGCCTTCGTGCACGCGGTGCGGGAGATCAAGGCGGCGCGGGTGGCGGTGGGCGCGCCGTACCCCGACGACGTGGCGGCACTCTTCGCGGACTTCCTGCGGGCGGGCGGTACGGAGGTGGTGGCCGTACGGGGCTCCGGGGCCGCCACGGCGGCGGAGGCCGGCGCGTGGGGAGAGGCGGAGGTGCTGGCGCTGGCGCGGCAGGCGGACACCCCGGACGCGGACGCGGTCCTGCTCCCGGACAACGCCCTGCACACGGCGGCCCACATCCCGGCCCTGGAGCGGGAACTGGGCAAGCCGGTGCTGACCGCCAACCAGGTCACGGTGTGGGAGGGCCTGCGACTCGCGGACCGCCGGGTGAACGCCCCGACCCTGGGCGCCCTGTTCACCCGCGAACCGATCGTCCAGGTCTGACCCGCCCCAGGCGGGGGTGCCGGGGGTGGGAATAGGCGGGGGGGCGTCTTCTGTTCTGGGCGGACGGACAGCGTACGGCCGGCGACAGGAGGCACCCACGGTGGCAGCGGACGACAGGACAGGCGACGGGATCCGCGGCGTCGCACAGGGCACCGCCCCCGTCCCCCTGTCCGTGCTGGACCTGGTCACCGTGGGCTCCGGCCGGACGGCCGGTGACGCCCTGCGCACCAGCGTCGCCCTGTCCCGCCTCGCGGAGTCCCGCGGCTTCCACCGCTACTGGGTCGCCGAGCACCACTCCATGCCCGGCGTCGCCTCCTCGTCCCCCGCCGTGATCCTGGCCCACCTCGCCGCCCACACCGGCCGCATCCGCCTCGGCTCGGGCGGCGTCATGCTGCCCAACCACGCCCCGCTGGTCATCGCGGAGCAGTTCGGCACGCTGGAGGCCCTCGCCCCGGGCCGCGTCGACCTCGGCCTCGGCCGCGCCCCCGGCACGGACGGCGCCACCGCCGCGGCCCTGCGCCGCACGGACCGGCCGGGCGAAGGCGCCGACGACTTCCCCGAGCAGCTCGTCGAGCTCATCCGCTTCCTCGACGACGACTTCCCCGACGGGCACCCGTACCGCCGTATCCACGCCGTGCCCGGCCCGGTCCAGGCGACCTCGCCCGGTGGCGTCCAGTCGCCGCACCGCCCGCCGGTCTGGCTGCTCGGCTCCTCCGGGTTCAGCGCCCGCCTGGCCGGCGCCCTCGGCCTGCCGTTCGCCTTCGCCCACCACTTCTCGGCGCAGAACACCGTCCCGGCCCTCGACCTGTACCGGGAGTCCTTCCGGCCGAGCGAGGTCCTCGACGCGCCCTACGCCCTCATCGGCGTCGCCGCGCTGGCGACCGACGACGAGAAGGAGGCCCGCCGCCAGGTCCTGGCCGCCGGGCTGAACATGGTCCGGCTGCGCACCGGGCGGCCCGGTCTGTTCCCCAGCCCGGAAGAGGCGGAGGCGCACCTGTTCAGCCCGCTGGAGCGGGAGTTCGTCGACTCCTGGGGCGCCAACGTCGTCCACGGCACGGCGCAGGAGGTGCGCGACGGTCTCGACGCGCTGCACAAGCGCACTGGCGCCGACGAGCTGATGCTCACCACGCCCGCCCACACCGGCGAGTTGCGCCTGCGCAGCTACGAACTCGTCGCCGACGCCTACGGGTTGCCGACCACCTGATCCGCTCCGCGCGTCCGGGAGCCCATCAGCTCGGCGATGCGCTCGGGCGGCACCGGCCGCGAGTACAGCCATCCCTGGCCGGTGTCGCACCCGATGTCGCGCAGCCGGGCGGCCTGCGCCGGCGTCTCCACGCACTCGGCGGTGACGGTGAGGCCGAGCCGGTGGGCGAGCTGGATCATCGCCTCGACGACGACCTCGTCGGCCGGGTTGGGCGCGGCCTCCGCGTTCTCGTACTGGAAGCCCCGGACGAAGGAGCCGTCCAGTTTCAGCGCCGACACGGGCAGGCGGCTGAGATAGGCGAGGTTGGAGTAGCCCGTGCCGAAGTCGTCGATCGCGATGCGCACGCCCATGTCGCTGAGCGCCTGCAGGGTCTGCAGCGGGCGGCCCGCCGAGCCCATCACCGCCGACTCCGTCAGCTCCAGCTGCAGCAGCCGCGGCGCGAGGCCGGTCTCCTCCAGGGTCTCGGCGACTTCCGCGACCAGGTCGGAGTCCCACACCTGGCGGACCGCCACGTTGACGCTCACGAACAGCGGCGGCTCGTCCGGGTTGTCCAGCTGCCAGCGGCGCGCCTGCCGGCAGGCCGTGCGCAGCACCCACCGCCCGAGCGGCACGATCGAGCCGTCCTCCTCCGCCAGGCCGATGAACCGATTCGGCGTCAGCATGCCGAACTGCGGGTGGTTCCAGCGCACCAGCGCCTCGACGCCGTGCAGCCGTCCGTCCTCCATGCCGACCAACGGCTGGTACTCGAGGGCGAACTCGCCGCGCTCGACGGCCGGGCGCAGGGTGGACGCGAGGGCCTGCCGGGTCATGCGGTGGGCGTTGCGCTCGGGGTCGAACAGCGTCCAGCGGGCCTTGCCGTCGGCCTTCGCCCAGTACAGCGTCGTGTCGGCGGCCTGCATCAGCGCGGTCGGGCTGGTCCCGGCGGCCAGACGTTCGACGACGCCGATCGAGGCCGACACCGACAGCCGCCGGCCGGCGATGTCGAAGGGGGCCTGCACGGCGTCCAGGAGGGACTCGGCGAGGTCGGCGAGCTGTTCGGTGCCGGTCGAGTCCCGCACCAGCAGGGCGAACTCGTCACCGCCGAGTCTGGCCACCAGCGGGGCGGCGGCCCTGCCGTACCCCGCCTCGTCGGCGCAGCGCGTGAGGCGTTCGGCGACGGCGGCCAGCAGGCGGTCGCCGACCCGGTGGCCGAGCGTGTCGTTGATGGCCTTGAACCCGTCCAGGTCGAGGTAGCACAGCCCGATCCGGCCGGTGCCGCCCTCCTCGTACGACTCCGCATCCAGTGCGGCGGTCAGGCGTTCGAAGAACAGGGTGCGGTTGGGCAGCCGGGTCACCGGGTCGTGCATCTGCAAGTGCCGCACTTTGGCCTGAAGTTCGCGATGGGCGCTGATGTCGGCGACGGACATCAGGACGGCGTCGTCGACGGCCGGCAGGGGCGCGACGGTGACCTGCGCCCAGAGGGACCGCCCGTCGGGCTGCTTCAGGCGCCGGGTGCAGCGCAGCCGGGCCTCCCGGCCGCGCAGCACCTCGAGGTAGGCGTGCCAGGCGCGGGCGTCGGAGGCGAGGTCGACCAGGTCGGCGGCGATGCGTCCGGCGAGCCGGTCCGGGGGGCTGCCGAACAGGGCGCCGAAGCCGTCGTTGGCGCTGACCACCAGGCCATCGCGGTCGACGACGGCCATCGCGAGGGGGGCCGCCGCGAAGACCGACCGGTACGTCGGCGGCCCGGTACGCGTCGTCGGCGGCTCGGTACGGGGAGATGCGTGGATGTCACTCTCGGTCACGGCGGACCGGTCGAGGTCTGCCGCGGGCGTCGGCCCTTCGGACGTTCCGCTCACCGCTCGCTCCCGCAGTGCACTCGATCTCTGTCCGTGCAGGAAAGTGTGCCGATCATAGAGGCTGGCCCGAGGTCCATCCAGCCATCGTCCAGTGTCCCGGACGGAGCGGCACTTCTGACAGATCGTTTCTGCCCGTACCTGGACGGGTCTCTTCAGGCCTCCGACCAGTTGTGACGTTCCGTGAGCGACTCGGGGTGTCGGCTCCGGAGAACTTTCCGATGACTCACCCGTCCGGTGCAGACAAACAGGGCGTAGTACGACAATCTCCAACAGGCTGGGTGCGGTGTCCCGTGAACCGCTCCCGGAGGTCCCCGTGCCGCGTCCGTTCCGACGGCCCCGACTGCGCAGCACCGCCGCCGTGTGCACCACCCTCTCCGCGCTCGCCGCGACCTCCCTGGTGAGCGGGACCTCGCCCACCGGACCGGACCGCGCGGCGGCCTGCGCCCTGCGGCGCACCGGCGCGCACCACTCGGAGGGCCTGGACACCTGGAACGCCGCCTACCCGCGCCCGACCCGGCGACTGGACGCGGCGATGGTCTTCCTGTCCTTCCCGGACGCGGTCCCGCGCACCACCCCCGCCGAGCTGACCGCCGACCACTTCCCGGCCACCAGCCGCTTCTTCGAACGGTCTTCCTACGGCAGGTTCACGCTGCGCCCGCACCCGCTCGGCCACTGGATCCGGATGCCGCGGCCGTCCACGGCGTACGCCGTGCGGCGTGACTGGAACCCCGGCCGGCGCTCCGCCTACCTGCGGGACGCGGTCGCCGCCGCCGACCCCGAGGTCGATTTCTCCCGCTACGACGTCGTCTACTTCGTCGCCGACCCGGACGCGCCCGGCGTGGACTCGGACGCGACGAAGGTCGTCAACCTGGACACTCCGCTGCGGGCCGACGGCCGCGACATCCGCCGCGTCGTCACGGTGTTCGAGCGGCATCCGCCGGACCGGCTCGTCCTGGCCCACGAGACCGGGCACGTCTTCGACCTGCCGGACCTCTACCAGCGGCCCGTCGACGGCAAGGGCGACTGGGACACGTACGTCGGCGACTGGGACCTGATGGGCAGCCAGTTCGGTCTGGCGCCGGACCTGTTCGCCTGGCACAAGTGGAAGCTGGGCTGGCTGGATCCGAGGCAGGTGGTGTGCGCGCGGAGTCTGGGCACGACCCGGGTGACGCTGGAGCCGCTCGGCGCGGGGCCGGCCACCCCGATGACGGGGGCGGCGGGGGTGCCGGTCTTCGGGCTCGGGCACGGCACGAAGCTCGCGGTCGTGCGGACCGGCCCGGACAGCGTGCTCGCCTTCGAGGCGCGCGGCCCGGTCGGCAACGACGCATCGGCCTGCCGGGCGGGCATCCTCGTCTACCGGGTGCGCAGCGGCGCCGCGTCCGGCGGCGGGCCCGTCCGGGTGATCGACGCGCACCCGCACACCGCGGCGTGCTGGGAGGGCTCCGTCTACCCGCCCCTCGCGGACGCCCCGGTCGGCCTCGGCGAGAGCTTCACGGTGCCGGGGGAGGGCGTGCGCGTGGAGGCGGAGTCGCGGACGGCTTCGGGGGCGTGGACGGTGAAGATCACGGCGGGGTAGCCACCCCGCACGCCTGCCGCACGCCTGCCGTGCGGGCCGACCGTGCGGCAGCTCGTGCCGCCCGCACGTGCGGCCGGCTGCCGGCCTGGTCGTGGACATGCAAGAAGCCCCTCGCTGTCCGCGAGGGGCTTCCCGTGTCGTGCGCCGCCAGGGACTCGAACCCCGGACCCGCTGATTAAGAGTCAGCTGCTCTAACCAACTGAGCTAGCGGCGCCTGCTGACGTCGTAGACCTTAGCACCCTGGTCGGCGGGAGGAAAAATCGATATCCGCACGGCCGCCCGGGCCGCCCGGACGGCCGCCCACAGCAGCATCTGCGCCCCCGGCAGCCAGGGGCGGAGGGCGTCCGGGGCGACCAGCCAGCGGGACGTCGGCGAGGTGGCGCCGCCCAGCGGGCCGGGCACGGTCACCGCGTCGCCCGGGCCGTGGCACAGCAGCGGCGGGATCGCGCCCGAGCGCCCGTACTCCTCCTCCCACCGCACCAGCGACGGCAGCCGCTGCGCGGTGCCCGGCGCGGCGAACAGCAGCATCCGGCCGCGGAACAACGCCACCGGCCCCGAGCCCGGCCCCTCGTCCCACAGCCGGTCGACCAGTCGGCGCCCGAACAGCGTGGGGGCGCTGACCACGTCGAAGACCGAGCCGCAGGGCAGCACGGCCGGGGCCTGGGGCCGCTCCCGCCAGCAGGCGAGCGTGCCGCGCGGACGCGTTCCCGCCGAGGCCAGCCAGGCGGCTCCGTCCGCGGTCGCCCCGCGGGCGTCGTGGAGGTCGGGAAACGGTTCGCGGCGTGAGCTGCTCATGCCGCCCAGATCTACCGGCTGTGAGCAATCCGTTCCGTACGGTTGCCGAAAACCGGGACAGGCGGGTACGGGAGCGGGTATCTTGCCCGCCTGGCATATGCCGCCGAACGCGCGGCTACGCTCCCTGCACCGGGTCCGCGTGCCCCCGCCCCTCGGCCCCGCTCATCAGGTCCCGCCCGAACTCGACCATCTTCTTGGCGTAGTCCTCGGTCCACTCGGCGCGCTCCGCGATGTCCGCCGGGGTCAGCCGGTCGAACCGCCGCGGGTCCGCCAGCTGCGCGGCCGCCATCGCCTGGAACTCCACCGCCCGGTCCGCCGCCGCGCGGAACGCCTGCGTCAGCTCCGTCGCGCGGTCCAGCAGGGCCCGCGGGTCGTCGATCGACTCCAGGTCGAAGAAGTGCTCCGGGTCGGCGGCCGCCGCCGCGGGCTCGAAGAGCAGGGGCGCGGGGCGTAGCCGCGGCTCGTTCCGACGCGGCGTGGGCTCCGCCATGTCTTCTCCTCCTCGTACGTCACGATCGACCCGCCGGTACGTGGGCCACCGTCCATTGTCCCGCGCCCGCGCAAGAGGGCCGGAACCTCCGGCCGCTGCCGACTTCCCGGGGGCCGGGGATGTTCCCGGGCCGCCCGGACGACGGGGCCGGCGGTCACGGCCGGACCGGGACGCGGTGCTCCGACAGGCGGGCCAGGACCGCGTGGTTGGCCTCCCAGCCGTCCGGGAACTTCACGAGCGTGCCCAGCTGGACCGGTTCCGTCGAGGGGTAGTCGTCCAGCAGGTCGCTCACGCCCGCGCGGCACACCACGATGCAGGCGTGCCGGTGCCGGGAGGCCAGCACGCACAGGCGGCCCGTCTCCAGGTGGAAGGCGGTGGCGTCGGGGCGGCCGGAGAGCGGGTGCAGGACCACCGTGACGTCGTACTCGCGGCCCTGGAGGCGGTTGGCGGTGTCGACCGTGACGTCCGCGACGCCCAGTTCGGCCAGCGCCGAGCGGACGGCCGCCGCCTGGTCGCGGTGGGCCGTGCCGACGGCGATCCGGCCGGCCGTCAGGGGAGCCGGGACCTCGGAGCGCTCGGACACCGCCGCGCCGCCGCGGTCCAGCAGCCGCCGGACGACCGCCGCCACCGCCCGCACCGCCTCCGGGTCGGTGCGGGGCGTGTGCCGGGCCGGCAGCTCCAGCAGTCCCCAGCCCGACTCGGCCGCCTCGTCGATCACCCGGTCGGGGCCGGAACCGTCGGACGGGACGGCGAAGGCCAGCCGCCGGTCGCCGTGGCCGGTGCCGCTGCGGAACGGGGTGTAGGGGTAGAAGGCGTCCGAGACCAGGGGCGCGGCCGACGCCGGCAGCCGCCAGGAGACCGGGAGGCGGTGCTGCGGCAGCCCGGGATTGTGGGCGAGCAGGGTCGTCACCGCGGAGGCCGACGGGTCGTACGACAGCCCCGCCCACTGCTCGCCGCCCACGATCGAGAACGGGTCCAGCTGGCCCGGGTCGCCCACGAACAGCGCCCGCTCGAACAGGCCGGCCACCGCGAGCAGCGCGTCCGACCGCATCTGGTACGCCTCGTCGACGATCGCGTGCCGCCACGGCTCGTCGACCTTGACGTGCGCCCACTTCGCGGCGGTGGAGACGACGACGGCGAGCCCCGCGAGATCGGCGGCCTTCGCCGACTTGCGCACGTTCGGCAGGTCGTCGAGCGCCTTGTCGTACGGGTCGGCGTCGCTGCTGTGCAGGCGGCCGACCGGCAGCTCGGGGTCCTTCTCCGCGAGCCTGAGCACCAGGTCGTCGACCTGGGCGTTGGTCTGCGCGACCACCATCAGCGGGCGCCCGGCGCCGGCCAGTTCCAGCGCGGCCCGCACCACGAGCGTGGACTTGCCGGCGCCGGGCGGGGAGTCCACGACCACGCCCCGGTCGGCGCCGTGCAGCGTGTCGTGCAGGATCGCCTCGGTGGCCGCGGCCGCCGCGGCGCCGGGGTCGAAGACGGCGGTCACAGGACGTCCTCCTCGGTCGTCGGGTCGGCCGGCTCGGGGACGGCCTCGCCGGGCGGCCCGCCGTGCGTCCACGGCGTCCGCTCGGGGTCGGGCAGCTTCGGGCCGCCCCGCTGCTCGTGCTCGAACAGGGTGAAGCAGACCAGGTCGCCCTTCTCCGGCAGCGAACCGGCCTCGGGCTCCTTGCCGCGGCCCATCTTGTCGAGGATCCGCAGCACCAGCAGGCCGTCGTCCTCCCGCCCGGCGAACTCCGCCGCCTGCGGCCTGCCGCCCAGCGAGCGGTACACCTTCACGCGCTCGCCCAGCTGCGGCCGGTCGTCCGTGCGGACGGTGACCAGCGGCCGGGGGCTGGGCCGCTTGCCCTCGCTGTACGCCATCACGACGTCCGTGACCTCACCGGCGAACGCCTCCCCGGCCAGCCGGCGCCCGGCCATCACCAGCGGATCGTCGAGGGCCTCCTGCGCCTCCAGGCGGGCCTGCTCGCGCTCACGCGCGGCCAGCTTGTTCGCGGCGGTCACCGCGTCGTCCCGGCGCGGCTGCGGCGGCTCGCCCGCGGCGACCCGGTCGCGGTGGCCGGTGAACGACCAGCGGTCCCGCGTCCACCGCTCCTCGACGTGCGCCCCCTCGGGCAGCGTGCGCAGCAGGGCGAGGCCGTCCCACACCCGCTCCCAGGTGGGCCGGGTGACGCTCTCGATCAGGGCGCCGATCTCCCGCTCGGCGGCGGTGAGCTCGGCGAGCCGGTCGTCCGCCTGCAGGCCGTCCTCGGCGGCGGCGAGAGCGGTGCGCGCGCGGTCGTAGCGCTCGACGGCCGGGGCGAGCAGCTTGTTGTCGAACGCCGGGTCGGTCGCCGGGCCGGCCGGAGGGCACCGCAACTGGCCGCGCGCGTCCCGCGCCAGCTCGGCGTGCAGGGCGGCCTCGGCGCCGGTCGCACCCTCCCGGGGAGGGGCGATCCAGGCCAGCAGCGCGCCGAGGTGCTGGTCCTCCAGGGTGGACTGGCCGGTGGCCCAGTGCCTGCCCAGGACGTCGGTCATCGCCAGCAGCAGCGAGGAGCCCGGCATACGGGCCCGCTCCGCGTAGTGGGTCAGCCACCGCCCGAGCAGCGGCACCCGCGGCGGCGCGGGGTACGGGGTCTCCGGGTCCTGCTCCGCGGTGCGCCGGAACCGCATGGAGCGCCCGAGCAGCCGTACGAAGTCGATGCCCGCGCGGCTGGGCACGATCAACTGCGGGGCGTCGGAGCACAGTTCGACCTCGACCTTGACCCGCTTGCCGGTCTCCGGGTCGGTGTCGGTGCGCTCGGCCGCCTCCACCTGGCCGGCGTGGTCCTCGATGTACGGCAGGATCACGTCCGCCAGTTCGGCGAGGAAGGCGAACCTGAGGTCCCGGTCGCGCGGCTGCGCCACCACCAGCAGGCGCGGCGCGTCCCGGTCGGTGCCGACGAGCGCGCCGAGCGGGGCGCCGGCCTCACCGGCGGTGGTGAGCGGCACGAGGACCAGGGGCCGCTCGGACAGGTGCCGGTGCCGGACGGTGGCGGCGGGCTGGGCGCGCCCGGAGCGGACGGCCTCCAGCCGGGCGAGCGTGGTGATCAGCGACACGGGGCGGCCTCCGGGCGGGGGGCGGCCGGCGCGGCGACGTGATCCGGGTGGGCCCGGTGGGCCCGGTGGGCCGGGTGGGTTTGGTGGGAGCGGGCCGGTGCGGCGGGGTGGTGCGGGCGGTGGGTCGCGCGGGGGTGCGCCGGTGCGGCGGGGCGGTGTGGGCGGCCGGTGGTGCGCCTGGGGCCCGTGGCGGGTACGGCGGTCATCGGGCCGCACCTCCCGCGGTCACGGCCCCCAGCGCATCGGCCCGCAGAGCCTCGTCCCCCAGGGGCTCTGCCCTCAGCGCATCGCCCCTCAGCGCATCGCCCCCCAGCGCCTCTGCCCGCAGCCGTGCCGCCCGGCGCAGCGCCGCGACGGCCGGATCATCCGGGTCCCCGGCCTCCGCGCGGGCCGCCGCCAGGACCTCCTCGACCGTGCGGAGGCCGCCCAGTTCGGCGCGGACCGGGCGGCCGAGGGAGGTCACCGAGCCGGCCGCGCGGGAGCGGTCGCGGCAGTGGAAGGCCAGCTCGCAGGAGGACAGGCACTCCGGCGCGTACGTCGCCGGCACCGACTCCACCGCCGCCGTCAGCTCGGCGGCGGGCAGCTCGGGGGAGAAGCAGGTGCCCTCGGGCAGCGCGTCGGCGATGTCCTGCACGCGGGTGAGGCGGGCGAGCTGCCGACGGGTGACCGCGTGCTGCTTGCGGACGTCGACGGCGGAGGCGGTGGGCAGGTTGGAGAAGTCCTTGGGGCACACCAGGAGGATCCGGTGCCGCACCTCGGGCGCCGGGTCGAGGCGGGCGGCCACCTCCTCCAGGGCCAGCACGTACACCGCCGCCTGCCGGGCCGCCGCGCCCACCTTCGCCGGGTCGGCGGAGCCGTCCAGCATCGGGAAGGACTTGATCTCCACGACCGTCCAGCTGCCGTCGGGGTGCACCACCACCGCGTCCGGCTCCAGGAACGCGGGGGAGCCGGCCACGTCGAGCGCGAGCATCGGATGGTCGAACAGGGTCCAGTCGCCCGGGGCCGCGGCGGCCTCGCGCAGCGCCAGCGCCGTACGGGCGGCTCGGCCCTCGGGGCCGGTGGCGGCCAGGTCGGGCACGCGCGCGTCGACGGGCGGCTCGGCGGTCCGGTCCAGCTTCTCGCGCACCAGCCGCAGCAGCTCCGCGCCGCCGTCCGCCTTGACCTTCGCCTCGAACGCGTTGCCCCGCACGAACGCGAACTGGGACTGCCCGAAAACCGACGGCGAGCCCAGCGCGCCCGCCAGCGCCGCCTTGTTCACCCCGGCGCCGTCGAGGATCGCGCGCCGTCTGCAGCCCGGGTTGGCGGCGAGGGCGGCCAGGGCGCGGGCGTCCAGCGCCTTGGCCGGTACGCCGGGCCCCCGCAGCTCAGCGAGCCGCTGCCGGAGCGCCTTCGCCCGCGTCCGTGGAAGAGGCGTCCGGCCCGGCTCCGGCTCCGGTCCGGGACTCGCGCTGACGTGGAATTCGCTCACCCGCGGAAGTCTGGCATCCGGCACTGACAATCGGGGAACCAGAGGCGCCGGAGAGCCGTGCGGCGAACGGGACACGGGCCCGGAGCACGTCCGCGCGGCGCATCACGTACGGCGCCAGCAGCAGGCCCACGCCCATCACGAAGGCGCCCGCGACCGCGTCGAGGAAGTAGTGGTTGGCGGTGCCCATGACCACGATCGTGGTCAGCAGCGGGTAGGCGATCCCGGCGGCCCGCGCGGCGGGCGTACTGCCGTGGCGCCACAGCATCACCCCGCACCACAGCGACCAGCCCACGTGCAGGCTGGGCATCGCCGCGTACTGGTTCGTCATGCCGCCGAGGCCCTTGGGGGCGCTGGCGGCGCCGCCCCACCAGCCGTAGGAGCTGTACTGGGCCATCGTGTCGACGAAGCCGTGGCCCGCCGACAGCAGGCGGGGCGGGCAGGTCGGCAGCAGCGTGAAGCCGATCAGTCCGATGAAGGTGGACGTCATCAGCCAGGTGCGGGCCGTCCGGTAGTGCTGGGCGCGCGAGCGGAACAGCCAGATCAGCACCGCGGGCGTGACCAGGTAGTGCAGCGACGCGTACCAGAAGTCGGCCGGCACGCCGAGCCACGCCTCGCGCGTGAACAGGCGGTTGAGCGGGTGCTCGGCGTTGATGTGCAGGACCTTCTCGATCTGCAGGATCGACAGGCCGTGGTCGACGGCGCCCGCGGTGTCGCCGCGGGCGAGCAGCCGGCCGGCGGAGTAGCAGGCGTAGACGAGCAGGATCAGCGGCAGCTCCGTCCACCAGCGCAGGCGGGTGCGGGCCGCCTCCGTGCCCGGTATCTCGGTCTGCGGCATCCGATCGCCTCCCCCTTCGCTCTGGCGCGCGTGCCCGTTGATCGGGACGTGTCACTTTACGGCGTCGTACGGCATCCCGGGGGAGCCCCCGGACCTCAAAGACGCCGGCGTCGCCCGCCGGGTTGCCCCTGAGCGGCGTAGGCGATGATGGATGCCTTCCCCCTCGGACCCATCCGGAAAGGCCCCTTCCATGGCACCGCGCATCCTGCTGGCCCGGCACGGACAGACCGAGTGGTCGATGTCCGGCAAGCACACCGGCAGGACCGACGTACCGCTGCTGGAGGAGGGCCGGCGCGGCGCCGAGCTGCTCGGCGAGCGGCTGCGGCGCGCCCCCTTCGCGGGGCTGCCCGACGTCGAGGTCCGCACCAGCCCGCTGGCACGCGCGCGTGAGACCTGCCGGCTCGCCGGGTTCGGCGAGCGGGCGCGGACCTGGGACACGCTCGTGGAGTGGGACTACGGCGCGTACGAGGGCATGACCCCGGGCGAGATCCAGGCCCTCCGGCCGGGCTGGCTGATCTGGCGCGACGGCGTGCCGGAGGGTGAGAGCCTGGCCGAGGTGACCGCCCGGGCGGACGAGGTGGTGGCCTGGGCGCGGGCCGAGGACCGCGACGTGCTCGTGTTCGCGCACGGGCACATCCTGCGGACCATCGGCGCCCGCTGGCTGGGCCTGCCGCTCGACTTCGCCGCCCGCATCAGGCTCAGCCCCGCCTCCCTGTCGGTCCTCGGCTGGGCCTACGGCGAGCCCGCCATAGAAAGCTGGAACGACTCCGGCCACCTGACGCCGTAGCCCCGGCCCCGCAGGCGCGACCACTTGGCTCACGCCGCCGCCCGCGCCTCCCCGCGGTCGCCCGCGTCCGCGCACCGCTCGCGCCCTGCTCGGACGGCTCGGCGCCGCCCTCCCGGCCCCGGCCCGCCCGTGGGCTCGTGGCCGACGTCGTCGGGGCGGTCGTGGGCGGCGGGTTCCGCGCCTGGGCTACCGGTGCCTTCCCGGGGTCACCCGCTGTCGCGTGGCGCTCGCGGCGCCTCCGGACTGCCCGGCGGCTTCCGGCCCTGGCCCGTCGCCACGTGGCCGACGTCCTCGGCGCGGTCGCGGACGGCTTCCCGCCCGGAGGGTCCGCGTGCCGCCCGCGCTTCGCCGGGGTTGCCCGCGTCGGCGCAGCGCTCGCAGCTGCCTCGGCCTGCCCGGCGCCCTCCCGGCGCCGGGTCCGCCCGTGGGTTCGTGACCGAAGTCGTCGGCGCGGGCGCCGGCGGCCTCCCCGCGCGGTCTGCCCGTGTGCCGCGCGTGCCTCCCGGGGTGGCCCGCGCGGCACCGCTCGGGCAGCCTCCTCCCGGCCCCGGGTCCGCCCGTCGCCTTGCGGCCGGCGTTCTCCGCGCCGTCGCGGCCGGCCGGCCCCCGCGCCCGCGGCTTCCGGCGCGTCCGTCGTCGCGGTCGTGGGGGGTCAGGTGGGGCGGGGGGAGGCGGCGTGGCGGTCCAGGAAGGGGGAGACTCCCGAGGCCCGCCGGTGGGGCAGCAGCACCCGGGCCGTGCCCGCCAGCATGGTCTGCACGCGCGACGACTGGACCTGGCCCAGCAGGTCCAGCACCCGCATGCCCGCCGCCGCGGCCTCGTCCGGGCGGCCGCCGCGCGCGAGGTCGTCCGCCAGTTCCGCGGTGTACAGCGCGATGTTGCGGGTGAAGTGCGGGTCCTGCAGGTGCGCGGCCCGGCGCGCGTGCCGCGCCGCGCGCGGCCAGTCGCCCAGCGCCGACCAGCACTGCGCCTCCAGCCCCTGCAGCTCGGCCTCCCCGTAGAAGCTCATCCACTCGGGGTCGGCGTCCGAGGGGCCGCGGTCGTGGAGGGCCTGCGCGCGGGCGAGGGCCTGTTCGCAGCCGGTGCGGTCGGCCAGCCCCGCCCAGCCGCCGGCCTCCCGCAGCGCCAGCAGCGACATCAGCCGGTGCGAGCCCAGGGAACGGGCGACGCGCTGCGCGGCCTGCGCCGCCCGCACCGCCTCGCGCGGCCGGCCGGCGTCGCGCGCGAGGAACGCCATGTTGCAGAAGGCGTGTGCCTCCAGGGCGTCGTCACCGGTCATCCGGGCGGTCGCGAGCGCCTCCGCGTAGTGCGAGCGGGCGTCGTCGAAGCGCCCCGAGTCGTGCGCCAGCCAGCCCACCGAGATGGCCAGTTCGCCCGCGCCCGAGTGGAGCCGGTCGGCGGTCGCCTGCCGGGTCGCGCCGGCGTCCAGCAGCGCGTACGCGGCGCGCAACGGGGCAGCCGCGCGCCGGTAGAGGCCGTCGGCGCCGTGCCGGTCGTCGAGCAGCCGGATCCGGCGCACGGCTTCCTCCAGGGCGCCCGCGTCGCTCGCCCCCGGGCGCCGGACGGGCCGCTCCGCGGCCGCGGCGTCCAGGGCGAGCCCCAGGGGGCCCACCAGCGAGGCGGCGGCCACCGTGGCACCCCCGCCGGTCATGAATCCGCGCCGCAGCACGTCGCTCTCCTCGTGATTCTCGTGGTGCTCGGGTGTGTGTTTCCGGTCCTGCGTGTCATACGGCCCGAAGGCGCTCCTCGTCTCATCCGCGGCGGGCGCCGGGGCCGCCGGCCGCGCGAGGGGCGCGTCCTCGGCGGTGCGCGCCCCTCGCCCGCGTACGGACGAACGCGGCACGAACCCCAGGTCGGCGAGCGTGCGGCCGGGGAACATGTGCAGGAACACCCGCTCGTAGGCGTAGTTCGGGCACCGGATCTCACCCGCCTCGACCCGGCCGATGTAGCGCGCGTCGCAGCTCACCCGTTCACCGATCTCGCGGGCCGCCCGCCGCACCGCCGCGGCGAACTCGGCCGGCGAGCGCCGCCCGCGCAACCGCCGGAAGACGAGGTTCGGCCGTGGCCGCCCCGCGGGTGCGGACGCTGACCCCTTCGACGACGCCATGGCCGGGTCCTTCCTCGCGAACCGTCGAACCATGCCGGACCCGTGGTGAGCCGACCCCGTGCCGGGGCCGTCCCCCTGTTTCCGGCGGGGAAGAAGGTACTCGCTGTACCGGACCCGCCACGCAGGGTTTGGCGGCAAACCGGACGTCTCCCCCACGATCTGCCATGAACTGCCATCCCTTACGGCGGACTTCCGCCGTAGCCGTTGACGCCCTGGCGCGTTGAACCCCGTGGGCCGGGAGCCGCCCGACTCCCGGGCCGCCCGCTCGTTGGAAGGAGTTCCGTGGTGGAGGCCGGGATGGAGACCAGGCAGAGCACCGGACCGCGGACGGCGCGGACGCCGCGCCCGCCGCTGACGACCGCGGGGCGCCCGCCGGCCCCGGAGCGCGGCGGCCCGCCATCGGCCGCCCCCGGCTGCGACGTGGTGACGGTTCCGGCGCGGCAGGGACTGGAGGCGGTCGACATCCTGCGGCGCGGCGCGTGCGACGCGGTCGGGCCGGTGCTGCACGACGACTGCGGCGACACGCTCGGCTTCGTGGTGCCGCCCGGCACGGCCGCCGCGTGGGACGTCCCGGGCAGCACCTGCACCGAGACCGACGCGCGGGGCCTGAGCCGGGACCCCGGGCCGCCGGTGGAGGGGGCGGACTGGCTGCTGCCGCCCGGCGAGGCGGACCTCGCCACCGACCCGGCCGTACTGCGCCGGGCGCTGGGAGAGGCGGCCCGCATGATCGAGGCCGCCGACAACTGCCACTGACCCGGGCCCCGAGGGCGGCGCCGTCGGCCGGTTGCGACAATGGCCGCCATGGGAAAGCCCAGGAACGCCCGGCGCGGGAGCGGTGCCGCACACGTCGTCGAGGCCGTCGACGGCGGGCTCGCCGAACTCGTACCCGACCGGGACCGGGCGCGCGCCTGGACGCTGCTGATCGACGGCGCGCCGCAGTCGCACGTCGACCTCGACGACCCGGGCCATCTCGCCTTCGAGTACCAGCGCCGGTTCGGGCACGTCGTCGACCTCGCCGCGCCGGCCGGGAAGCCCGTCCACGCCGTGCACCTGGGCGGCGGGGCACTCACCCTCGCCCGCTACGTCGCCGCCACCCGCCCCCGCTCCACCCAGCAGGTCGTCGAACGCGACGCGGCACTGGTCCAACTGGTGCGCTGCGAGCTGCCGTTGGACCCGAACGCACGGATACGGGTGCGCTGCGCCGACGCCCGCGAGGGCCTGCGCAAGGTGCCCGACGGCTGGGCCGACCTGATCGTCGCCGACGTCTTCAGCGGGGCCCGCACGCCCGCCCACCTGACCTCCACCGAGTTCCTCGACGAGGTCCGCCGGGCACTGCGGCCGGGTGGCCTGTACGCCGCGAACCTCGCCGACGGACCGCCGCTCGCCCACCTGCGCGGCCAGATCGCCACCGCCGCCGCCCGCTTCCCCGAACTCGCCCTGGTCGCCGACCCGACGGTGCTGCGCGGCAAGCGGTTCGGCAACGCCGTCCTCGTCGCCTCCGACGCCCCGCTGCCGGTCGCCGAGCTGACCCGGAAGGCGGCGGGGGACCCGCACCCCGGCCGGGTCGAACACGGCCGCGCGCTGCGCGACTTCACCGGCGGGGCGGCCGCCGTCACGGACGAGGCCGCGGTCGCCTCACCGGCACCGCCGCCCTCGGCGTTCCGCTGACGCCCGGTGCTCCGCTGACCCGGACCGGCTCAGCAGACGGCCCCACCGGCCCAGCAGGTGACCTGAGCCGGCCCAGCAGGTGACCTGACCCCGCTCAGTAGGTGCCGATGTCCACGCGCGGCGGGCCGTCGTGCCAGGTGCAGAACACCGACACCCGGTCCGCGCCGGAGGCGAACTCCACCCGGATCCACGACTCCGTCTTCCACACCTGCATCGACCACCCCGCACCCGGCGTCGCCGACACCAGCGTCGCGGACGTCTCGCCGAGGTCGAACACCGCACGGCCGCCGTCGGTGTCGTAGCTCTGGACCCGGCCGGTGGCGGACGCGGACGGGCCGGGGCGCGTCGCCGGGGTCCGCGACGACGACGGCGTCGGCGTGGACGTCGGGGCCGCGGACCGCCGGTGCGAGGGGCTCGCCGGCGGGGACGGCCGCCACGTCGACGACGCCCGCGGCTCCGCCTCCCGCGCGGTCGCGCCCGCCGCCGTGACGGGCAGGGCGCGCGGCGGGTCGTAGGCCGTGCCCGCCAGCACGGTGTGGACGCCGAACCACGACAGCGTCACCGCCGCGCCGGTGGCGAGCAACCACGCCAGTACGTGTACGAGTCCTCTGCGCATCGTCGGCCATACTGCCCCACCAGCCCCGGGAGTCGCACGCGGCGGGAGTTGTCCACAGGCCCCGGTGAGGTGCGCCCGCATGGCGTACGGTGCCGCGCATGGCAAGTGTGCTCGTGGTCGAGGACGACCAGTTCGTGCGCTCGGCGCTGATCCGGCACCTGACCGACGCCGCCCACACGGTGCGCAGTGTCGGCACGGCGCTGGAGGCGCTGCGCGAGGTCGCCCATGTCCGGTTCGACGTCGTCGTCCTGGACCTCGGTCTGCCCGACCTGGACGGGTCCGAGGCCCTGAAGATGCTGCGCGGCATCACCGACGTGCCCGTGATCATCGCCACCGCCCGCGACGACGAGACGGAGATCGTCCGGCTGCTCAACGCGGGCGCGGACGACTACCTGACCAAGCCGTTCTCCGCCGAGCACCTGTCCGCGCGGATGGCGGCCGTCCTCAGACGGTCCCGCCCGGCCGCCGGCGAGGCCCCGCACTCCAGCGTCCTGCGGGTCGGCGGCCTGACCGTCGACCCGCTGCGCCGCCGGGCCGAACTGGACGGCGTCCGACTCGGCCTCACCCGCCGCGAGTTCGACCTGCTCGCCTTCCTGGCCGGCCGCCCCGGCGTCGTCGTCCCCCGCAAGGAACTGCTCGCCGAGGTGTGGCGGCAGTCCTACGGCGACGACCAGACCATCGACGTCCACCTGTCGTGGCTGCGCCGCAAGCTGGGCGAGACCGCCGCGCACCCCCGCTACCTGCACACCCTGCGCGGCGTCGGCGTGAAACTGGAGCCGCCCGCCGACCGGCCCCCGGCGCAGCCGCGATGAGGTGGGCACTGGTCAAGGTCTGCCTCGCGGTCACCGCCATGGTCGTGGTCGCCTTCGCGGTGCCGCTCGGGCTGGTCGTCCGGGAGATGGCCCGCGACCGCGCCTTCTCAGGCGCCGAGCGGGAGGCCGCCGCCCTCGCCCCGGCGCTGTCCATCACCACCGAACGCGGCCAGCTGGAGAAGGTCGTCGCCTCCGCCGGCTCGGACGCCGGAATGGCCGTGCACATACCGCCGGCCGACGGCAGGGCGGCCGTCGACCTCGGCCGGCAGCGCGCCGCCGACGAGGACATCGCGACCGTGCGGAAACTGGGCCGCGCCTCCACCACCGAGGTCCCCGGCGGCTCCACGCTGCTCCAGCCGGTCGCGCTGAGCTCCGGCACGATCGCCGTCGTCGAGGTCTACGTCCCCGAGTCCGAGGTCAGCAACGGCGTCGGCACGGCCTGGGCGGTGCTCGCCGCCGTCGGCGCCGCACTCGTCGTCGGCTCGGTCGCGGTCGCCGACCGGCTGGGCGTCCGCATGGTGCGGCCCGCCCAGCGCCTGGCCGAGGGCGCGCACGACCTGGGGGAGGGCAAGCTGGGCGCCCGCGTGCCGGAGGACGGACCGACCGAACTGCGGCTCGCGGCCGTGGCGTTCAACTCGATGGCCGACCAGGTCGTCCAACTCCTCGCCAACGAACGGGAGCTCGCCGCCGACCTGTCGCACCGGCTGCGCACCCCGCTGACCGTGCTGCGGCTGAACGCGGCCTCGCTCGGCGACGGGCCCGCCGCCGAGCAGACCCGCGCGGCCGTCGCCCAGCTGGAGCGCGAGGTCGACACCATCATCCGCACCGCCCGCGAGGCCAAGCCGCAGACCGCGGCCGCCGGTCCCGGCGCCGGATGCGACGCGGCCGAGGTGGTCCGGGAGCGGATGGCGTTCTGGTCGGCGCTCGCGGAGGACGAGGGCCGCAAGTGGCGGGTGGCCGGCGCCGGCCGGCCGGTGCGCATACCCGTGGCCCGCGCGGACCTCGCGGCCGCCCTGGACGCGCTGCTCGGCAACGTCTTCCGGCACACCCCGCAGGGCACCGCCTTCGCCGTCGACCTGCACAACGGCGAGGACGCGGTGATCGTGCTCGTGTCCGACGCCGGGCCGGGCATCGCCGACCCGGAGGCGGCCATGGCCCGCGGGCGCGGATCCGGCGCCGACGGCTCGACCGGCCTGGGCCTGGACATCGTGCGCCGCCTCGCCGAGTCCACCGGCGGCGACGTGCGGATCGGCTCATCGGTGCTGGGTGGCACCGAGGTGCGCGTCTGGATCCAGCTCGACGCACGGGAGCGCCCGCCCGCCCGCCGGGGCCACCGGGGAACCGTACGCCGCCGCGGGCGTCCCGCCCGCGTCCGCTGAACTCCCGGCCCCCCGGCCCCCGGCAGTGCGACGGCGGCGCCCGGCCCGGTGCCGACGCCGCCGCAGGAAAGTCCGGGGCGCGGCGCCCCCCACAGGCGCCGCGCCCCGCCCCCCGCTCCCGGGGCCCCCGCTCTCAGCGCACCGCGCTCAGGCGGCCTCCACCGGCGGCAGCGCGCCGGTGCGCGCCGCCTTGCCGTACCAGTGGGCGCTCGACTTCGGCGTGCGGGCCAGCGTCGCGTAGTCGACGTACACCGCGCCGAAGCGCTTGCCGTAGCCGTACGCCCACTCGAAGTTGTCCATCAGGGACCACAGGAAGTAGCCGCGTACGTCCGCGCCGTCGGTGATCGCCCGGCGCACCGCCGCCAGATGGCCGTGCAGGTAGGCGATCCGCTCCGGGTCGTGGACGCGGCCGTCCGAGTCGGGCTTGTCGTCGTAGGCCGCGCCGTTCTCCGTGATGTACAGCGGCAGGCCCGGCGCCTCCCGGGTGTAGCGCATGATCAGGTCGTGCAGACCCGTCGGGTCGATGGTCCAGCCCATCTCCGTGCGCTCGCCCGGCGTCTGGTGGAAGGCCACGTCGTCCGCGCCCGGCCAGGGCGAGTGGTCGCTCGCGCCGTGCCCGTCGGCCCGCGGCGCGCGCGCGTCCGCGTCCGTCGCGGACACCAGGGCCGGCGTGTAGTAGTTCAGGCCCAGCGCGTCCAGCGGCTGCTGGATCACGCGCAGGTCGCCGTCCAGGACGTACGACCAGTCGGTGACCGACGCGGTCGCCTCGAACAGGGTCTCGGGGTACGCGCCGTGCAGGATCGGACCGTGGAAGACGCCGTTGGCCAGGTCGTCGATCTTGCGGACCGCCGCCAGGTCGGCCGGGGTCTGCGACAGCGGCCGCACCACCGACGAGTTCAGGCTGATCGCGACCTGGTTGCGGGCCGGCATGACGGACCGCAGGGCGGTGGTGCCCAGCCCGTGCGCCAGGTTCAGGTGGTGCGCGGCCTTCAGCGAGGCCTCCGGCTCCGTACGGCCCGGCGCGTGCACACCCGAGCTGTAGCCCAGGAACGCACTGCACCACGGCTCGTTCAGGGTGATCCACTGCTCCACCCGGTCGCCCAGTGCCTCGCCGACGATCTGGGCGTACTCGGCGAACCGGAACGCGGTGTCCCGCTCCGGCCAGCCGCCCGCGTCCTCCAGCTCCTGCGGCAGGTCCCAGTGGTAGAGGGTGACGGCCGGCTTGATGCCGCGCTCCAGCAGCTCGTCCACCAGCCGCCGGTAGAAGTCCAGCCCCACCTGCACGGCCGGGCCCCGGCCGGTCGGCTGCACCCGCGACCAGGAGATCGAGAAACGGTAGGCGTTCAGGCCGAGGTCGGCCATCATCGCCACGTCCTCGCGGTAACGGTGGTAGTGGTCGACAGCGATGTCACCGTGCTCGCCGCCTGCCGTCTTGCCCGGCGTATGGCTGAAGGTGTCCCAGATCGAGGGCGTACGGCCGTCCTCCCGAGCCGCCCCCTCGATCTGGTACGCGGAGGTCGCGGCGCCCCAGAGGAAGGCGGGAGGAAAGGTCACCGGGGTCGCCGGCGTTGCGGGCTCAGGCATGGAAGCGCTCCCAAAATGGTCGTGGAGACCGAAGGGTCGAAGGAAGAAGAGGAGAGGGGGCCGGGGCGGCGCTGACCCGGCTCCCGAGAACTCGGCGGCGCGTCAGCCCTTGATCGCGCCCTGCATGATGCCGCCCACGATCTGCTTGCCGAACAGCAGGAAGGCGATGAGCAGCGGAAGCGTGCCGAGCAGGGCACCCGCCATGATCACCGCCTGGTCGGGGACGTACCCCGTACCCAGCGAGTTCAGGGCCACCTGCACGGTCGGGTTCTGCTGGTTCAGGGCGATGATCGGCCACAGGAAGTCGTTCCAGGCGAACACGAAGGTCAGCAGGCCCAGCACCGCCATCGCCGGCCGCGCCGCGGGGAAGACCACGTGCCACACGATCCGCAGGCTGCTCGCGCCGTCCACCCGCGCCGCCTCGATCAGCTCGCTCGGCAGCGCCTGGACCAGGTACTGCCGCATGAAGAACGTGCCGAAGGCGGTCACCAGCGTCGGCAGGATGACCGTCTGGAGCTGGTTCGACCAGCCGAGGTCCGACATCCACAGGTACAGCGGTACGACGGCCAGCTGCGGCGGGATCATCATGGTGCCGATCGTCAGCAGCAGCAGCACGCCGGAGAACTTGAACTTCAGCTTGGCGAAGGCGAACCCGGCGAGCGTGGAGAACAGCACGGTGCTGATGGTGATGGTGCCCGCCACCAGGGTGCTGTTGACCATCGCGGTGCCGAGTCCGGCCTCGTCCCACGCGGTCTGCAGGTTCTTGAACAGGTTCCCGCCGAACCACAGCGGCGGCGGCGTCTGCGCCAGCCGCTGGTCGGTGCGCGAGGCCGCGATCGCCGTCCACACCAGCGGGGCCAGCGAGACCAGCGCGAACACCGTCAGCACCACATAGGTGACCGGGCCGGCGTCCAGCTGCTTGCCCGCGCCCATCACCCGGGGCCGCCGGGACTTCCGGCCGCCGTCCTCCACCTTCGACTGAGGCAACGTCAGTTCACTAGCCGTCATGGGTCTTCCTCAGACGTCGGTTGATCAGCAGATTGACCGCGGCGATGATCAACAGGATCAGGAACATCGACCAGGCGATCGCGGACGCCTTGCCGAGGTTGCCGATGATCCAGCCCTGGTCGTACATGTACAGGCCGAGCGTCTGGTACTGGTGCTCGGAGCCGCCCTTGGAACCGCTCACCCCGCCGAACAGCAGCGGCTCACCGAACAGCTGCGTGGCGCCGATCGTGGAGACGACCACCGTGAACAGGATCGTCGGCCGCAGCATCGGGATCGTCACGTGACGGAACTGCTCCCAGCGGCTGGCGCCGTCGATGGCCGCCGACTCGTACAGGTCGGCCGGGATCGCCTGCATGGCCGCCAGGTAGATCAGCGCGTTGTAGCCGGTCCACCGCCAGATCACGATCGAGGACACCGCGAACTGCGAACCCCAGTCCGCCTCACGCCAGTTGACCGGATCGATACCGATGAAGCCCAGCAGCCAGTTCACCAGGCCGCCGTCCCACGAGTACAGCAGCGTGAACACCAGGGTCGCCGCCGCCACCGAGGTGGCGTACGGAGTGAGCATCACGACTCGCCACGCGGTCGAGCCGCGCAGCTTGTAGTTCAGCATGTGCGCCAGCGCGAGCGCCGCGAGCAACTGCGGCACGGTGGAGATCACGCCGATGGTGAGCGTGTTCTTCAGCGCGTTCCAGAAGAAGTCCGAGGACAGCAGGTTCTTGTAGTTGTCCAGACCGGCCCAGGTCTGCGTGTCGAGCGACGACAGCTGCACGTTGTGCAGCGAGTACCAGGCCGTGTACAGCAGCGGGACGAGCGAGAAGGCGCCGAAGATGACGAAGAAGGGGGCGATGAACGCGTACGGCGACGCCTTCATGTCCCAGCGGTACAGCCGGCTGCGCCAGGAGCCGGAGCCCCCGGACGGCGTACCACGACCGTGAGCGCCCCGGGCCGCGCCCGGCGTGATGCCGGGCGCGGCGTCGGCGCTCGTCGCGGGATGCGCGAGAGCCTGCTTGGAGCTGCTCACTGGCCGAGCACGTCCTTGATCTCGTTCTTCGCGGCGTCCCAGCCCTGCGAAGGCGACTTGCCCTTCTGCTCGACCTGGAGGATGCCGACGTCGGTGAGCGCGGTGTTGATCGGCTGGTCCTTGACGCCGAAGTACTGGACCGGGATGGTCTTCGCCGAGTCGGCGAAGATCTGGGTGATCGGCGCGTCGGAGAAGTACGAGGTGGTGTCGGCGGCCGGCTTGAGGCTCGCGTACGCCGACGGGGTCGACGGGAAGCTCGCCTGCTTGGCGAACACCTTCGCCTGCTGCTCGGGCGCGGTCAGCCACTTCGCCAGGGCGATGGCCTCCTTCTGGTGCTTGCCCGCCGTCGGCACGCCGACGAAGGAGCCGCCCCAGTTGGCCGCGGTCGGCGCCGCCGCCACGTCCCAGTTGCCCTTGCCGGAGTCACCCGACTTCTGCTCGATGTAGCCCATCATCCACGCCGGGCAGGCCACCGTCGCGAAGGTGCCGTTGGCGAAGCCCTGGTCCCACGGCTTGTCGAACTGCTTCAGCTTGGCCGACATGTTGCTGGTCGCCACGGTCATCGCGGCGTCCCAGGCCTTCTTCACGCCGTCGGACTTGTCCCAGATGACGTTGCCGTCCTTGTCGTAGTACCGCTCGCTGCCGCCGCCGAGCGCCGCGTTGTACACGGAGGAGGCGGAGTCGACGTACTTCGTGCCGCTCGGCGCCTTCTTCATGTACTGCTTGCCGAGGTCGACGTACTTCGCCCAGTCGCCCTTCCAGGAAGCGGCGAGCTTGGTGCGGTCGGTCTCCAGGCCGGCCTTCTTGAACAGGTCCTTGCGGTAGCAGATCGCCATCGGGCCGATGTCGGTGCCGAGGCCGATCAGCTTGCCGTCCTTGGTCGTGGCCTGGGCGTTCTTCCAGTCCAGCCACTGCGACTTGTCGACCTCCTTGCCGAGGTCCACGAACTTGTCGGCCTGCGTCTGCACGGCCTCGGTGATGTTGCCGACCTCGATCGCCTGGATGTCGTCCGTGCCGGAGCCGGCCTGCAGGCGGGTGAGCACCTTGGGCCAGTACACGTCGGTCCTGGTGGTGACGTTCTCCTTGATGGAGATGTTCGGGTGCAGCTTCATGTACTCGTCGTACAGGCCGGCCTGCTTGTAGCCGAAGACACCGAAGGTGCCTATCGTCAGGGTGGTCTTGCCCTTGGCGTCACCACCACTGTTCGAGCCCGACGAGTCGTCGTCCGAGTCATTGGCGCAGCCGGCCAGCAGGCCTGTGGTCAGCGCGGCGACGGCCGCGAAGGCCACCAGCCGGGTACTCGTACGCATGTGCGTCCTCCTGTTGCCTGACGTGCCGACCCCCCGGCCAACTGCACTGTTGGGCCCGTTTTTCTTGCTGCGGCTCGGGCGGGGAACGTGCGGGACATGTATGTGTCAGGTACCGTGGGAGCGCTCCCACAGGTGATGTGTTGAAGGTTCGTCGGTTCGGGCGGGGGTGTCAAGGGAGCGGGCACGGCTATATCGCTTCGAGATGTTTCTTTCGCTGAATCCATGCCGTCGGTGCTCTGGACAGCGGTGCCGTCGACGTGGACGGCGGGGAGACGCGAACTCTTGCTCACTCGTCCGAGGGAGGTTGATCTGTTCGTATGCGACGTGCTGATCACGCGGATAGCCTCCATGGAGTGAAGCTGGTTGTGCAGGTCAAACTGATGCCCACACCCGCTCAGGCCACTGCCCTCGACGCGACCCTGCGCGCTTGCAACGAGGCCGCTTCCTGGGTTGCCGAGGTGGCGTTCGCGGCCAGGGATTTCAGGATCTTCGCCCTGCGCAAGCGCTGCTACGCCGAGGTCAGGCATCGTTGGCGGCTGGGGGCCCAGGCCGCTCAGCACGTCGTCAAGAAGACGGCCGACGCCTACACAGTGATGCGTGCGACTGTGAACGCACCCGCTTCCGTGAAGCGCTCCCGAAAGCATAGGGACGTGTCCCGGCCCGTGGCGTTCCGCCCGCAGTCGGCGCAGCCGTACGACGACCGCATGCTGTCCTGGCAGACGGCGAGCCGCACGGTGGCCCTGTGGACGGTCGAAGGACGGCTCAAGCAGGTCGCCTTCACGGGCAGTCCCCGTCAGCTCGACATGCTCGCTCGGTACCGCAGAGGCGAGTCGGACCTCGTGAAGCGGGACGGTGCCTTTTTCCTGCACGCAGTCTGCGAGGTACCGGAAGCCGCGCTGAACACCGGGCCGGTGGACTTCCTCGGCGTGGACCTGGGGATCGTGGACATCGCCACCACCAGCGACGGCGAGATCATGTCAGGCCGGCAGCTCAACCGCTGCCGGGTGCGGGATCGTGCGTTGCGGAGCAAGCTGCACGGTAAGAAGACCAAGTCCGCGAAGCGTCGTGCGCGGCGCCGGTGCCGCAAGGAAGCGCGGCGGACGCGGGACATCAATCACAAGATCGCGAAGAGGATCGTGGCCGAGGCTGAACGCACCGGGCGCGGTGTCGGTCTGGAGGACCTGACCGGCATCCGTGGACGGGTACGGCTTGGCAAGCCCCAACGGGCCACGCTCCACACCTGGGCTTTCGCCCAGCTCAGAAGGTTCATCGCGTACAAGGCCCGTCTGGCCGGTGTGCCGGTGGTGTACGTCGATCCGGCGTACACCTCGCGCACCTGTGCCGAGTGCGGGCACCTGGACAAGGCGAATCGGGTCTCCCAGGCCTGGTTCGCGTGCCGGGCCTGCGGATTCGTTGATCGCGCGGACCGGAATGCCTCCCGCAACATCCGTGCCAGGGCATGGATGTCGTGGCGACGCGGGGCCCGGTCAGCGGCCCCTGCCGTCCCGGAACCGGGAACGGCTGGACGCGTGCGACGCATCACCGCCAGTGGTGCCCGCGACGCAAGCCCCGGTCGCGCAGGCGACGGGCGGCTGACTTGTCGGCCTGTCGACCGGTACCCGGTGGGGCTGCGTGGCAGCCCCGGTGACGGTCGTTCCGACGGACATGACTGTTAGATTCCAAGGCCAGCGTGATGATGACGGCGGGAAGGCGGCGAAGCCCATGGCAAGCCACGGAGTGCGGGGGCGCAGCGGCGGGCGGCCCACCCTCGAGGAGGTCGCCGCCCGCGCCGGTGTGGGCCGGGGTACGGTCTCCCGGGTGATCAACGGCTCGCCGCGGGTGAGCGAGGCGACGCGTGCCGCCGTCGAGGCGGCGGTCGCGGAGCTGGGCTACGTGCCGAACACGGCGGCCCGTGCGCTCGCCGCCAACCGGACCGACGCGATCGCCCTGGTCGTGCCCGAGCCGGAGACACGTTTCTTCGCCGAGCCGTACTTCTCCGACATGCTCAAGGGCGTCGGCGCCGCGTTGTCGGACACGGAGATGCAGCTTCTGCTGATATTCGCCGGCAGCGACCGCGAGCGCCGCCGCCTGGCGGAGTACCTGGCCGCGCACCGGGTGGACGGTGTCCTGCTGGTGTCGGTGCACGCGGACGACCCGTTGCCCGACATGCTGGCGCAGCTGGAGATCCCGGCGGTGATCAGCGGTCCCCGGTCGGCCGCGGAGACGCTGACGTCGGTGGACTCGGACAACTACGGCGGCGGGCGCTCGGCCGTGGAGCACCTGCTGTCCCGCGGCCACCGCAAGATCGCCCACATCACCGGCCGCCTCGACGTCTACGGTGCCCAGCGCCGTGTCGACGGCTACCGTGACGCCCTGCGCGACGCGGGGCAGGAGGTCGACGAGCGGCTGATCGAGCCGGGCGACTTCACGGAGGAGGGCGGCCGCCGGGCGATGACGAAGCTGCTGGCCCGTTCTCCGGACCTGGACGCCGTCTTCGCGGGCTCGGACGTCATGGCGGCCGGCGCCCGTCAGGTGCTGCGCGAGGAGGGCCGCCGCATCCCCGACGACGTGGCCCTGGTGGGTTACGACGACTCGGCGATAGCCCGCCACATGGACCCGCCGCTGACCAGTGTCCGCCAGCCCATCGCGGAGATGGGCCGCCGCATGATCGACCTCCTGATGTCGGAGATCGCCGACCGCCGCCCGGCCGTGTCGCGCGGCCTGGAGCGCCGCCAGATGGTCCTGGCGACGGAGCTGGTGCCGCGAGCGTCCTCCTGAACCGGCCCGGCCGCTGAGGATCGCGCGGGCGCGGGCGCGGGCGCGGGCGCGGTGGCGATGACGGTCGCGGGCGCGGTGGCGGTGGGGATGGCGGTGTCAGGCGCGCAGGTCGAGGCGCCAGCGGGTCTCGCCGTCCTGCTCCTCGTCCGTCGGCGCCAGTCCGGCGGCCGTGGCGACGGCGGCGGAGGCCGCGTGGGCGGGGTGGATGTGGGCGATCACCGTGCGCGTGGAGCGCCGGCCCAGCCAGCCGACGAGGGCGCGGGCCGCCTCGCGGGCGTGGCCGCGGCCCTGCCAGGGGGTGCCGACGACCCAGGCGATCTCCGCGACCGGTCCGGTGACCGTGGCCTGGACGGTTCCCACGAGGCGGGCGTCGGCGCGGCTGTGCAGCACCCAGTTGCACCAGGAGACGGCCGGGTCGGGGGATCCGGCGACGAGACGTTCGTAGCGGGTCCGCAGGGCGTCGGGGGAGGCGGGGGAGCCGCCGGTGAAGGCGTGCAGGGCGGGGTCCGACAGCACGGCGGCCATCTCGTCGGCGTGGTCGACGCGCAGCGGGAGGAGGTCGAGGCGGGGGGTGCTGATGACATCGGCGCGCACGAGGGCCTCCGGGAAACGAGTCAGCCGGTGACCCCGCTTTCGCGAGGTCACCGGCTGGTGACTCAGGGTGAGTGACGGGACTCGAACCCGCGACATCCTGGACCACAACCAGGTGCTCTACCAGCTGAGCTACACCCACCATGACCGGAGGTTCAGATCTGTGGTTTCCCTGACCGGCCGAGAAAAAGTGTACAGGGTCCGAAGGGGTGCTCGCGCCCGGCTTTCGCGGCGCCCCTCCGGGCGGCCCCGGAAGGCCTACCGCCCAGGCAGGACGTGCTTCGCGGCGATCGCCTTGGCGGTGTCCGAGTCGGGGCCGGGCTGCGGCACGAAGATCGCCTCCCGGTAGTAGCGCAGCTCGGCGATCGACTCGCGGATGTCGGCGAGGGCGCGGTGGTTGCCGTTCTTCTCGGGGCTGTTGAAGTACGCCCGCGGGTACCAGCGCCGGGCCAGCTCCTTTATGGAGGAGACGTCGACGATGCGGTAGTGGAGGTAGTCCTCCAGCGTGGGCATGTCCCGCAGCAGGAAGCCGCGGTCGGTGCCGACGGAGTTCCCGCACAGCGGGGCCTTGCCGGGCTCCTTGACGTGTTCGCGGACGTACGTCAGGACCTGCTCCTCGGCGTCGGCCAGCGTCGTGCCGCCGGCGAGCTCGTTCAGCAGCCCGGACGCGGTGTGCATCTGACGCACCACCTCCGGCATCGTCTCCAGTGCCGAGTCCGGCGGGCGGATGACGATGTCCACGCCCTCGCCGAGCACGTTCAGCTCGGAGTCGGTGACGAGGGCGGCAACCTCGATGAGCGCGTCGTCGGACAGCGAGAGGCCGGTCATCTCGCAGTCGATCCACACCATGCGATCGTTCATGCGACCACCCTAAAGCTGACGTCCGGCTTTGGGACGCCCGGTGCCGGTGCCGACGCCGGGGCAGAGCCTGGGCGGACGCCGGACCGCGGGACGGGAACCGGCTGTGGACGCCGGACGGGTGGAGCGGGTCCGTCCGTCCGGCGTCGCCGGATCAGGTGCCGCTGCGCTGTCCCGGCACGGCCGCCCGGGCGGCCAGGTAGGCGTCGCGGCCGTTGTCGGACGCGGACGCCGCCGCGTACGCCGAGGCCGGTGACGGCGCCGAGCTCATCGCACTCGCCGCGGTGCGGCGGGTCTGCGGCGGCACCGGCCCCTCCGGGTGCAGCGCCGGCGCCGGTCCGGGGGCGCCGACGGGTGCCGCCGGGCCCTCCGGCTCGACCGGCCGCTCGCTCTGCGGCCGCCGGGCCCGGTACGCCGCCCGGTACGCGGCCGGGGACGAGCCCAGCTGTCGGCGGAAGTGGCCGCGCAGGGCCACCGGGGAGCGGAAGCCGCAGCGTCCGGCCACCTCGTCCACCGAGTAGTCCGACGTCTCCAGCAGGCGCTGCGCCTGCAGCACGCGCTGGGTGATCAGCCACTGCAGGGGAGCGCTCCCGGTGAGCGAGCGGAAGCGGCGGTCGAAGGTGCGCCGGCTCATGTAGGCGCGCGCCGCGAGGGTCTCCACGTCGAACTGCTCGTGGAGGTGCTCCAGCGCCCAGGCGACGACCTCGGCGAGCGGGTCGGCGCCGATCTCCTCGGGTAAAGAACGGTCCAGGTAGCGCTCCTGGCCTCCTGTCCGGCGCGGCGGGACGACCAGTCGGCGGGCGAGCGCGCCGGCCGCCTCGTTGCCGTGGTCGGTCCGCACGATGTGCAGGCACAGGTCGATTCCGGCCGCGGTGCCGGCCGAGGTGAGCACGTCCCCGTCGTCGACGAAGAGTTCTCTCGGATCGACGTGGACCGACGGGTAGCGCTTGGCCAGCGTCGGTGCGTACATCCAGTGTGTGGTCGCCGGGCGGCCGTCCAGCAGGCCGGCCGCGGCGAGGACGAAGGCGCCGGTGCACAGCCCGACGATGCGGGCGCCCTCCTCGTGGGCCCGGCGCAGTGCGTCGAGCGCCTCCTCCGGCGGCGGCGAGGTGATCGAGCGCCAGGCCGGCACGACGACCGTGCCCGCGCGTGAGATCGCCTCCAGCCCGTGTGGCGCGGTCAGTTCCAGGCCCCCTGTGGTCCGCAGCGGGCCTTCCTCACCGGCCGCCACCAACAGGCGGTAGCGCGGTACGCCGGCGTCCTGGCGGTCGATTCCGAACACCGACAGCGGAATGGAACTCTCGAAGATGGGGCCGCCGCTGAACAGCAGCACCGCGACGATCTCCTTGCGGCGTCGCCCGGAAAGCTTCCGGGCCGCGGCTTCCGGCGCGGCAGTGGAGTCGTGGCTCATCCTGCTAAGCCCCCCTCGGTGGTCGCGGCTCCTCGGTTGTGTCGCTCCTGCACGTTTCCCCTCGGTCCTGCACGAGTCCCCCGCCGTAAGACGTCAAGATCGAATCTACTGTGTCCCGTGGTGCCGGGGTGACCGACTTCGGCAACCGGCACATTGTCGACATGGCAACTTGGCGTGAAGCATTCGATCACGAAGCGTTGCACTCGTGGGCCGTGCAGGGAAGTGCGCCTCGTGGCGGTGGCCAATCCGCATAGGGTGCGTGGGGCCCTCGACCCCCTGTCCGTGCAGGTGGAACGGGGGTTGGGGGGTGGTCGGGCCAAAGGATGCGCGGTGTCCAGAAGTTGGCTGAAAAGATGCGCTTGCGTGCGCGGAAACCGGTCAGCCGACCGGTGTATTTCCCCCGCTGTGACGTCCGCCTCGGTGCGGGCCCGGTCCGGCCCCGTGACGGCGGTCGCGGTGCGGGGCCCGCGCACCGGCCGGCGGCCGGGCCGCGCCGCGCTCCGAACGGCGCAGCAGCAGGCGGCAGACGGCCGTGACGGCGGCGAGCCCGCCGGCCGTGCCCGCGGCGCCGGCGAGGGAGGTGCCGCACCACAGCAGGACCACCGGGACCAGGAAGCAGCTGAAGGCCGCCCAGCGGACGAGGCCGGTCGCGGAGTCCGGGGGCGGGGCGCTCCGGCGGGGGCGGTCGGGAGTGCGGTGCGGTGCGGCCATGCGTGTGCTCCCTGGGACGGCGGTCACCGGGTTCAACGCCTGTTCGACCGGGCGGTCACTGTACGCCTCGGCCGGGCGGGCGGCGCGGACACCTGAACCCCGGGCGAACCGCCTGTACATCGCAGCAACCATTGCGTGACGGGCGCACCCTCGTGCATGCTCCCTGGAACCCCTGCCGGGTCGTGGGCGGGGTCTGGGCTAAGGAGGCGTGCCGCCGTACCCTTGGGGGTATGGGGTTGGGAAGATGATTCCCGGACACAGCTCCGCCGCACACTGTCGTCCCACCCGATCAAGGATCACAACGCCGAGACAGCCATGGCCGGTCACGAATTCTTCGAACCCGCGGACCGCAAGCGGCCGGTCGCCGACCCCACGGCGGCCGATCCCCTGGCGGCGGAAGAGCCACGCCATTCCTGCGATCCCGCCTTCAAGCACGGCGTCGTCGTGGGATTCGACGGCTCGACCTCCAGTGAGCGCGCCCTCGCTTACGCCGTCGGCATGGCCCACCGCTCCGGCTCGGGCCTGATCATCGTCCACGTCGCCAACCGGCTGCCCACCACGGTGTGGGCGGGCTGCGAGCCGCCGGTCTTCGTCGACGTGCCCGACCACCGCACCGAGGTGCTCGGGCTGGAGCTGGCCTGTGCCGACCATCTCGCCGAGGTGCCCTGGATCCTGGTCGAGCGCGGCGGCGACATCTGCCACGAGCTCGAGGAGGTCGGGCGGGAGTACGAGGCGGACGCGATCGTCGTCGGCTCCACGCACGGCATCGTGGGCCGTATCTTCGGCTCCGTCGCGGGGCGGCTGGCCAAGCGGGCGCGACGGCCCGTGGTGGTCATCCCGTAGCTCCCGTAGTCCCGTTGCTCCCGTTGCTCCCGCAGCTCCCGCAGCTCCCGCAGCTCCCGTAGCTCCCGTAGTCCCGCAGTTCCCGTGGTCCTTGTTGCTCCCGCGGACCTCGGGGGCCGCCGTGTCACGCACCGTCAACTCCCCTGCGGGCGGCTCGAATCTACTG
Organism: Streptomyces sp. NPDC020490; assembly: GCF_044335305.1. Lineage (NCBI taxonomy): Bacteria > Bacillati > Actinomycetota > Actinomycetes > Kitasatosporales > Streptomycetaceae > Streptomyces > Streptomyces sp. NPDC020490. The sequence goes on along the minus strand of NZ_JBIRUY010000005.1, from coordinate 157,296 downwards.
GCGCGTAGGGGTGTCCGCGTTTTTGCACAGGGCATATATCGCTCACGTACCCGTGTTCGACGGGCTGCCTGCCGGGGGTGTGACGGCCGCCGGCCGGGGCAGCCGAGGGCCGAGGGCCGCGGGGCGTGGGCGGCCCCGGCCGCTGAGAGGAGCGACCCCCTGTGCTGGTGGCACACAGGGGGTCGTTCGGTCCGGTCCGCGCGCGGCCGGCGACTGGGACGGACCTACTCCACCGTCACGGACTTGGCGAGGTTGCGCGGCTTGTCGATGTCCCGGCCCAGGGACAAGGCCGTGTGGTAGGCGAGGAGTTGGAGGGGGATGCCCATCAGGATCGGGTCCAGCTCGTCCTCGTTCTTCGGGACCACGATCGTCTGGTCGGCCTTCTCCTGGTGCTGGTGGGCCACCGCCAGGATGCGGCCGCTGCGGGCCTTGATCTCCTCCATGGCCGCGCGGTTCTTCTCCAGCAGGTCGTCGTCGGGGACGATGGCGACCGTCGGCAGGGCCGGCTCGATGAGGGCCAGCGGGCCGTGCTTGAGCTCGGAGGCCGGGTACGCCTCGGCGTGGATGTAGGAGACCTCCTTCAGCTTCAGCGAGGCCTCGCGGGCCACCGGGTAGCCCCGGACGCGGCCGATGAAGAGCATCGAGCGGGCGTCGGCGAACTGCTCGGCCAGCTTCTTGATCTCCTCCTCCTGCTCCATGATCTCGGAGATCTGCGCGGGCAGCCGGCGCAGCCCCTCGATGATCCGCTTGCCGTCGCGGACGGAGAGGTCGCGGGTGCGGCCCAGGTGCAGCGCGAGCAGCGCGAAGGCGACCGTGGTGTTGGTGAAGCACTTGGTGGACACCACGCACACCTCGGGCCCGGCGTGCACGTAGATGCCGCCGTCGGCCTCGCGGGCGATCGCGGAGCCGACCACGTTGACCACGCCCAGCACCCGCGCGCCCTTGCGCTTGAGCTCCTGCACGGCGGCGAGGACGTCGTAGGTCTCGCCGGACTGGGAGACGGCGATGTACAGGGTGTCGGGGTCCACCACGGCGTTGCGGTAGCGGAACTCGGAGGCCGGCTCGGCGTCCGCGGGGATACGGGCCAGCTCCTCGATCATCTGGGCGCCGATCATGCCCGCGTGGTAGGAGGTGCCGCAGCCGAGGATCTTCACGCGGCGGATCTGGCGCGCCTCGCGGGCGTCCAGGTTCAGGCCGCCGAGGTGCACGGTGGAGAAGCGGTCGTCGATCCGGCCGCGCAGCACGCGGTCCACGGCCTCGGCCTGCTCATGGATCTCCTTGTGCATGTAGGTGTCGTGGCCGCCCATGTCGTACGACGCCGCCTCCCACTCCACGGTGGTCGGCTCGGCCGTGGTGCGGGTGCCCTCGGTGGTGTAGGTGCGGAAGTCGTCGGCCTTGAGGGTGGCCATCTCGCCGTCGTCCAGCGTGACTATCTGCCGGGTGTGGGCGACCAGGGCGGCGATGTCGGAGGCGACGAACATCTCCTTCTCGCCGATGCCGAGGACGACCGGGGAGCCGTTGCGGGCCACCACGATGCGGTCGGGGAAGTCGGCGTGCATCACGGCGATGCCGTACGTGCCCTCGATGACCCGCAGGGTCTCGCGGACCTTCTCCTCCAGCTTCTCGGCCTGGGAGCGGGCGATGAGGTGGACGAGGACCTCGGTGTCGGTCTCGGAGAGGAACTCCACGCCGTCCGCCTCCAGCTTGCGGCGCAGGTCGGAGGCGTTGTCGATGATGCCGTTGTGGACGACGGCGACCTTGCCCTCGGCGTCCAGGTGCGGGTGGGCGTTGACGTCGGAGGGGGCGCCGTGGGTGGCCCAGCGGGTGTGGGCGATGCCGGTGGTGCCCTTGAAGCGCGCCGGGACCTTGGCCTCCAGGTCGCGGACCCGGCCCTTGGCCTTGACCATCTTCAGTCCGGCCGTCTTCGGGGACGTGACGACGATGCCCGCCGAGTCGTAGCCGCGGTACTCCAGCCGCTGCAGGCCCTCGAGCAGCAGCGGGGCGACGTCACGCTTCCCGATGTATCCGACAATTCCGCACATGAAAGATGTGTCCCTCAGCCGTAGACGATGCGGCGCAGCTGCCGGAGCGTGAGCTCCGGAGGTGCCACCGCCCGGTATTTCAGGTCCGCCTCGATCCGTTCGAAGATCGTCGAGTTCACCAGGCCCTGGGCCTGCAGCTCGCGGTGGCGGCGACGGACGTACTGCTCGGTCGTCTCGTCGAAGTAGGCGAGCACGTCCTGGATCACCCGCAGTGCCTCGCCCCGGCTCAGGGGCGTGGTCCGCGTCAGGTGATCTACGAGTTCGTCGTGCACCGGTAGATCATGGGGCACCGGAGGCGGTTTCGCAAGAATCCTGCCCGATTTCGGGCAAGGGGTTGGTGGAACCCCTGTGCGGGGCGCACGGCGGCGGGCGGTTCTCACATGCGCTTGAGGACCGCCTGCTTGGCCAGGGCGAACTCCTCGTCCGTGAGGACCCCCGCGCGGTGCAGGTCGCCCAGCTCGCGCAGCCGCCGCAGCAGCGCGTCGTGGTCGTCCTCGCGGGCCGGCCCGGGCGGCTCGGGGAGCTGCGGGCGCGGCGTCGGCGGTTCCGGCTCCGGCGCGGCAGCCTTCGACGGGTGCGGCAGCCGGGCCTGCACGGCCGCCGCGACCAGCGCCATCAGCGGGTCCTTCTTGAAACCCCACAGCTCGACGGCGTTGGGGTCGTACTTGGGCGGCGCCTCGGTCGCCGCGTCCTTCACGGTGAAGCGCAGGTGCCCGTTCTCCAGGCCGACGGCCGGCTGCCACTCCACGGCGGCGATGTCGGTCACGTCCAGGGTGCGGGCGCCGGCGGCGGCCTTGGCGTCCTCCGTCTTCCAGTTCCACTCCAGGCGGACGCGCTCGCCGTCGAAGCTCGCGGTGCCGTCCCCGGCGGAGACCGACAGCGGGACCGACGGTCCGGACAGCAGGAACTCGGTGACCGGGCCGGCCGGAACCTGGTCCAGCAGCAGGGCGTTGCGGACCTCGTCCGTGAAGTACTCGGCGACGCCGTGACGGTCGGGCTCGACGATCAGCTGGTAGGGGTCGTGGGGTTCGGTCAGCCGGCCGCCGGTCGCGTGCAGCAGCGGGTCGGCGCCGTCCCGCAGGCGCAGCCGCAGCCGGCCCGCACGCTTGCCCTGCTCGAACGAGATCCCGGCCAACGCGCCCAGCGGTACGACGAGTTCACCGAGTGCCTGGCGCAGCAGGCTGACGCTCTTGTCGCGTCCGGGAGTCAGCCGGAGGGCGTCGCCGTCGAACGCCCAGGTGCCGTCCTTCTGCAGGATTTCCGCCATGGGGGGATTGTCGCACCGGTTCCCCGGGCGGGGGCCCGTGCCGATCCGGGCGGCGGGCGCGACCGGCGCGGCGGGCGCGCCGGTGCTGCGAGCGCGGCGGGCACCCCGCGGACCGGGACCGTGCCGCGGGGTGCCGCTCGTGCCGGGTCAGAACCGCGCCAGAGGGTTCCTCAGGGTGCCGACGAGCTGGAGCGCGCCGGACGGGTCGGCCAGGTCCACCATCTGCCGGTTGTCGCGCAGTTGGAGCCGGTTGAGGCAGGACAGGGCGAACTCCGGCGCGAACAGGTCGTACCGGGCGAACCGGTCGGCGAGCCCGGGCGCCGACTCCTGGTACTCGCGGGTGACGTCGGCGACCGTCCGCCAGAAGCCGTCCTCCTCCAGGATCCCCTCGGTGGCGAGGTTCGCGGCGAGGAAGCGGAAGAAGCAGTCGAAGACGTCCGTGAAGACCGACAGCAGCCTTTGTTCCTCCGGGACTTCCACGCGGATGCGCCGCACCTCGGGCGGCAGGTCCGCGTCCGGGTCCAGGACGGCGATCTCCTCGGCGATGTCCTTGTAGACCGCCCGCCGCACCACGCCGTCCCTCAGCACCAGGATCACGTTCTCGCCGTGCGGCATGTAGACCAGGCCGTAGGCGTAGAAGCTGTGCAGCAGCGGGACGTAGTAGGCCCGCAGGTAGTGCCGCAGCCATTCGGCCGGGGCGAGGCCCGACCGCTCGATCAGCGCGCCCGCGACGGACGCGCCCTCGTGGTCGACGTGCAGCAGGCAGGCCATGGTGGCCAGGGACTCGCCGTCCGCCAGCGAGGGGACCGGGCTCTCCCGCCACAGCGCCGCCAGCATCTTGCGGTACGGCGAGTGGCGGTCGGTCGCCTTCTCGTACTCCAGGTGCCGGTAGCCGACCGCGGCCCGCTCACGGATGATCGTCAGGCCGGTCGCCCGCAGCACCGGGTCCGCCTCGACGAGCCGGGCCAGCCAGTCGTTGATCGCCGGGGTGGCCTCCATGTAGGCGGCCGAGAGGCCCCGCATGAAGCCCATGTTGAGCACGGACAGGGCCGTCTTGACGTAGTGCTTTTCCGGGTGGGAGACGTTGAAGAAGGTCCGCACCGACTGCTGGGCCAGGTACTCGTCGTCGCCCTCGCCCAGGCACACCAGGTGCCCGCGGGCGACCTCGGCGGCGAAGGTGACGGCGAGCTTGTTCCACCACTGCCAGGGGTGCACGGGGATCAGCAGGTAGTCGGCCGGGTCCAGGCCCCGGCCGGTGAGCGTGCGGTGGAAGCGCTCGACGGTCGCGGCGCCCAGCTCCCGCCGGACGAACGTCTCGTACTCGATCCCGGCGCCGGCCGTGAACGCCGCCCGCGAGCGGTGCGCGGCCAGCCACACCAGGCGGACCGGGCTCGCGGTCTCCGGGGCGTACGACAGGTAGTCGTGGACGCCGAAGCCGAGCCGCCCGTTGTTGGCGACGAAGCAGGGGTGGCCCTCGGTCATGCCGGTCTCGACGTCCTGGAAGCCGGCGCGGGCCAGCTCGGCGGCGGTGACCGGCGGCTTGGTCAGCTTGTAGCAGATGCCCGAGACGGTGGAGGAGATCTCCTCCAGATAGACGGGCAGGATGTCGTCGCCCAGGCCCAGCGTCCGCCGCAGTTCGATGAAGAACTCCAGCGCGTTCAGCGGGAGTTCGGCACCGTCGCGGTGCCGGGTGATCGAGTCCGCGTCCACCTGCCAGTGGTCCAGGGCGCGGCGGGTGGCGGTGAACCGGTAGCGGGTCAGCCCGTCGTCGCCGCGGACGACGTACCCGTCGCCGTCCGGCTCGGGGTTGATCAGCCGCTCGTGCGCGAACTCGGCGAGCGCCTTGCGCACGAGGAGGCGGCCCGCCCGCTCCCAGCGCTCGGGGGAGAGGTGGGCCACGGCGTCGGCGAGGCTCACGCGACCGCCCCCGTCGCTGCCCGGAACCGCTCCCGGGTGCAGACGCTCAGCAGCGCCCGCTTCTCCGGCTTCTCGATCTCGCGCACGGGTTCAAAGCCGACGGCCTCGTTCAGGGCGTGGACGGCCTTGTTGCGCACGTCCGGCTCGACCACGACGCGGGCGGCCGCCGAATCCGCGAAGAGGTGCGCCAGCACGGCGGTGATGACGGCGCGGGTGAAGCCGTGCTCGGGCGTGTCGGTGGCCGGCACCAGGAAGTGCATGCCGACGTCACCCGGCTCGGGCTCGTACAGGCCGGTCAGTTCGCGGTGCGCGGGGTCGTACTTCTCCATCAGGAAGGCGGGTTCGCCGTCGCGCAGGCCGAGCAGGGCGTGGTGGTGCTCGTCGGCGGCGATCTCCAGGTAGGCGCGCTCGACGTCCTCCTGCCGGGCGTCCGCCATCATCCAGAAGGCCGCCTTGGGATGCGTCACCCAGCGGTGCAGCAGCTCGCCGTCCGCCAGGGGGTCGACGGGCCGGAAGGTGAAGGCCGTGTACGGAGTCGTGCGCTGGGTCGTCTGCCGGGTCGTCTGCCGGTTCATACGCCGAACTCCTGGAACGCGATGGTCTTCTCGACCGGGTAGTACTCGCCGCCGAGCAGCTCGCGGATGATGCAGCTGTTGCGGTACGGGCCCATGCCGAGGTCGGGTGAGGTGACGCTGTGCGTGTGCACGCCGGCGTTCTGCAGGAACACGCCCCGGCCGGTGACGTCGACGGCGTAGTTGCGGCCCACGTCGAAGCGGCCGTGGCCGTCGAAGCGGAGGCGGTCGCGGACCGGGTCGAGGAAGGCCGGGGGTTCGTAGTGGTAGCCGGTGGCCAGCACCAGGCCCTCGGTGCGGATCTCGAAGTCCTTGCCCTGCTCGTCGTGGTGGAAGCCGAGCGTGTAGCCGCCGTTCTCGTGACGGGCGTGCACCAGCGAGGAGTTGGTGAGCAGACGGGTGGGGACCGGGCGGCCGCCGCGCTCGGCGTTCTTCTGGTAGAGCAGGTCGAAGACCGCGTCGATCAGGTCCGAGTTGATGCCCTTGAACAGGCCCTTCTGCTGCTTCTCCAGCCGGTAGCGGGTCTCCTCGGGCAGCGCGCGGAAGTAGTCGACGTAGTCCGGGGAGGTCATCTCCAGGGTCAGTTTGGTGTATTCCAGCGGGAAGAAGCGCGGGGAGCGGGTGACCCAGTTGAGCTGGTAGCCGTGGACGTCGATCTCGCCGAGCAGCTCGTGGTAGATCTCCGCGGCGCTCTGGCCGCTGCCCACGATCGTGATCGACTTCTTCGCCCGCAGCTCCTCCCGGCGCCGCGTGTAGTCGGCGGTGTGCAGGAGGTCGCCGCCGAGCCCCCGGCACGGCTCGGGCAGGAACGGGGTGGTGCCGGTGCCGAGCACCAGGTGCCGGGCGCGGTAGGTGTCGCCCGCCGCGGTCCGCACCGCGTACAGCTCGTCCTCGTACGTCACCCGGGTGACGGTCGCGCCGAAGCGGACGCTGCTCAGCCTGCCCGCGGCCCAGCGGCAGTAGTCGTCGTACTCGACGCGCAGCGGGTAGAAGTTCTCCCGGATGTAGAAGGGATACAGCCGGCCCTTCTCCTTCAGGTAGTTGAGGAAGGAGTACGGCGAGGTCGGGTCGGCCAGGGTGACCAGGTCCGACATGAACGGCGTCTGCAGGTGGGCGCCGTCGAGGAACATGCCCGAGTGCCACTCGAAGTCCGGCTTGGACTCCAGGAAGACGCAGTCGAGTTCGGCGATCGGCTCGGTCAGGCAGGCCAGCCCGAGGTTGAACGGGCCGAGCCCGATGCCCACCAGGTCGTAGGCGCGGCTGGGTTCAGGATGCGCGGTCAAGGGACTCTCCCAGGTACTGCTCGGCGTGGCCGGCGATGAGGTCGAGGACGGCGGCGATGTCGGACGGCCGCGTCTCGGGGTTGAGCAGGGTGAACTTCAGGTAGTGGCGGCCGTCCACCTTGGTGCCCGCGACCACCGCGTCACCGGAGGCGAACAGGGCTTTGCGCGCGTGCAGGTTGGCGCGGTCGATCTCCGCGGGGTCGGTGACGGCGGCCGGGACGCAGCGGAAGACGAGGGTGGACAGGGCCGGCTCGACGACCACGTCGAAGCGGGGGTCGGCCGCCAGGAGCTCCCAGCCCTGCCGTGCCAGGTCGCACACCTCGTCGAACAGCTGCCCGATGCCGTCGGCGCCCATCGTGCGCAGCGTCATCCACAGTTTCAGCGCGTCGAAGCGGCGGGTGGTCTGCAGGGACTTGTCGACCTGGTTGGGGATGCGCTCGCGCGCCATGCGGCGCGGGTTGAGGTAGTCGGCGTGGTAGGTCGCGTGCCGCAGCGTGGCGCCGTCGCGCACCAGCACCGCGGACGAACTCACCGGCTGGAAGAAGGACTTGTGGTAGTCGACGGTGACCGAGTCGGCGCGCTCGACGCCGTCGAGGCGGTCCCGGTGCTTGAGCGAGACCAGGAGTCCGCAGCCGTAGGCGGCGTCGACGTGCATCCACGCCCCGTACCGGGCGCACAGCTCGGCGATCTCCGGCAGCGGGTCGATGGAGCCGAAGTCGGTGGTTCCGGCGGTGGCGACGACGGCCATCGGCACCAGGCCGTCCTGCCGGCAGCGCTCCAGCTCACGGGCGAGGGCGACGGTCCGCATGCGCTTGTCGCGGTCGACGGGGACGCAGACCACGGCGTCCTGGCCGAGGCCGAGCAGTTTCGCGGACTTCTGCACGCTGAAGTGACTGGCCTCGGACGCGAAGACGCGCAGGTCGGCGAGCGACGCGCGCTTGGCCTCCTCTCTGGCCAGCAGCAGTGCCTGGAGGTTGGACTGGGTGCCGCCGGAGGTGAACACGCCGTCGGCGGCGGGGCCGAAGCCGATGCGTCCGGCGGTCCAGTCGATGAGCCGTTGCTCGATGAGGGTGCCGCCGGCCGACTGGTCCCAGGTGTCGAGGGAGGAGTTGACGGCGGACAGCACCGCCTCGCCGAGCACCGCCGGGATGACGACCGGGCAGTTGAGGTGGGCGAGGTAGCGGGGGTGGTGGAAGTAGACCGCGTCCCGGAGGTAGACCTCCTCGAGCTCGTCGAGCACGGCCGCGGTGTCGTGCAGCGGCCGGTCGAGATCGATCCGCTCGATGCGGGGCGCCAGGGCGTCGACCGTGATTCCGGTGAACGGACGCTCGGTGGCGGCCAGTTGCGCGGCCACCCGCTCGACGCCTTCGGTCACGGAGCGGCGGTAGTGCTCCGCGGTCGTGTCATTGAGCAGGTGCGAGCGCATGGTGGGGGTCCTCCGGTGGGGACGGTCCGCGGCGGGGCGGACGCGGGGCGGATCCGCGAGATCAATTTAGGTTAGCCTAACCTAAGTTCGAAAGGTGAGAACCTGCCCCGTCCGTGACCGTCGTCACGCCCCTGGAGCGCCGCCGCGGCCGCCGCACGCACCGCGGCCCGCCCCGGTTCGGTGCGGGGCGGGCCGCGGTGGGGGCGTGCCGGGTGGGCGGCGGGTCAGGAGACCTTCTTCGCCTTCTCCAACGCCTCCGCGAGGCCGGTGAGCAACGGCGTGCACTTGTCGTACGACAGGATCGGCTCGGGCGAGCGGGGGATGACCTGGCCGGCCTTGACGGCGGGCAGCTTCTTCCAGGTGGCCTCGGTGATGTCGGCCGGCTGGAGGGCCGAGGTGCGGTCGTCCATCATGATGATGTCGGCCGCGTACTTGTCGACGTTCTCCCAGCTCAGGCTCTCGTACCAGCCGCCGCCCTGGGCCTTGGCCTTCTCCGGCGGCTCGACGAGGTTCACGCCGAGCGTCTTGAAGTACTCCAGGTCGATGGAGAGGTTGCTGCCGGAGACGTAGAACAGCTCCTGGCTCGCGGAGCCCGCCATCACCTTGATGTCGGGCTTGGCCTTGGCGGCCGCGCGCAGCCGGGCGGCGGCCGCCTCGAACTTCTTCTTGGCCTCGGTGACCGCGGCGGTCTTCATGTCGGCGCCGAGCGACTCGGCGAGCGCCCACATGCGCTGCAGCGGCTCGGTGAGCGGGCGGTCGTAGACGGAGAGGCCGACGCTGGGGGCCAGCTTGGCGATCTTGTCCTGTGACTCCTCGGGGACGTACCACAGGGTGCCCGCGTCGTCGAACATGGTGGAGACGAGTACGTCGGGCGCGAGGGCCGCGTACTTCTCGACGTTGAACTGGCCCCAGGTGTTGCCGAGGACCGTGACCTTGCTGATGTCCATGTCGCCGGCCTGGACGTCGGGCTTGCCGTCCGAGGTCCTGGTCGGGCCGAAGACGCCCTTCACGGAGATGCCGTAGTCGTACAGCGCGGCGGCGACGCCGGTGAACGCGACGATGCTCCGGGGGGCTTCGCCGAGCTTCACGGTCCTGCCGCGGTCGTCCTCGAAGGACCAGGGGCCGGACGCGGCGGCGGTCGTCCCGCTGCCCGAGCCCCCGCTCTTCGCGTCGTCGCCGCCGCAGGCCGCGAGCGCGGCCCCGAGGCCGAGGGCGCCGCCCGCGGCGAGGATGCCGCGGCGGGTGAGGTGGGAGGCTCTGGCGTTGGGCATGGCATGACTGCTTTCGAACAGGGCGAGACGCCCGCCGGACGAGTTCGAAGGTAGGTTAGCCTAACCTCACTACTTGTCCAGCGGGTGTCCCGCCCCGCTCGCGGTCACCGCCCCGCCGGCGGGCCGGTCAGCTCACCAGCCCCAACTCCCGTGCGATCAGCATCCGCTGGACCTCGCTGGTGCCCTCGCCGATCTCCAGGATCTTGGAGTCGCGCCACATCCGGGCCACCGGGTACTCGTTCATGAAGCCGTAGCCGCCGTGGATCTGGGTGGCGTCACGGGCGTTGTCCACCGCGATCGTCGACGAGTACAGCTTCGCCAGGGCCGCCTCCTTCTTGAACGGCTCGCCGGACACCAGCCGGGCCGCCGCGTCGCGCCAGGCCAGCCGGGCCGTGTGGGCCCGCATCTCCATGTCCGCGATCTTGAACTGGACGGCCTGGTTGGCGCCGATCGGGCGGCCGAAGGCGTGACGTTCCTTCGCGTACTTCACCGACTCGTCGACACAGCCCTGGGCGAGCCCGGTGGCCAGGGCGGCGATGGCGACGCGCCCCTCGTCCAGGATGCGCAGGAACTGCGCGTAGCCCCGGCCCTCCTCGCCCAGCAGGTTGGCCGCCGGGACGCGGACGTCCGTGAACGACAGCTCGCGGGTGTCGGACGCGTTCCAGCCGACCTTCGAGTACGCCGGCGCGACCGTGAAGCCGGGCGTGCCGGACGGGACGATGATCGCCGAGATGCGCGGCCTGCCGTCCGGCTTGCGGCCGGTGACCGCGGTGACCGTGACCAGGCCGGTGATGTCCGTGCCCGAGTTGGTGATGAAGCACTTGGTGCCGTTGATCACCCACTCGTCGGTGTCCGGGTCCAGCCGGGCGGTCGTGCGCGTCGCGCCGGCGTCCGAGCCGCCGTCCGGCTCGGTGAGCCCGAACGCGCCGAGGATCTCCCCGGAGCACAGCCGGGGCAGCCACTGCCGCTTCTGCTCCTCGGTGCCGAACAGGTGGACCGGCATCGCGCCCAGGGAGACGCCCGCCTCCAGGGTGATCGCCACCGAGGAGTCGACGCGGGCCAGCTCCTCCAGCGCCACGCCGAGCGCCAGGTAGTCGCCGCCCATGCCGCCGTACTCCTCCGGGAACGGCAGCCCGAACAGGCCCATGCGGCCCATCTCGCGGACGATCTCGTACGGGAACTCGTGGTGCTCGTAGAACTCGCCGATCTTCGGCGCCACCACGTCGTGCGCGAACTGCTCGACCGTGCGCCGCAGTTCTTCGAGTTCGGGGGAGAGACGGTAGTCCATGGCGGATCACTGGTCCTTGTGGGAGAGGGCACGGACGGTGCGGGACGGGCTGGGTCGGCCCAACTGCTCGGCCATCCACACGCTGGTGGCGACGAGGCGGCCGAGGTCGACTCCGGTGTCGATGCCGAGGCCGCGCAGCATCCACACGAGGTCCTCGGTGGCGAGGTTGCCGGTGGCGGACTTGGCGTAGGGGCAGCCGCCCAGACCGCCGGCGGAGGCGTCGACCGTGGTGACGCCGTGCTGGAGGGCGGCCAGGGTGTTGGCGAGGGCCTGGCCGTAGGTGTCGTGGAAGTGCACGCCGAGCACGGGCACCGCAACGCCCGCCTCGCCCAGCGCGGTCAGCAGCGCGCGCACATGGCCCGGCGTCGCCACGCCGATGGTGTCGCCGAGACTCAGCTCGTCGCAACCCATGTCGAGCAGCGCCCGGCACACGCCCACGACCTGCCGCACCGCGACGGCGCCTTCCCACGGGTCGCCGAAGCACATCGACAGATAGCCGCGCACGTGCACGCCCTCGGCCTTGGCCCGGGCCACCACCGGCTCGAACATGGCCAGCGCCTCGGCCACCGTGCGGTTGAGGTTGGCCTTGGCGAAGGACTCGGTGGCGCTCGCGAAGACGGCGACGCGCCGGGCGCCGAGAGCCAGCGCGCGGTCCAGCCCGCGTTCGTTCGGCACCAGCACCGGCAGGTCGGCCGGTACGCCGGCGACCAGCGGGAACAGCGCCTCCGCGTCGGCGAGCTGGGGCACCCACTTCGGGTGCACGAAGCTCGTCGCCTCGATCGTGGTCAGACCCGCGCCGGCCAGCCGCCGCACGAACTCCGCCTTGACCTCGGTCGGTACGGTCGCCCGCTCGTTCTGCAGACCGTCCCGCGCGCCGACCTCGTGGATCCGCACCCGCGCGGGCAGGCCCTCGGCCGGTACGACCATGGGGAGACCTTCCGGGAGCCCTTCCACCGTCATGACGCCACCTCCTCGTGGGGCGTGATCACCGCGAGCACCTGGTCCATGGCGACCGTGGTGCCCGGGGAGACGTCCAGTTCGGCGACCGTGCCGGCGTGCGGGGCGGAGATGACGTGCTCCATCTTCATCGCCTCGACGACCAGCAGGCTCTGACCGGCGCTCACCTCGTCGCCGACGGCGACCTTCACGACGGTGACCGTGCCGGGCATGGGCGCGGTCAGCGAGTCGGCGCCCGCGTGCGCCGCGCGGGTGAGCGACGCGGCGACCGGGTCGTGGTCGCGCACCTGCCAGGCGTCGCCGTCGCGGCCCAGCCAGGTGCCGTCCGGCAGGGCGGCGAAGGTGTGGACCAGGCCGTCGAGCCGGAAGCTGAAGACGCCCTCGGCCCCGGGCCGCGGGAGCACGCCCCCGGAGCCGCGCACGGGCCGGTCCGCGCCGGGCAGCAGGACCTCGGTCCCCCCGTCCGGCGTGCGGCGCACCCGCACGCTGACCGGGTCGTGGCCCGGCACCCGCAGGTGGTGCGCCGTCCAGGCCCGCTCCCCGCCCAGGCGCCAGCCGTCCGCGGCCGCGAACGGGTCGGCCCAGCCGGTGCTTTCACCGCCACCGGGGGCGAGCGCCGCCTGGCGCAGCAGCGCCGCCGCCGCGTAGACCTCCGCCGGGACCTCGTCCGTGACCAGCCCGGCCGCCTCCCGCTCCACCAGCCCGGTGTCCAGCTCGCCCGCGACCACCGCCGGGTGGGCCAGCAGCCGGCGCAGGAACCCGGCGTTGGTCTGCACGCCCAGCACGACCGTCCCCGCCAGGGCCGCCCGCAGCTTCCTGAGCGCGCTCGCCCGGTCGGGGCCGTAGGCGATGACCTTGGACAGCATCGGGTCGTACAGGCTGCCGACCTCGGTGCCCTCGCTGAGCCCGGAGTCGGTGCGCACGCCGTCGCCCTGCGGTTCGCGCAGGGCGAGCACGGTGCCGCCGGACGGCAGGAACCCGCGCGCCGGGTCCTCCGCGCACACGCGGGCCTCGACCGCGTGCCCGGTCAGCGTGAGGTCGCCCTGCTCGAACGGCAGCGGCTCCCCGGCGGCGACCCGCAGCTGCCACTCCACCAGGTCGAGCCCGGTGATCAGCTCGGTGACCGGGTGCTCCACCTGAAGACGGGTGTTCATCTCCATGAACCAGTACGACGACGGGTCGTCGCCCGGGACGATGAACTCCACCGTGCCCGCGCCCCGGTAGCCGCAGGAGCGGGCGGCCTGCGCCGCCGCCTCGCCCATGGCCGCGCGGGTCTTCTCGTCCAGCAGGACCGACGGCGCCTCCTCGATGATCTTCTGGTGGCGGCGCTGCAGGGAGCACTCGCGCTCGCCCAGATGGACCACGTTGCCGTGGCCGTCGGCCAGGACCTGGATCTCGATGTGCCGGGGGCGGTCGATCCACCGCTCGACCAGCAGGGTGTCGTCGCCGAAGGAGGCGCGGGCCTCGCGGCGGGCCGCGGCGATCTCGTCGGCGAGATCGGCGGCGTCCCGCACCCGCCGCATGCCCTTGCCGCCGCCGCCCGCCGACGGCTTCAGCAGCACCGGCATGCCGATCTCCCGTGCCGCGTCGGCCAGTTCGGCGTCGGTGAGGCCGCTGCCGCTGGAGCCGGGCACGACCGGGACACCGGCCGCCTTCACCGTCTCCTTGGCGCGGATCTTGTCGCCCATGAGGGCGATCGCGTCCGCGGGCGGCCCGACGAAGACCAGCCCGGCGTCGGCGCAGGCGCGCGCGAAGGCCGCGTTCTCCGCGAGGAAGCCGTAGCCGGGATGGACGGCCTGGGCGCCGGTACGGGCCGCCGCGTCGAGCAGCCGCTCCACCGACAGATAGCTCTCCGCCGCCGGCGCCGGACCGATCCGTACCGCCGTGTCGGCCTCCCGGACGTGCCGGGCGTCGGCGTCCGCGTCGGAGAAGACGGCCACCGAGCGCACGCCCAGCGACCGCAGCGTGCGGATGACACGCACGGCGATCTCGCCCCGGTTGGCCACGAGCACTGTGTCGAACATGGTCGGGTAACCCCCCTCTACATCCGGAAGACGCCGAACTGGGGCTCACCCAGGGGCGCGTTGGCACAGGCGGTCAGGGCCAGGCCCAGCACCTGACGGGTCTCCAGCGGGTCGATGACCCCGTCGTCCCAGAGCCGGGCGGTGGCGTAGTAGGCGTTGCCCTGGCGCTCGTACTGGGCGCGGACGGGGGCCTTGAAGGCCTCCTCGTCCTCCACGGACCACTCCTCCCCGCGGGACTGGAGCTGGTCCCGCTTGACGGTGGCGAGGACCGAGGCGGCCTGCTCGCCGCCCATCACCGAGATCTTGGCGCCCGGCCACATCCACAGGAAGCGGGGCGAGTACGCCCGCCCGCACATCGAGTAGTTGCCCGCGCCGTACGACCCGCCGACCACCACGGTCAGCTTCGGCACGCGCGTGCAGGCGACCGCCGTGACCATCTTGGCGCCGTGCTTGGCGATGCCGCCGGCCTCGTAGTCCCGGCCGACCATGAAGCCGGAGATGTTCTGCAGGAACACCAGCGGGATGCCGCGCTGGTCGCACAGCTCGATGAAGTGCGCGCCCTTCTGGGCGGACTCGGAGAACAGGATGCCGTTGTTGGCGACGATGCCGACCGGGTGGCCGTGGATCCGGGCGAAGCCGGTGACCAGGGTCTGCCCGAACTCGGCCTTGAACTCCGCGAACCGCGAGCCGTCGACCACGCGCGCGATGATCTCGCGCACGTCGTAGGGGGTGCGGGGGTCGACCGGGACGGCGCCGTAGAGGCCGTAGGGGTCCACCTTCGGCTCGACGACCGGGGCGGCCTGCCAGGGCAGCGGGCCGCGCGCGGGCAGCGTGGCGACGATGTCCCGCACGATCCGCAGCGCGTGCGCGTCGTCCTCGGCGAGGTGGTCGGTGACGCCCGACACGCGCGCGTGGACGTCGCCGCCGCCGAGCTCCTCGGCGGTCACGACCTCGCCGGTGGCCGCCTTCACCAGCGGCGGCCCGCCCAGGAAGATGGTGCCCTGGTTGCGGACGATGACCGCCTCGTCGCTCATCGCCGGGACGTACGCCCCGCCGGCCGTGCAGGAGCCGAGCACGGCCGCGATCTGCGGAATGCCGGCGCCGGACATCCGGGCCTGGTTGTAGAAGATCCGCCCGAAGTGGTCGCGGTCGGGGAAGACCTCGTCCTGCATCGGCAGGAAGGCGCCCCCGGAGTCCACCAGGTACACGCACGGCAGGCGGTTGTCGAGGGCGACCTCCTGGGCGCGCAGGTGCTTCTTCACCGTCATCGGGTAGTACGTCCCGCCCTTGACGGTGGCGTCGTTGGCGACGACCACGCACTCGCGCCCGGCGACCCGCCCGATCCCGGCGATCACCCCGGCGGCCGGGGCCTGCCCGTCGTACATCCCGTCGGCGGCCAGCGGGGCCAGCTCCAGGAACGGCGAGCCGGGGTCGAGGAGGGTGTCCACGCGGTCCCTGGGCAGCAGCTTCCCGCGTGCGGTGTGCCGCGCCCGCGCCTTCTCGCCGCCGCCGAGCCGGGTCGCCGCCAGCTTCTCGTGCAACTCCTCCACGAGCGCGCGGTGCGCCGCCTCGTTGGCCCGCCAGGCCTCCGACGCGGGGTCTGCCGCGCTCGTCAGCTCCGGTGCCTGATCCATTCCTGCGGTCCCCTCACCCAGTGGTCCGGCTGTTAATGAGCGTTAACCATTTCCTTCAGGTTAACGACCGCTAACCTCCCTGTCTAGAATTGCCTCCATGGCCACCAGAACCGACGCCCCCACCCGCCGTGACCAGATCCTCAAGGAGGCCGCGCGGCTGTTCGCCGAGCGCGGGTTCCACGGCGTCGGGGTCGACGAGATAGGCGCCGCGGTCGGCATCAGCGGGCCCGGTCTCTACCGCCACTTCCCGGGCAAGGACGCGATGCTCGCCGAGCTGCTGGTGGGCATCAGCGGCCAGCTGCTGACCGGCGCGAATCGGCGCCTGAAGGAGGCCGACGGGTCGGCCGGTGCCGAGGCGGTCCTCGACTCGCTGATCGAGGGGCACATCGACTTCGCGCTCGACGACCGCCCGCTCATCACCCTGCACGACCGTGAGCTGGACCGCTTGCGGGACAGCGACCGCAAGCTGGTCCGTCAGCTCCAGCGGCAGTACGTGGAGCTGTGGGTGGAGGTGGTCCGCGAGGTCTACCCGGGCCTGGCCGAGCCGGTGGCCCGCTCGGCGGTGCACTCGGTCTTCGGCCTGCTCAACTCCACCCCGCACCTGGGCCGTCCGGGCTCCCTGCCCGGCCGGGGAGCCACGGCGACCCTGCTGCACCGGATGGCGAGGGGTGCCTTCGCGGCGGCGGCAGCGGACGGCGAGGGCTGACGCGCGCCCCGCCAGGACTGAAGCGCGCCCCGGCCCCGCGCGCCGGTCGTGCGGGTGACCCCCTCGGGCGACGCCGGTCATGCGGGTGACCTCCTCGGGTGCCGGAAGCCGGAAGCCGGAAGCCGGAAGCGGCCGCCGGAGGCCGGCCGCCGGACGTCGGCCGCGCCCTGACATTCGATGCGGTGTCCGCGAAGCGGGCTGTTCGCAGCGTGCGCGGACGGCGGCCGCCGCGCCCGGTGGATGAGCCGTACGGGTGTACGCGCCGCCGAACGGGTGAGAGGGTGACGAGCGTTACGCGGACCCCTCTGGACGCCCTCGCCTACTCGCCGGTACGTTGGCGTGAGCAAGCGCTTAGACATGCTCAGTCATGCCGAGTACGTGGAGGTGGCGGCGTGCGCCGTACGGTGTTCAACGAGGACCACGAGGCGTTCCGGGAGACCCTCCGGGCCTTCATCGAGGCCGAGGTCGTCCCCGTCTACGACGAGTGGTTCGCGGCCGGCCAGGCGCCGCGCGACTTCTACTACAAGCTCGCCGAGCTCGGCGTCTTCGGCATCAACGTGCCCGAGGAGTACGGCGGCGCCGGCATCGACTCGTACAAGTTCGAGGCCGTGATGTACGAGGAGACCGCGCGCGCGGGCGTCCAGTTCGGCGGCTCCGGCGTGCACGTGCTGCTGGGCCTGCCGTACATCAAGATGCTCGCCACCGAGGAGCAGAAGAAGCGCTTCCTGCCGAAGTTCGTCTCCGGCGAGGAGATGTGGGCGCTGGCGATGACCGAGCCGGGCACCGGCTCCGACCTCGCGGGCATGAAGACCACCGCGAAGCTCTCCGAGGACGGCACGCACTACGTCCTCAACGGCGCCAAGACCTTCATCACCGGCGGCGTGCACGCCGACCGCGTGATCGTGTGCGCCCGCACCTCCGCGCCGACCGCCGAGGACCGCCGCCACGGCATCTCGCTGTTCGCCGTGGACACCAAGTCCGAGGGCTACTCCATCGGCCGCAAGCTGGACAAGCTGGGCCTGCGCACCTCCGACACCGCCGAGCTGGCGTTCGTCGACGTGAAGGTGCCGGTCGAGGACCTGCTCGGCGAGGAGAACAAGGGCTTCTCCTACCTCGGCCACAACCTGGCCTCCGAGCGCTGGGGCATCGCCTTCGGCGCCTACGCGCAGGCCAAGGCGGCCGTCCGGTTCGCCAAGCAGTACGTCCAGGAGCGCACCGTCTTCGGCAAGCCGGTCGCCAGCTTCCAGAACACCAAGTTCGAGCTGGCCGCCTGCCAGGCCGAGGTGGACGCCGCCGAGGCCGTCGCCGACCGCGCCCTGGAGGCCCTGGACGCCGGCGAGCTCACCCCCGCCGAGGCCGCGTCCGCGAAGCTGTTCTGCACCGAGGTCGCCCACCGCGTGATCGACCGCTGCCTGCAGCTGCACGGCGGCTACGGCTTCATGAACGAGTACCCGATAGCCCGCCTGTACGCGGACAACCGCGTCAACCGCATCTACGGCGGCACCAGCGAGATCATGAAGACGATCATCGCCAAGGACATGGGCCTGTAAGGTCCGGGCAATCGCTGGCCGGTACAACTAACTCCATGAGTCAGGCACTACAGGATCTCCTCGATCTGCTCGACCTCGAGCAGATCGAGGAGAACATCTTCCGCGGCAGCTCCCGGCCCTCCCTCGTCCCGCGCGTCTTCGGCGGGCAGGTCGCGGCCCAGGCGCTGGTCGCCGCCGGGCGGACGGTCCCCGCGGACCGGCCCGCCCACTCCCTGCACGCGTACTTCCTGCGCCCCGGCGACCCGGGCGCGCCGATCGTCTACAGCGTCGACCGCATCCGGGACGGCCGCTCCTTCACCACCCGCCGGGTGGTCGCCGTCCAGCACGGCAAGCCGATCTTCCACCTGTCGGCGTCCTTCCAGACGCACGAGGAGGGCCTGGACCACCAGACCCCGATGCCGCCCGCGCCGGACCCGGTGACGCTGCCGACCTCCGCCGAGCGGCTGCGCGCCTACGACCACCTCGACACGGCCGTGGTCGAGCGGTTCATCGCGGCCCGGGAGGCCGTCGACCTGCGGTACGTCGACGAGCCGCCGTTCGGCAGGTTCGGCGAGCCGCGGGAGCCGCACTCCCAGGTGTGGTTCCGGGCCAACGGCAAGCTCGCCGGCGCCGTCGACAAGCCCCTGCTGCACGTCGTCCTCGCCACGTACGTCAGCGACATGACCCTGCTCGACTCGATCCTGCTCGCGCACGGGCGCGGCGGCTGGGCGGTCGGCGACGTCGTCGGCGCCTCGCTGGACCACGCCATGTGGTTCCACCGCCCCTTCCGCGCCGACGAATGGCTCCTGTACGACCAGGAGTCGCCGTCGGCGTCCGGCGGGCGCGGCCTCGGGCAGGCCCGCATCTACACCCAGGACGGCCGGCTGGCCATCACGGTCATCCAGGAGGGCGTGGTCCGCGTCCCGCGGTGACCGCGGCCGCCGTGTGACCGCGGCCGCCGTATGACCGGGCTGCCGTGTGACCGGGCCGCCGTGTCAATGGTCGCGCCGGACAACCGGGTTGCCGTGTGACCCGGTTGCCGAGCGGCGGCGCCCGCGCTGGGATGGGCGCCATGACGGAATCGTGGAACTGGCGGGGCGGGCGGATCCGGGAGGCCTACCTCCTGGCGGCGGACACGGTCGCCGGACTGCTCGCCGACCCCGCCGTGGCAGCCGTATGGGACCGGCCGAGCGTGCTGAAGGACTTCGGCGTGCGCGGGCTCGCGGGGCACCTGTTCGGGCAGGACCTCGACCTGCCGGGCCTGCTCGCCGCGCCCGTGCCGTCCGAGCCCGTCGTCTCCCTGCGCACGTACTACCTGGAGCGCGTGATCTGGCTGGACGCCGGGGCCGACGCTCCGGTCAGCGCGCGCATCCGCGCCGGCGGCGAGGCCAGGGCGGCCGACGGGCACGCGGCCCTGAACGCGCGCGTGCGCGAGGCGCTGGACGCGCTGCGCACGGAGGTGCCCCGGGCGCCCGCCGCGCGGCCCGTGCACGTGGCCACCTGGGGCGGGTGGTCCCTCGAACTCGACGACTTCCTGCTCACCCGCCTGACGGAACACGTCGTCCACGCCGACGACCTGGCGTGCAGCGCGGGTCTGCCGACGCCGGAGTTCCCCGAGAGCGTCACCGCGCCGGTCGTCGAACTGCTCGCCCGGCTCGCGGTCCGGCGGCACGGCACGGTGGACGTGATCCGGGGGCTCGCCCGCGCCGAGCGCGCCCCCGCCTCCATCGCCGGCCTCTGACCGGTCACCGGAAGGGCATCGGCGTCAGGAGAGCCCCGCCTCCGCCAGCAGGTACGCCGTCAGCGGGTCGTAGTAGCGCGGGCTGAGCACGTGGTCGTCGAGCGGGACCGTCACCTGTACGGTGCCCTCGGCCTCGGCGAGGAACAGCGCCGGGTCGTTGCAGTCGGCGTAGCCGACGGAGTCCACGCCGTGCTGGCCCGCGTACCCGGCCCAGCCGTGGTCGGCGACGACCAGGTCGGGCAGCGGGCGGCCCTCACGCTCCAGCGCCGTCAGGATGGCCTTCATCGGCTCGCCCGAGTGCGTGTGCCACAGCGTGGCGCCGTGCTCCAGCACCGCCACGTCCGCGAACTGCATCACGTACCCCTCGTCCGTCTGCAGCCCGTCCGGGATGACGACGATCTCGCACCCGGCGGCGCGCAGCGCGGCGGCCGTGGCGCGGTGCACGTCGAGCAGGCCGCCGGGGTGGCCGGTCGCGAACAGCACCCGCTGCCGTCCGTCGGCCGCCTTGCGCAGCCGGGCCGCCATCCGGTCGAGGGCGTCGACGGTCAGCTCGGGGTCGATGGTGTCCTGGCCGTACCGGTGCTCCGGGTCGTCGTTCACGCCCACCCGCTCCGCCATCACGGCGAGCACATCCTGCTCGTCCCGCCAGCGGTCGCCGAGTTCCAGGCCGAGCCAGAAGTTGCGGACGCCGTTGGCGAGCTGGCGGTAGTGGGAGAGGTTGTTCTCGCGCGGGGTGGCCACGTCGCCCGCGATACGGGTCTTGACGAGGTGGTCGACGAGCTCGGCGCGGCTGGGTGTCCCGGGTATCGGCATGGCTCCCATTGTGAGGCAGGCGCCTGTGCCCGTCCCCGGCGTTTCCGCACGCTGGGACGCGGGTCACGTGCGCGCCGGGGTACGGACCGGGACCGCGCCGGCGGGCGGGCGCGGCGCGCGCCGTCGGCGTGCCGCACGCCCTTGCGCCGGGCCGGGCCCGCGCACCGGGCGCAGGCCGACCTGCGGACGGTGCGGTGACCCGGCGGGGGCCGGGGACCGGCGGTACGGGACCATCCGGCCCGCGTGGCCGTGCGGGCGGGCCGGGCGCGGACGCCTGTGCCCGGCCCCGGCGCTTCCGTCCGCCGGGACGCCGTTCACGTGCGTGCGGTGGGCGCACTGTCCGCTCCGTGCCGGGCGTGGGCCGGCTTCCGGCGGTGCGACGACCGGGGAGCCGGGAGCGGGACCGGGGGCCCGGGGTCCTCCCGCCGACAGGGCACCTGCGGGCGTGCCGCGCGCGGCACGGCGGACGCACGCCGCTCGCGGGCCGCTCCCTCCCCCGCGCCTACCGCGCTACCGCATCTGCCGCAGGGCGAACCACAGTTCCATGCGGACGTCGGGGTCGTCCAGGTCGGCGTCGAGCAGGGTCGCGCAGCGGGCGATGCGCTGGCGGACGGTGTTGCGGTGCACCGACAGGGCCACCGCCGTGCGGTCCCAACTCCCGTGCAGGGAAAGCCAGGCGCGCAGCGTCTCGGTGAGGGCCGGGGTGGCGGCGATCGGGTCGAGCAGCGCACGCGCGTGTGCCTGCGCCTCGGCCGGGCCGACCAGTTCGGCGAGGGCGGGGCGGGCGCCGTGCCGGACGAGCGGGACGCGGGTGGCGCGGGCGCGGGCCAGGGCGCGGGCCGCCTGCGCGTCGGCGGCCGGCCACTCGCCGGGACCGGCGGCCGCGCTCACGCCGAGCGTCCAGCCGGGACACGGCGTCGGCTCCCGGTCGGCGGGCACCAGCACCCGTACGACTCCGTCCCCGAGGTCGACCAGCGGCGAGCCGAGCGCGGCGCCCAGCGCGGAGGCGGCCACGGTGCCGGGCGGCCGTTCGTCGGGCCGGCCGTGCACGACGATCCACCGCTCGGCGCCCAGCAGCGCGGCGGCCTCGTCGGGCGGGGCGCCCAGCAGCAGCCGTACCAGCGCCGCGGAGCGGGCCGCCTCGGTGCCGCCGCGGTGGGCGCCGGTGAGCAGCGACAGCAGCACGGCGGCGACGGAGGCGACGGTGTGGTCGCCGGGGTCCCGCCGGGCGGCGGCCACCCCGAGGACGAAGCCCTGGCCGACGCCGAGGCCGTAGGCGGCGAGGTGGGCGCCGGCGACGGTGTCGGTGGCGGAGGCGGGAGCGGGTCCGGCGAGGCGAGCGGGGCCGTCCGCCCACCGGTTCGCGCCCGGCCGTACGACGTCCGCGAGCCGGGCCAGCGCCTGTCGCGCTTCCGCCGGCGCCGGCCGCCCCGCCGACGCGATCTCCGCACCGTCCGGCCCGTACAGCACCGCCCACCCGTTCACCTGCCGGGCCAGCCTCCGCAGCACCGACGGCACCGGGTCCGGGCGGGCGGCCGCGGCGGCCAGGCCCTGCTGCGCCTCCGCGACCCGGCGCAGCTCCGCCAGGCGGACCTCGGCCATCAGTTGCCACACCGCGCGGGCCACGCCCGAGAACGTCGTCCGCGGCGGGACCTCGACGAGCGGGAGCCCGTGCGTGTCGCAGGCGGCGACCAGGGCGGGCGGCACCGTGTCGTGCACCGGCGCCAGCCCGAAGCCGAGGGCCGCGCCGCCCGCCGCGACGATCCGCGCCACGTAGTCGTCGAAACCGGCGCCGGAACCCGCCGCCGCCTCCGGGATGTGCACGCCCGCCGTCAGCAGCAGCTCGCCGCCCAGCAGGTACGGGGAGGGGTCGGCCAGTTCCGAGGCGTGCGCCGCGTGGACGACGACGCCGGGGCCGGACGGCCCGGCGATCTGCCGCAGGGCGAGGTCCTCGCGGGCCAGCAGGGACGCCAGCGGCACCGGGGGAGTGAGGGGAGACACGGGGTCCGGCGCGGAGGACGAAGGCATGTGGACGTTTCCTCCGTCATCAGCGGTCTGAATGGAGGAAACGTACACTTCGCAGCCGTGCTCCGGCCACCTAGTGTCGGTGGCAGGCAGCGCGCAGAAGGAAGGCATGACCCATGAGCAGCAACGAGACGCCCCGCGGCCCCGTCGACTCCTCCCGCGTCCCCCGGTACGCCGGACCCGCGACCTTCGCCCGGCTGCCCCGCCTCGACGAGGTCGGCCGCGCCGACGTCGCCGTGGTGGGCGTGCCGTTCGACTCGGGCGTCTCCTACCGGCCGGGCGCCCGCTTCGGCGGCAACGCGATCCGCGAGGCGTCCCGGCTGCTGCGCCCCTACAACCCGGCGCAGGACGCGTCCCCCTTCGCGCTGGCGCAGGTCGCCGACGGCGGCGACATCGCGGTGAACCCCTTCGACATCCACGAGGCGGTGGAGACGGTCGAGGCGGCGGCCGACGACCTGCTCTCCACCGGCGCCCGCCTGATGACGCTGGGCGGCGACCACACCATCGCCCTGCCGCTGCTGCGCGCGGTGGCCAGGAAGCACGGCCCGGTCGCCCTGCTCCACTTCGACGCCCACCTCGACACCTGGGACACCTACTTCGGCGCCGAGTACACGCACGGCACCCCGTTCCGCCGCGCGGTGGAGGAGGGCATCCTCGACACCTCCGCGCTGTCCCACGTCGGCACCCGCGGCCCGCTGTACGGCAAGCAGGACCTCACCGACGACGAGAAGATGGGCTTCGGCATCGTCACCTCCGCCGACGTCTACCGGCGTGGCGCCGACGAGGTCGCCGACCAGCTGCGGCAGCGCATCGGCGACCGGCCCCTCTACATCTCCATCGACATCGACTGCCTCGACCCGGCGCACGCGCCCGGCACCGGCACGCCCGAGGCCGGTGGCATGACCTCCCGCGAGCTGCTGGAGATCCTGCGCGGCCTGGCCTCCTGCAACCTGGTCTCGGCGGACGTCGTCGAGGTGGCCCCGGCCTACGACCACGCCGAGATCACCTCGGTGGCCGCCTCCCACACTGCCTACGAACTGACGACGATCATGAGCCGCCGGATCGCGGCGGAGCGCACCGAGCACGCGGCTGGGTGACCCCGCCCCGGTCGTCTTGTCCGGGTGCCGGGGACGCGCACGACCCCGGCACCCCGGGCGGCCGGCCGTCTACCAGATCGCGTCGACCCACTCCGGGTGGTCGATGAACGGGTTGCGGTTGTGCTGGTAGGTGTCGTAGATGACCTGGTTGCGGCGCTCCTCGAAGGCGTCCGGCGGGTCCTCGTCGTTCCAGGTCTTCAGCACCGAGAGCTTGCCGATGTACGGGGTGGAGCCGTTGCCGACCTTGTCGTCGGGCTCCAGGTCGGCGAAGCCGTCGTCGCCCTCGTAGCGGACCGCCATGTAGAGGATCATGCGGGCCACGTCGCCCTTGACCGCGTCACGCGGCTCGAAGGAGTCCGAGTCGACCTTGCTGCCGCCGGAGTTGGTGAAGGTGCTGCCGCCCTCGTCGAAGTCCAGGTTGCCGCGCTTGGAGTTGACGGCCACGTCCTCGGGGCGGATGTGGTGCAGGTCGGTGCCCGGGCCGGTGGAGGTGGTCAGGTTGCCGTGCGAGATCGCCCACACGTGCTCGCGGTTCCAGTCGCCGGTGTTCCCGCCGTTGAGGGACTTGCTGCGGGAGATCCCCGAGTACAGCAGGATCACGTTGCTGCTGTTGTTCGGGTCCTGGTCGGTGTTCTTCAGGGCCTCCCAGAGCGCCGAGTACGACAGCTTGGTCTGGCTGCTGATGATGGTGTGCAGCGCGGACTTCAGGCTCGTGCCCGACTTGCCGACCGCGTTCTTGTAGTACGTCGAGTCGTACGCGGTGGTCGTGGCGGCGGCCGGGGTGGCCGTCAGGGCCGGGGCGCTGAGGCCCACCAGGACGGTGGCGGTGGCCAGCGCCACCGACTTCCAGCGGCGTATGCGTGTCGCCGGCATGTGTGGGGTCCCATCTACGCGGGTTGAATGAAGGCGGCAGAGGGAGCGTGACATGGACACGCGGTCGTGTAAATGAATCGAACATGTCAATCACATGACCGGAACCGGCAATCCGGACCGGCCGAGGGCAAACCTGGCCGAGGGAAAACCTGGTCGGGGGAAAACCTGGCCGGGGGAAAACCTGTTGGCGGACCACGGCGACCGTTGCTAGCTTTCCGGAGGCCGTGCGAGAGAACGAGGAGGTGGTACCCGTGAGCGCTGTATCGACATGGGTGCTCCCCTCCGGGGTCACGGTCGGGCGGTAGGCCGTCCGGGAGCGCCGTTCCAGAGCACTCCCGAAAGGCACGACCATGCGATTCACTTCCGAACGGCGCCTCGACGACGGCGTCCTCGAACGCGAATTCACCCTCGGCGAGATCCCCGGCGTCCTGTGGACGCCCGCATCCGCACCGGCGCCGCTGATCCTGCTCGGCCACCCTCCCCTGGGGCTGCGTAAGACGTACCCCCGACTGGTGGCCCGGGCCCGGCACGCTGCGGCGGAGGGCTTCGCCACGGCCACCATCGAGCTCCCCGGAAGCGGCGACCGGCCCCGTTGGCCCGCCGCCGAGCAGGCCCGCGCCGATCTGCGCCGGGCGATGGAGGCCGGCGAGCGGGTCAGCGACGACATCATCGACGCACTCATCCTCCCGCTGGTCGAAAAGGCGGTCCCGGAATGGCAGGCCGCCCTGGACGCCCTCCTTTCGCTGCCCGAGATCGGCGGCCCGGTCGGGTACTCGGGAGGCGTGATCTCCATCGGGATCCGGCTGGCGGTGGTCGAGCCGCGCATTTCGGCCGCCGGTCTGTTCGCCGGGAGTTTCGTGCCTCGCGCCATGTTCGAGGAGGCCCGGCAGGTCACCATTCCGCTGCACGTCCTGCTGCAGTGGGACGACGAAGGGAACGACCGGCAGGCCGCCCTGGACCTGTTCGACGCTTTCGGATCCAAGGAGAAGACCCTGCACGCCAACATGGGCGGGCACACCGGCGTCCCACAGTTCGCGGGGGACGACGCGGCCCGGTTCTTCGCCCGGCACCTGAAGTGAGGCCGGCCCGTCGGGCCGTCAACGCACGGTAGGCGGCGCCGGCCAGGACGCCGCTCGTCGAGGACGGGTCCCGGCCCTCCTCGATGGCGGTGGCCGGCAGACGCACGACTGCCCCGATCGCGATCGGGGCGGTCGGGGACGGGGTCGCGGACGCGGACGGGGACGGGGACTGCCATGGCCTCGGCCCGACTCCGTCACCCACCGGCGGAGTTGCGCGCCGCGCGGACCGGCGTGCCGCGGATCGCCGAGAGCCGGGGCGCTCATCTCCCGATCCGCGCACAACCATTGGCTCCGTCTCGTGAGTCAACTGGGCATGACTCACCTCAACTCAAGACGAGCCGGGGCGCTCACCGCCGCCCTCGGCGCCGCGGTGCTCATACCGGCGACCGTCGCGGCGACCCCCGCCGCCGCTGCCATCACACCCACCGTCAGCTGCACGTCCGCCAAGGCCGGACTCGCCACGAAGCTCCAGAAGGACATCACCGCCGCCCTCGCCAACCGCAAGGGCACCATCGCCGTCGGCCTCTACGACCGCTCCACCAAGACGACCTGCACCCTGCGCTCCACCTACGCCTACGACTCCGCCAGCGTCGTCAAGGTGACCATCCTCGCCACGCTGCTGTGGGACGCGAAGAAGCACAACCGCTACCTGACCGACCGCGAGGCGTCCCTCGCCAAGGCCATGATCACCAAGTCGGACAACACCGCGGCCACCACGCTGTGGAAGCAGCTCGGCCTGACGAAGATCAAGGGCTTCCTCACCGCGGCCGGCATGACCCAGACCAAGCCGGACCCGAACGGCCACTGGGGCCTGACCCAGATCACCGTGACCGACGAGCAGAAGCTGCTCAAGCTCATCACCGCGAAGAACACGGTCCTCAGCGACAACTCCCGCGCCTACATCCTGAAGCTGATGGGCCAGGTCATCTCCTCCCAGCGCTGGGGCACCCCGTACGGCGCCCCGTCCACCGTGTCCGTGCACGTCAAGAACGGCTGGCTGCAGCGCTCCACGCACGGCTGGCGGGTGCACAGCGTCGGCACCTTCAACGGCGGCGGCCACGACTACATGATCACGGTGCTCACGCACGGCAACAGCACCATGAGCTACGGCGTCACCACCATCCAGGGCGTCGCCAAGGTCATCCACAAGGATCTCGCCGCGAGTTGACGCTTCTCCGCCCTCCGCCCGTCACCGACCCGTCCTACGGTGACGTCCATGCGCCTGAAAACCGTACTCGCCACCCTCACCGCGGCCCTGGCGGCGGCCGGCTGCGTGACCGCCGCAGGACCGGCCGCCGCCGGATCCGCCGCCGGACCCGGCGTGCAGAACAACGCCTGCTCCCCCTCCGTCTCCCTCGACCGCTTCTCCGACGCCCTCGACAAGACGACCTACCAGGGCGCCTTCGTCGGCAACTTCTCCGCGCTCGCCGTCGACAAGGACGGCTCCCTCGCCGCGCTCGAGGACCGCTCCTCCCTCTTCGACCTCGACGCGAAGACCCTCCAGCCGAAGGCCGTCGTCCCGCTCGCCGACGAGAGCGGCGCCGCGCTCGACAGCGAGGGCCTCGTCGTCGACCGCGACGGAACCCGGCTCATCACCTCGGAGACCGAGCCGTCCGTCCGCCGCTACTCCCGCGACGGCGAGATCCTCGACCGCCTCCCCGTGCCGGACGCCCTCCGCGTCGCCCCGGCCGGCCGTGCCGTCCGCAACGGCACCTTCGAGGGGCTGACCCTGCTGCCCGGCGGCCGCACGCTGCTGGCGTCCATGGAGTACGCGCTGAGCGGCGACAGCTCCGCCATCGTCCGCTTCCAGACCTGGCGGCGGACCGGGGACGGGCGCTTCGCGCTCGGCGCCCAGTACGCCTACCCCGTCGACGCCGGGCTCGGCGTGCCCGAGGTGCAGGCCGCCCCCGACGGCCGCCTGCTGGTCCTGGAGCGCGGCTTCACCTCCGGCGTCGGCAACACCGTCCGCCTCTACCTGGCCGACCCGCGCCGCGCCACGGACACCAGCGGCGTCGAGAACCTGACCGGGCAGCCCGGCGTCCGGCTGATCAAGAAGACGCTGCTGGCCGACCTCGCGGACTGCCCCTCCCTGGGCGCCACCGCCAAGCAGCCCCAGCCGAACCCGCTGCTGGACAACATCGAGGGCATGACGGTCACCGGTCGCGCGAAGGGACGCCTCAAGGTGCTCCTGGTCAGCGACGACAACCAGAACGCCACGCAGACGACCCGGTTCTACTTCCTGCGCGTCCGTCTCTGACCCCGGGCCCGCGAGCCCGATCGTTGCGGAGGGATGAAATCCGCTTCGCTCGGCGTTGGTGCCTTCCGGCAGACCAGGACGAACGGGAGGCACCCGCGTGAGTGAGCAACGGGGATGGGCACGGCGACTGGCCGGATACGCGTGGCGGTATCCGAAGGACGTCGTCCTGGCCCTCGGCTCCTCGCTCGCCGGCATGGCGGTCATGGCGACGGTCCCGCTGATCACCAAGGTGATCATCGACGACGTGATCGGCGGTCACACCCGGCGCATGGCCCCGTGGGCGGGCGCCCTGATCGGCGCCGCCCTGCTCGTGTACGCCGCGACCTACGTCCGCCGCTACTACGGCGGCCGGCTCGCCCTCGACGTCCAGCACGACCTGCGCACGGCGATGTTCGACACGATCACCCGGCTCGACGGCCGCCGCCAGGACGAGCTGTCGACCGGGCAGGTCGTCGGCCGCGCCACCAGCGACCTCCAGCTGATCCAGGGCCTGCTGTTCATGCTGCCGATGACCATCGGCAACGTCCTGCTGTTCCTGATCTCCCTGGTGATCATGGCGTGGCTGTCGCCGCCGCTGACGCTGGTCGCGCTCGCCGTGGCGCCCGCGCTGTGGTGGATCGCCCGGCGCAGCCGCTCCCGGCTGCACCCGGCCACCTGGTACGCGCAGGCCCAGGCCGCCGCCGTGGCGGGCGTGGTGGACGGCGCCGTCAGCGGCGTACGCGTGGTGAAGGGGTTCGGGCAGGAGGAGCAGGAGACCGGCAAGCTGCGGGAGGTCGGGCGGCGGCTGTTCGCCGGGCGGCTGCGCACCATCCGGCTGAACGCCACCTACACCCCCGCCCTGCAGGCGGTGCCCGCCCTCGGCCAGGTCGCCATGCTGGCGCTCGGCGGCTGGCTGGCCGTGCGCGGGCACATCACGCTCGGCACGTTCGTCGCCTTCTCCACCTACCTCGCCCAGCTCGTCGGCCCGGTCCGCATGCTGGCCATGGTCCTCACCGTCGGGCAGCAGGCGCGGGCGGGCACCGAACGCGTCCTGGAGCTGATCGACACCGAGCCGTCGCTCACCGACGGCACCAGGGAGCTGCCCGCCGACGCGCCGGCGACCGTCGAGTTCGACGACGTGTCCTTCGGCTACGACCGGCAGCGGCCCGTCCTCGAAGGGCTCAGCTTCGAGATCCGCGCCGGGGAGACCCTCGCCGTCGTCGGCTCCTCCGGCTCCGGCAAGTCCACCGTCTCCCTGCTGCTGCCGCGCTTCTACGACGTCACCCACGGCGCGGTCCTGGTCGGCGGCCACGACGTCCGCGAGCTCACCCTCGACTCGCTGCGGGCCGCGATCGGCCTGGTGCCCGAGGACTCCTTCCTCTTCTCCGAGACGGTGCGCGACAACATCGCCTACGGCCGTCCCGACGCCACCGACGAGCAGATCGAGGCCGCCGCCCGCGCCGCCCAGGCCGACCGCTTCATCCGCGAGCTGCCCGACGGCTACGCCACCAAGGTCGGCGAGCACGGCCTGACCCTCTCCGGCGGCCAGCGTCAGCGTGTCGCCCTGGCCCGCGCGATCCTCACCGACCCGCGCCTGCTCGTCCTGGACGACGCCACCTCCGCCGTGGACGCCCGCGTCGAGCACGAGATCCACGAGGCGCTCCGGCACGTCATGGAGGGCCGTACGACCCTGCTGATCGCCCACCGCCGCTCCACCCTGAACCTCGCCGACCGCATCGCCGTCCTCGACGGCGGCCGGCTCGCCGACATCGGCACCCACGAGGAACTCCAGGAGCGCTCGGCGCTCTACCGCCGCCTGCTCACCGACCCCGACGAGCTGGGCGGCGTCTCGCCCGGCCACGCCCAGGCCGCCGCGCCGCCGGAGGACACCTCCGTGCGCGACGAGCTGGACGCCGAGTTCGACGCCGAGCGCGGGGTGACGCCGCGGCTGTGGACCGGCGACCGCGAGCCCAAGGACGCGGCGCTGGCCGGGATGCCGGCCACACCCGAACTGCTGGCGCAGGTCGAGGCGCTGCCCCCGGCGAACGACACCCCCGACGTCGACGAGGCGCGGGCGGTGACGCCGGAGGAGTCGTACGGGCTGCGCAGGCTGCTGCGGGGCTTCGGGCTGCCGCTGCTGGTCAGCCTGGGCCTGGTGGCCGTCGACGCCGGGGCGGGGCTGCTGCTGCCGGTGCTGATCCGGCACGGCATCGACCAGGGCGTCACGGCGATGGCCATCGGCGCGGTGTGGACGGCGTCCCTGCTGGGTCTGCTGACGGTCGCCGTGCAGTGGGCGGCGCAGGTCGGCGAGACCCGGATGACCGGACGCACCGGCGAGCGGGTCCTGTACGCGCTGCGGCTGAAGATCTTCGCGCAGCTCCAGCGGCTCGGCCTCGACTACTACGAGCGGGAGCTGACCGGCCGCATCATGACCCGGATGACGACCGACGTCGACGCGTTGTCGACGTTCCTGCAGACGGGCCTGGTCACCGCGTTCGTGTCGGTGGTCACCTTCTTCGGCATCATGGCCGCCCTGCTGGTGATCGACGTGCAGCTCGCGCTGGTCGTGTTCGCGACGCTGCCGCCGCTGTTCGTCGCCACGTTCTTCTTCCGCCGGGCGAGCGTGAAGGCGTACGAACTCGCCCGCGAGCGGGTGTCCGCGGTCAACGCCGACCTCCAGGAGTCGGTGTCCGGGCTGAGGATCGTGCAGGCCTTCCGGCGCGAGCAGGACGGCGGGCGGCGGTTCGCCGAGCGCAGCGACAGCTACCGCAGGGCCCGTATCCGCGGCCAGTGGCTGATCTCGGTCTACTTCCCGTTCGTCCAGTTCCTGTCCTCCGTCGCCGCGGCCGCCGTGCTGATCGCGGGCGCGGGCCGGGTCGACGACGCCACGCTCACCACCGGCGCGCTGGTCGCCTACCTGCTCTACATCGACCTGTTCTTCGCGCCCGTCCAGCAGCTCTCCCAGGTCTTCGACGGCTACCAGCAGGCCACCGTCTCGCTGGGCCGCATCCAGGAACTGCTCCAGGAACCGACCTCCACGAAGACCGCCGACGCCCCCCGCGAGGTGCGTTCCCTGCGCGGCGAGATCGCCTTCGAGGACGTCCACTTCGCCTACGGTGCCGACGAGGAGGCCCTCAGCGGCGTCGACCTGCGCATCCCCGCCGGGCAGACCGTCGCGTTCGTCGGCGAGACCGGCGCCGGCAAGTCCACCCTGGTGAAGCTGGTCGCCCGCTTCTACGACCCGACGGGCGGCCGGGTCACCGTCGACGGCGCCGACCTGCGGTCCCTGGACCTGACGTCGTACCGGCACCGGCTGGGCGTCGTCCCGCAGGAGGCGTACCTCTTCCCGGGCACCGTCCGCGACGCCATCGCCTACGGCCGTCCCGGCGCCACCGACGCCGAGGTCGAGGCGGCGGCCCGCGCGGTCGGCGCGCACGAGATGATCGCCACGCTGGACGGCGGCTACCTGCACGAGGTCGCCGAGCGCGGCCGCAACCTGTCCGCCGGCCAGCGCCAGCTGATCGCGCTCGCCCGCGCCGAACTCGTCGACCCCGACATCCTGCTCCTCGACGAGGCGACGGCCGCCCTCGACCTGGCCACCGAGGCACAGGTCAACCAGGCCACCGACCGTCTCGCCGGCCGCCGCACCACCCTCGTGGTCGCCCACCGGCTGACCACGGCGGCCCGTGCGGACCGGGTCGTGGTCATGGACCGCGGCCGGGTCGCCGAGGACGGCACCCACGACGAACTGCTCGCCCGGGGCGGGCGGTACGCCGCGCTGTGGCGGACGTTCATCGGGGAGCCGGACACGGAGGAGACCGTCGGCGCGACCCGCTGACGGCCGGGCTCCGGGGCACTGAGCGGCTGTCCGGCCGCGCAACCATCCGCCGTCCGCCGTGCGTCCGTACACCCGTACGCTCATGGACGGCGGCACGGCGGCACGGCTGCACGGCTGCACGGTGGCATGGCTGCATGGCGGCATGTCTGGACGGCTCATTGACGGCTGCACGGGGAGGGCGACGGTGGACAGTGGTGCGACACGCAGGCGGTTCGCGCTGGGCGCGGTCCTGCTGACCGCGTCCGGGCTGCTCGCGCTCGCCGCGCCCGGCGAAGCGCAGGCCGCCGACTACTGCGCGGGCCGCAAGGTGAGGGAACTGCCGTTCTCCACCGGCGTCGTGCGCGTCTACAAGCGGGACGGCTACGTCTGCGCCGTCACCTTCCCCGAGCATCCCGGCGGTCCGAGGCGGTCCATGTCGGTCAGCGTGCAGGCGCGCGGCAACCGTCCCGTCGTCGACAAGGGCCAGTACTCCCACCACGCCGGCCCGGTGACGGTGCACGCCGGGCACCGGTGCGTGCGGATCAAGGGCTCGGTGGGCGGCGGTTCGGTCAGCTCCGGCTGGATTCTTTGCTGAACCATAGGTTTATTACAACTACTTCCTGAACTCCCCTGGTGCGTGCGCCGGTTGCGTTGCTAGCTTCCGGCGCACATCTGTCATCACAGGGAGGGTGCATGCGCAAGGCGCTCAGATGGCTGCTGGCGTTCACCGTGTTCATCGGGACGCTCAGCACGGCCACGGCGGCCACCGCCGCCGAGCCGGAGGCCACCGGCACCACGGACATCAAGGAACAGCTGCTCTCCATACCGGGGATGAGCCTGATCCAGGAGAAGCCCTACACCGGCTACCGCTTCTTCGTCCTGAACTACACCCAGCCGGTGGACCACCGGGACCCGTCCAAGGGCACGTTCCAGCAGCGGATCACCGTGCTGCACAAGGACGTCAGCCGGCCGACGGTCTTCTACACCGGCGGCTACAACGTCTCCACCAACCCCGGTCGCCGCGAACCCACCCAGATCGTGGACGGCAACCAGGTCTCCATGGAGTACCGCTTCTTCACCCCGTCCCGGCCCGCCCCGGCGGACTGGAGCGACCTGGACATCTGGCAGGCCGCCAGCGACCAGCACCGCATCTTCAAGGCGCTGAAGAAGATCTACACCCACAACTGGATCTCCACCGGCGGCTCCAAGGGCGGCATGACCGCCACCTACTACGAGCGCTTCTACCCCAGGGACATGGACGGCGTCGTCGCGTACGTCGCCCCCAACGACGTCGTCAACGACGAGGACTCCGCCTACGACCGCTTCTTCGCGACCGTCGGCACCAAGGAGTGCCGGGACCGGCTGAACGCCGTGCAGCGCGAGGCGCTGGTGCGCCGGGAGCCGCTGGAGAAGAAGTACGCGGCCTACGCGGCCGACAACGGCTACACCTTCGACGTCATCGGCAGCCTGGACCGGGCCTACGAGGCGGTCGTCCTGGACTACGTGTGGGGCTTCTGGCAGTACAGCCTGCTGTCGGACTGCGACACGATCCCGGCGGACGCCAAGTCGGCGACCGACGACGAGATCTGGGACTCCGTCGACACGATCTCCGGATTCTCCTTCTACACCGACCAGGGCCTGACGCCGTACACGCCGTACTACTACCAGGCCGGCACCCAGCTGGGCGCGCCGACGATCCACTTCCCGCACATCGAGAAGCAGTACATCCGCTACGGCTACCAGCCGCCGCGGAACTTCGTGCCGCGGGACATCCCGATGAAGTTCCAGCCGTGGGCGATGCGGGACGTCGACACCTGGGTGCGCCACCACGCCGACCACATGCTCTTCGTCTACGGGCAGAACGACCCGTGGGGCGCCGAGCGGTTCCGCCTGGGCAAGGGCGCGCACGACTCCTACGTCTTCACCGCGCCCGGCCTGAACCACGGCGCGAACGTCGCGGGCCTGGTCCCCGACCAGAAGGCGCTCGCCACGGCCCGGATCCTGGACTGGGCCGGCCTGTCCGACGCCGCGGTGGCCCGCGCGAAGCCGCTGGCGGCGTACGACCGGAAGCTGGACGTCCGGGACGTGGAGCGGGAGCCCGCACTGCGCCCGTGACGCGTAAACCGTGTCCGTGACGCGCCCGCGTCCGCGACCGTCCCCAGTGCCCGGCCGGCGTTCACACCGGCCGGGCACCCGGGACAAGCAGGCCGGGCGAAGTCCGCCGCGGTCAGGCAGCGCCCCGAAGGCGCGCGGGGAACTGCGCGACCGGCCACGATGGCCCCGCAGCCGGCCGACGGCACACCGCGGCACATGCGGCGGAGCGCTCAGTACGACAGGCCGTAACCGATCGGGTACAGCACCCGCGTCGGGTCGTCCGCCCACTGCACCGGGACCGGGAGGCGCCCGCGTGGGTCGGTCTTCCCGGCGATCACCCTTGCCGCCGAACGCAGTTCGACGTCGGTCCAGGAGTACGCCGCCAGGAAGCCCGGCACGGACGGCAGTTGGGCGACGTCGTACGGATTGCGGATGGCGACCGCGACCACCGGCCGACCGGTCGCCGTCAGTTGTTCGACCAGCGTCTTCTGCGAGCTCGCCGCCGTGACGTTGTACGTGCCGACGACCACCGCGTCCGCGTCCTGGGCGGCGGCGACCGCCTTGGCGATGGTCGCGGCGGACGGCGCGGTGCCGGTGGACAAGGCGGTGGCGGTGAAGCCCAGTTCGGTGAGCGCGGCGGCGAGCACACCGGTCGGCGGTCCCGTCGTGCCGGACGGGGAGGCCGGGTCGGCGCCCACGACGAGGAGCTTCTGGTGCGTGGTGCGGGACAGCGGCAGCAGGCCGCCCTCGTTGACCAGGAGGGTGGTGGTCCGCCCGGCGATGCGGTCGGCCGCCGCCAGGTGGGCCGGGGTACCGACGGTCCGGTCGACGCCGGCCTGGCCGGCGTACGGCTCGTCGAACAGCCGCAGCTTCGCCTTCAGCCGCAGGATCCGCAGGACCGACTCCTCCAGCCGCGCCTCGGTGAGCTCGCCGGCGCGGACGGCGTTCAGCACGGCGTGCCAGGCGACGTCCAGGGAGGGCGGGTTGAGGAGCTGGTCGACGCCCGCCTTCAGGGCGAGGACGGGGACGCGGTCGTCGCCGTACTTGGTGCGCACGCCCTCCATGCCGAGGGAGTCGGTGACCACCACGCCGTCGTAGCCCAGTTCCCCGCGCAGGATGCCGGTGACGATCGGGTGGGAGAGGGTGGCCGGGTCGCCGGAGTCGTCGAGGGCGGGGAACTGGATGTGCGCGGTCATGATCGAGTCGATGCCCGCGCGGATCGCGGCCCGGAACGGCACCGCGTCCAGCTTCTCCCACACCTCGCGGCTGTGCGTGATCACGGGGAAGCCGTAGTGGCTGTCGACGGCCGTGTCGCCGTGCCCCGGGAAGTGCTTGGCGGTCGCCGCGACCGACGAGGCCTGGTAGCCGTCGACCTCCGCGGCGACCAGGCCGGCCACCGCGTCCGGGTCGGCGCCGAAGGAGCGGACGCCGATGACCGGGTTGGCCGGGTTGACGTTCACGTCGGCGACGGGGGAGTAGTCCTGCCGGATGCCCATGGCGCGCAGCTCCGCGCCGGAGATCCGGCCGAGCGTGCGGGCGTCGCCGCGCGAGCCGCCCGCCCCGATGGCCATCGCGCCCGGGAAGAGGGTGGCGGGCTTGCCGACGCGGCAGACGATGCCGTGTTCCTGGTCGGTGCTGATCAGCACGGGCAGTCCGCGCGGCAGGCCGAGGGACGCCTGCTGGATGCCGTCGGAGAGGCCGGCGATCTGGTGCGGGTCGCGGGTGTTGTGCGCCCAGGCGAAGTAGATGATGCCGCCGACCCGGTACTTCTCGATCAGCTCGGCGGCGGTGCGGACGCCGATCTCCTTGAGGTTGGCGTCGATGTCGGCCTGGTCGGGCGCGGTGGCGGAGTGGCCGTAGACCCGCATCACGAAGAGCTGGCCGACCTTCTCCTCGAGGGTCATGCGGGAGATGAGGGAACGGAGCTCGCTGTCGTCGGGCTTGCTGTCGTCGGCGTGCGCGGCGGAGCCGAGGGCGAGGGTGGCGGCGACGCCTGCCGTGGCGGCCAGGACGGTACGTCTGGAGGGCACGTGCGCTCCTTCCGGAGGTGATCCGCTGAAGGAAACTTCCGAAGAGCCAGCAATATCCGGGAAGTTTCTGCCAGTCAAGGGAATGCGCGCACGGCGGTACGGAGCGGCTCCTGCTCACCACCCGATTCGCGGAAGCCGGTGGCGCTGGGACCGACCGGACATCCGGGGTCGTCCGTCCGGGTCGCCGTTGCCGTCCATCCCGTGGACGTCCCGGCGTCGGAGGCGGTGGACGGCCGATCATGAGGCATGCCCGCAGTCGCCATCCCCGGTTCCAAGTCCATCACCGCCCGCGCCCTGTTCCTGGCCGCCGCGGCCGACGGCGTCACCACCCTCGTACGGCCCCTGCGCTCGGACGACACCGAGGGCTTCGCCGAGGGCCTGGTACGGCTCGGCTACCGCGTCGGCCGCACCCCCGACGCCTGGCAGGTGGACGGCCGCCCGCAGGGCCCGGCGGTCACCGAGGTGGACGTCTACTGCCGGGACGGCGCGACGACGGCCCGTTTCCTGCCCGCGCTGGCCGCCGCCGGCCACGGCACGTACCGCTTCGACGCCTCGCCCCAGATGCGCCGCCGCCCCCTGGGCCCGCTCACCCGCGCCCTGCGCGACCTCGGCGTGGACCTGCGGCACGAGGAGGCCGAGGGCCACCACCCGCTGACGGTGCGGGCGGCCGGCGTCGAGGGCGGCGAGGTGACGCTGGACGCCGGGCAGTCCTCGCAGTACCTCACCGCCCTGCTGCTGCTCGGCCCGCTGACCCGCACCGGCCTGCGCATCACGGTCACGGACCTGGTCTCGGCGCCGTACGTGGAGATCACGCTGGCGATGATGCGGGCGTTCGGCGTGGAGGTGGCGCGGGAAGGGGACGTGTTCGTGGTCCCGCCGGGCGGCTACCGGGCCACGACGTACCCGATCGAGCCGGACGCGTCCACCGCCGGCTACTTCTTCGCGGCGGCCGCGCTGACGCCGGGCGCCGAGGTGACGGTCCCCGGCCTCGGCACGGGCGCGCTCCAGGGCGACCTGGGCTTCGTGGACGTGCTGCGCCGCATGGGCGCGGACGTGACCGTCGCGGCCGAGGGCACGACGGTCAGGGGAACCGGCACCCTGCGCGGCCTGACGGTCGCCATGCGGGACATCTCCGACACCATGCCGACGCTCGCGGCGATCGCCCCCTTCGCCTCCGGCCCGGTGCGCATCGAGGACGTGGCGAACACGCGGGTGAAGGAGTGCGACCGGCTGGACGCCTGCGCGGAGAACCTGCGGCGGCTGGGCATCGGGGTGTCGACCGGCCCGGACTGGATCGAGATCCACCCCGGCACCCCCGCCGCCGCGCAGATCAAGACCTACGGCGACCACCGCGTCGTCATGTCCTTCGCGGTCACCGGCCTGCGGACGCCCGGTATTTCGTTCGACGACCCCGGATGCGTGCGCAAGACTTTCCCGGGCTTCCACGAGGCGTTCGCGGAACTGCGAAGGGACATCGGCTGTTGAGCTACGGGCTGCAGGGACCGCTGCTGGAGGGCGCGTTGGTGCGTCTGGAGCCGCTGGAGCACCGGCACGCCGCCGATCTGGCGGTGGCGGCGGAGGAGGAACGGGGGACGTACTCCTTCACGTGGGTGCCGCGGGCCGAGGAGGTGGGCGCGTACGTCGACGCGCAGTTGGAGCGCGCGTCGACGGGGCGGCCGGCGCCGTACGCGCAGGTGTCGGTCGCGACGGGACGGGCGGTCGGCGCCACGTCGTACTGGGACCCGCGCTGCTGGCGGTCCGACGACCGGCTGGACGCCGTGGAGATCGGCTTCACCTGGCTCGCCCGCTCCGCCCAGGGCACCGGCATCAACGCCGAGGCCAAACTCCTGCTCTTCCGCCACGCCTTCGAGGAGTGGGGAGTGTCGCGGGTCGACCTGAAGACCGACGCCCGCAACAGCCGCTCCCGGGCGGCCGTCGAGAGCGTCGGCGCCCGCTTCGAGGGCATCCTGCGCAACTGGTCCCGCTCCTGGACCCCGGGCGAGGAGGACCGGCTGCGCGACACCGCGATCTTCTCGATCACGGCGGAGGAGTGGCCGGCCTGCCGGGAACGGCTGGAGCAGCGGGTGACGGGGTTCGCGACGCGGGCGCGCCGGCCCTGACCGACCGGGCGCGGGGGCCGGGTTCTGGGGTCAGGTGGGGCCGGGTTCCGGGGTCAGCCGGCCCGGGACAGGGTCAGGGCTGCCAGGGCCTCGGGGGCGCCCGACTGGCCGCGGATGCCGGGGAAGGCGTTGATGTCCACGATCAGCGGGGCGCCGTCGCCGCGGTCGACGATGTCCACGCCGTAGACGTCGAGGGAGAACACCTCTCCGACGCGGTGCACCAGGGCCGGCCATCCGGGCGGCAGGTCGTCGAGGCGGAGCGCTCGTGTGGGGCCGCGTCCCTGGGGGGAGAGTTCGGAGCGGCGCAGGCCGGCGAAGAGCTGGTCGCCGATCGCCCAGAGCTTGTAGTCCCAGCCGTCGTTGGCGGCGAAGTCCTGCACCACGACCGGCTCGTCCGGGTGGGCTGCCGCCAAGTCCCGTAGCTGCGCGGGGGTGTCGACGAGGGCCACCACGTCGTGCCGCCGGCTGTGGCGGCTCTTGACCACCGCGGGTCCGGACAGCGCCGGCCCGGACGCCAGCCGGGCGAGGGTGGTGAAGGTGCGCGTGCCGGCGAAGGGGAGCCCGGCACTCAGGGCCAGCGCGGCCATGGACGTGCGGTCCTGGCACAGCGCGGTCGCGGCGGCCGGGTTGATCACGCGGGAGCCACGCTGCTCCAGCAGCCGGGCGAGTGCGAGGGCGGACGGCGTACGTGCCTTCAGCAGGTAGACGTCGGCGAGAGGTCCGGGGGCGGGCAGCGGTGCGCGTGGATCCAGCACCTCCACCTGGTGGTCGGGCGCGAGCAGGGCCGTGGTTTGGTCCAGCAGCGGGTGGCCGGGATCAGACGTGATCAGGCCGACTCTCACGCCGTCTCGCCCGCCGTCATGGGGACCGGAACGACGCCGAGCGGTGGCCGCGCGGCCGCGGTCACCCCGCCCGCGCCGGTCGCCAGGGCGAGCACGGCTCTCGCCAGGCGGGCCGGCGCGTCGGGGACCTGGCGGAAGCTGGGAAAGTCGTTCACGTCGACGACCACGGGGCCGTCCGGTCCCAGGACCACGTCCACACCGTACAGATCGAGGCCGTAGACCACGCCGACCTGAGCGGCGATCGCGGCGATCTCGGCCGACAGCGGCACCCGGCGCTCCCGTACGGCATGGTCGGGGTGGAGCGGGGAACAGCGCTCGGTGGCGTACAACTCGTCGCCCACGCTGTACACCTTGATGTCGACGCCGGAGTTGGGTACGTACGGCTGGGCGACGAGCATGCCCTCTCCCGCCAGCTCGGGGAGCATCTCGGCGAGCCTGTGCGGGGAGGACACCAGGTGCACGGCCCGGCCCGCGCTGCCGTCGGCGGGCTTGACCACGATCGGATACTCCGAGTCCGGTATCTCCAGCAGCAGTTCGGGGCGCGCGGCCGCGTAGGTCGCGGGCAGGGGCAGCCCGCAGTTGAGGCCGATGGCGGCGGCCAGCGCCTTGTCCCGCACGCCGCGTATCGCCCGGGCGTTGTTGATCGTCGTCAGACCGGCCGAGGCCGCCGCCTCGAGAAGGGTGAGGCCCGGACCGCCGGAGACCGTCTTGAGCACCCATGCGTCATGCGTGCTCGTCTGCACGGCCTCCGTCAGGCGCAACAGGGAGCCGCCGGGGCGCAACACGTCCACTTGGTGTCCCCAGGAGGTGAGTTGGTGGATCACCTCGTTGGGCATACCGTCCCGGCGATATTGCTCCTCCACCAGAAAGCAGAACTTCATCGTTCGTCCCCGTTACCGCCGGTACGCCCGTCTTGTCGCCTGTCGTCCGGCATTCCGTAATGTCCTGTGGCGGTACAGGATGTCATGGCCGTGCGGCGGGAACAGGGGGCGGTGGGCGTCCCAACGCCCGCGAACGCCACCGAGGAAGGCGGACCAGGTGGCGGGGAGACGGTGGGGTTGGGGTGCCACCGGCACGCCCTGCTCGTGGAGGCCCTCGCGGACGCCTGGGGGTGCGGGACCGCGCGGGCGGCGAGTCCGTGTGGGCGCGCGTCATCGGGTGACGGGCGGCGCGGAAGATCGACTGGACCGGCATCCGGTGATCGGAAACGATCGTGGTCATGACCGCGTACCTGATCCTGCACGGCTGGCAGAACCACCGCCCCGAGGGGCACTGGCAGCACTGGCTCGCCGACCGGCTCACCGGACTCGGCCACCACGTCACCTATCCGCAGCTGCCCGACCCCGATGACCCCGACCTGGAGGTCTGGCTCGCCGAGCTGGCCCGGCACCTGGACGGTCTGGAAGGGCCCGAGCGCGTGGTGCTCGCCCACAGCGCCTCCGCCGTGCTGTGGCTGCACGCGGCCTCCCGCGGGATCGTGCGGCCCGGCGCGGCGGACCGGGTGCTGCTGGTGGCCCCGCCGTCCGCCTCCGTGCTGGCGCGGCACCCGGAGATCGCCGCGTTCGCCCCGCCGCCGCCGGGCTTCGGCCTGCCCACGCCCACCCGCCTGGTCGCCGGCGACGACGACCCGTACTGCCCGGAGGGCGCGCGCGAGGTCTTCGGCGAGCCGTACGGCATCCCCACCGAGATCCTGCCGGGCGCCGGCCATCTCGACATGGACGCCGGTTACGGCTCCTGGCCGTCCGTGCTGGGCTGGTGCCTGGACCCCACGGTGCCGCTCCTGGCCCGCCCGGCGGCGACGTCGTAACCGCACGGTCCGGCCGGCGGCCTCACGCCGATTCGTTCAGCAGGCGGGCCAGGTGCTCCCGCCCCGCGTCCAGCAGTTCGGGCAGCGGCGCCGCCTGCTCGTACCACCGCTTCTCGTACTCCCAGCACAGCCAGC
Organism: Streptomyces sp. NPDC020490; assembly: GCF_044335305.1. Lineage (NCBI taxonomy): Bacteria > Bacillati > Actinomycetota > Actinomycetes > Kitasatosporales > Streptomycetaceae > Streptomyces > Streptomyces sp. NPDC020490. Next base: position 116,671 of record NZ_JBIRUY010000005.1, on the reverse strand, counting down.
CGTCCCAGTTGTGCCGGGAGAGGACCTCCACGCACTCGGCGAGCGGGAGGATCCCGGCGCCCAGCGGCAGCGGGGTGGTGTCGTCGGCCGAGGCGATGTCCTTGACCTGAACGTATCCGAGGTACGGGGCGAGGGCGGGGTAGGTCTCCGTCGGCTGCTCGCCGCCCAGCCAGGTGTGCATGACGTCCCACAGCGCGCCCGCGTTGCGGTGGCCGACCAGGCCGAGGACGCGGATGACGTCGGCGGCCGTGCGGTGGGAGTCGTGGGTCTCCAGCAGGATGCGCACGCCGACGTCGGCGGCGTGCTCCGCGGCCAGGCCGAGGCGCCGGGCGGCCACGTGGTCGGCGCGCTCGGGGGTCTGCTCGGGGTCCGCGCCGGGGAAGACCCGGACGTACGGGGCGCCGAGGTCGCGGGCGAGGTCGCACAGGGCGCGGATCTCGTCGATCACGGGCCCGTCGTCGCCGGGCGCGGCGACCCGCGCGTACCCCGCCAGGCCCAGGATCTCGACGCCTCCCGCCTTGAACGCGGAGGCCACCGCCGTCCGTTCGGCGGAGCCGAGGCCGGGGTGCACCGGTTCCTCCGGATGGGCGCGCAGCTCGACGCCGTGGAAGCCGTGGGCGGCCGCGAGCCGGACCACGTCCGGGATCGGCAGGCCGGGGACACCGAGGGTGGAGAACGCCAGTCGCATGGTCACCACTCTCACCCGGGGACGGTGTGCAGGTCCAGCCGCCAGTCCTGGCCGACCAGGTCTTTCCCGAAGGAGCGGTGCGGTCGCTCGGCCACGAGGACGAAGCCGTGGCGCCGGTAGAGGCGGCGGGCGGCGGTGAGGACGTCGTTGGTCCACAGGACGAGTTCGCGGTAGCCGGCGCCGCGGGCGAAGTCGACGACGGCCCGCACCAGCCGGTCACCGACGCCCAGCCCGCGCGCCTCCGGCTCGACGAGCAGCAGCCGCAGCCGCGCGGTGGCGGGCGCCTCGTCCCGTACGCACATCACGCAGCCGACCGGCCTGCCGTCGAGCTCGGCGATCCACACCCGCTCCAGGTGCGGGTCGTGGTCCTCGGCGAAGTCGGCGACGATACGGGCCACGAGCCCCTCGTAGTCGGCGTTCCAGCCGTACTCGGCGGCGTACAGGGCGGCGTTGCGCTGCACGATCCAGCCCAGGTCGCCCGGGGCCGGCTCGCGCAGGACGGCGTCCTCGCGGCGCGGGGGGCGGCCCTCGGAGAGGATCTCGCGGACGGTCAGCATCGCCTCCGCCAGGCGCGGCCGGTCGGCGGCGGGCACGGTGGCCAGCAGCGCGCCGACGGACTCGTTCGCCCGCTCCGCGAGCAGGGCGGCGGTCTCCCGGCCGCGCGGGGTGAGGGTGACGTGCCGCCGCCTGGGGTCCTGCCGTGCGGGGGCGCGCTCGACCAGCCCGTCCTGCTCGAACTTGTTCAGGATGCGGCTCAGGTACCCGGCGTCCAGCGACAGTTCGGCCCGCAGGTCGGCCGCGTCGGTGCGCGGGGAGTGGGCGAGCTCGTACAGGACGCGGGACTCGGTGAGGGTGTACGGCGCGTACAGCCGGCGGCTGTAGTCGAGGGCGCCGATGACGTTCGTGTAGAAGCGGTTGAAGGCGCGGATGTCCTGGACGGTCATGATCGTCGGCCCCCGGATCTGATCGTTGACATCGTTGACTCAGTCAGAGATGCCGTCGATTCGAGCGTAGGACACCCGCACCTGGGCGGGCTACCGTTCCTAGTCAGTGAGCAGGAGTGAGTCTTGGACCCAAACTTGGTCACTGCGGACATCCCGAACGGTTTTGGGTGTCCTGGTCGCCCGCGTTCGCTCCGCGTCCGGTGGCACGCATCGGGTGCGTGGTCCGGGGACGCGGGGGCGGGGTTCCTCACGCCCTCGGTCACCGTGTCCGGCCTGGACGGTCCGATGCCCGCGACGATCGCTCCGGTCGTCGTGGGGCGGTGCCGTCCGTCGCCGGATACGGTGCCCGAGGGCGCGCCTGCCGATCGCGACGCTCGCCGCGTCGTGTCGGGTGGGTTTGCGGTTCTTCGAGGTGAGGGGTTTATGCCAGTGCTGGGCGCCCCAGCGGCTGGTGTAGGCGGGGTCGACGGCGACGATGGTGATGCCGAGTTCGGCGGCCATCGACACCAGGCGGGCCCGCAGCCTGCTGACGGGCATGCCGGAGATGAGCTTGCGGAACTTCCTGCGGCGGCCGTGCTTCTCGCGGGCCTTCTCGGCGGTGAAGTCGAGGTCTTCGATCGCGATGGACAGGTTGTGCCGTGCGGCCCGGTGCAGGAGCCGGGTGAGGGCGTGGCGGACCTGGGCGTCGCGGTGGCTGGTGGTGCCGGTCAGGTCGTAGAAGAAGCGGAGGGGTGCGCCGACGGGGTTGCCGTGCTGGTCCAGGCGCCAGGCGGCCAGGTGGTCGGCGTTGGTGTCGACGCCGATCAGTCCGTTCGTGCGGGTCGCGGCCAGGGGCACGGCCTTGACCGGGGCAATCGTCCACGAGGCGGTGAGGTACCAGCGCCCGCGTGCGGTGTCTTCGTGGATGCGGTAGGCGACGGCCCGGTTCGCCTGGATACGGTCGGCCCACTGCTCGCCCCGGTGCGCGAACGCCACCTTCGCGGCGAGCACGTACCGGCCGTGCGGCGCGTTCGCCAGATGTGCCAAAGGGGCGGGGAGCTTGAGGGAGACCTCGCCGCCGGGAGTGACGCGGACGGTCTCGTTGCCGAAGCGCTTGCCGGACTCGCCGTCGGCCTGGAGGAACCGGCGCCCGGCCTGCCACCGGATGCGCCACTGCTCCTCGGTGCCCTGCGGTCTGCAGGTGGTGGCGGGTGTTCAGCAGCCGCTTGCCGCCCCGCACCACGTGCACGACTCCGGCCTGCCAGTCCGCCTGCACCGCTTTGAGCCGGTCGGTGAGCACGTGCAGACGGCGGGCCTTGGCATGCCACTCCCGCCTGCTGCGGTAGCCGCCCGGAACCCGCCCGGCTCCCTTCTCCCCGACCGGCAGCGACAGCCGGTGCGTGATCATGGCCACACCGGCTTCCAGGCTCTGGAGGTGCGCGAGCTGCCCGCGCCGGGCCAGCGCCCACTGATCGTGGGTGGCCTTGGTGATTGACCCGGCCCAGCGGGAGGAAGACGCCTCCGTCAGGGCACGCTTGCGCGCGGCCCACTGCTCGCTGTCATGGTCCAGCCCGGCCGCGCACCGCGCCTTCAGGTCCCTCGAGGCGAGTGTGCCCAGATGGTCACCGACCAGACGAAGAACCCGCTCGTCCTCGGCACTCAGGCGCTTGAGCCGGTCACGGACCGCCACACCCGACGGACCGGGGACGACGAACGGCGCCGCCAACTCCCGCAACCCACCCACCCCCGATCACCCCCATCCCCCCGCCGGCCGACCCCTCACCACGCTCAACGACCACCCACCGGCAAAGGTCACACATTCGACGGGGGAACCCCCATTCCCGCCCACGAGGGTGCACGTGCCGCAGCCCGGACACTCACTCAAGCGCGCCAGAACACACCTGCGCGCAGTCAACCACCAGCAGTTCACAACCCCTCGGCGCCTTCCGCGGCGGGCCGGTAGACGCACACCTGCACGCCGGTGCCGCCGGTCACCGACGACACCAGCTCGAACGGCCGCTTGGCCCCGTCGGCGGGGAAGACGGACTTGCCGCCGCCCAGCAGCACCGGCATCACGATCAGCTGGAGCTCGTCGACCAGGCCCTCGGCGATCAGCGTGCGCACGAGGGTGGGGCTGCCCATCATCGCCAGGTCGCCGCCGGGCGCCGCGCGCAGCTCACGGATCCGCGCGACGGCCTGCGATCCGGGGATGCGCTCGGTGTTGTTCCAGGTCAGCTCGTCGTCGCCGAGGGTGTCGGAAACGACGTACTTCTTCAGGGCGTTGAGCCGGTCGGCGAACGGATCGCCCGCCCGCTCGGGCCAGGCGGCGGCCATCGTCAGGTACGTCCGCCGCCCGTACAACAGCGCCTCGGCGTTCTCCAGCCCCTTGGTGAAGGCCCCGCCGACCACCTCCGGGTCGAAGTACGGGTGCGACCAGCCACCGTGCGCGAACCCGCCGTCGGTGTCCTCCTGCGAGCCGCCGGGCGCCTGCACGACACCGTCGAGACTGATGAACTCACTGATCACGACACGCATGGGAAGTCACTCCTGGGTCTTCGGGTTCTCGAGCGGGGGGTCGTCCGGTCGATGACAGCAGGGGAGACCGCGCCCCGGGACGAAAATCATCGGTGACCGCTCTCCCGCCCGTCCGGCGCTTGAGGACAAGGCCCGTTCAGGGCCGGCGGGGGGCTGGGGGGCTGCCCCCAGCCCCCCGCACGGGCGCCGGGCGCCGGGTGCCCCGGCAACCCCGGCCCCGTCAGGCCCGCGGCACCCCGGAGGACCCCCGCACCATCAGCTCCCCCCGGATCGCCGCGATGTCCCCGGGCGGGGGCTCCTCGCGGCCCATCGCGATGCGGCCGGCCCGTGCCCCCGCCTCCGCGAGCGGCAGCCGCACCGTCGTCAGGGCCGGCACCGCGTCGATGCTGAACGGCAGATCGTCGAACCCGGCGACCGACACGTCCGCCGGGATCCGCAGCCCCGACTCGCGCAGCGCCGCGCACGCGCCCAGCGCGACGGAGTCGTTCGCCGCCACCACCGCCGTCAGGGACGGGTCGCGGCGCAGCAGTTCGAGGGTGGCCTCGTACCCGGAGCGCCGGTCGTAGCGGCCGTACACGGTCCACCGCGGGTCCTCCTCGATCCCGGCGGCCGTCAGCGCGGCCCGGTGGCCCTCCAGCCGGTGCCGGGTCGTCGTGCGCTCCTCCGGGCCGGCGATGTAGCCGAGCCGCCGGTGCCCGAGCCCGATCAGGTGCTCGGTCAGCTCCTGCCCGCCGCCGCGGTTGTCGAAGGTCAGCGCGATGGCGCCGGTGTCCGGGGCCGGCGGCCGCCCGCACAGCACCACCCGCGTCCCCGCGTCCGTCAGCTTGCGCAGCTTGGCCGCCACCGCCGCGGCGTGCGGCTCGTTCTCCATCGCCCCGCCGGTCAGCACCACCGCCGCCGCGCGCTGCCGCTGCAGCAGCGTCAGATACGTCAGCTCGCGCTCCGGGGAGCCGCCGGTGTTGCAGACCACGGCGAGGCGCTCCCCGCCGGCCCGGCCGCCCGGTCCGCCGATCTCCGACTGGATGGCGCTCGCCATGATCCCGAAGAACGGGTCGGCGATGTCGTTGACCAGGATGCCCACCAGGTCGGACGTGGCGGCGGCCAGCGCGCTCGCCGGACCGTTCAGCACGTAGTCCAGCTCGTCGACCGCCTTCAGGACCCGCTCGCGGGTGGAGGCGGCGACAGGGTAGTTGCCGTTCAGCACACGCGACACCGTCGCGGGGGAGACCTGCGCGCGGGCCGCCACGTCCGCCAGGGTCACCGTCATCTCGTCGTCCTCCGGTCGCGCATCTCGTCGTACCTCGTCGCATCTCGCCGTACGTCGCCGTACGTAGCCGTACTTCGCCGTACCTCGCCGTACGCCCTCGTAGACAGGCCGCCCGGCGGCCACGGTTCCGAGCAGGTGACGGCGTGTCCGGGCGGACTCCGGAGCCGCAGCCCCGCTCGTTCGTTCGCCCGAACACTCGAAGTAGCGGTCACGGTCTTGTCCGGACCACTGGTCAGAGGCTAGCTTCTCATCAGATAGAAAGCGCTTGCTGTTACGCTCGCCATCGGGGCGTTACGCGGCGCGCACACCCGCGACGCGGCGCGCACACCCACGTACGAGCTGCGTACGACGCTGCGAAGGGAACGAACGTGACACGCAAGACGGTGCGTATCGCCATGAACGGCGTGACCGGGCGCATGGGCTACCGCCAGCACCTGGTCCGCTCCATCCTGGCCATCCGCGAACAGGGCGGCCTCGACCTCGGCGACGGCACCGTGCTGTGGCCGGAGCCGGTGCTGCTCGGCCGCCGCGAGCACGCGCTGCGCGCGCTCGCCGAACAGCACGGCCTGGAGCACTTCTCCACGGACGTCGACGAGGTCCTCGCCGACCCGTCCGTCGACATCTACTTCGACGCCCAGGTCACCTCCGCCCGCGAGGAGGCGATCAGGAAGGCGATCGCGGCCGGCAAGCACATCTACACCGAGAAGCCCACCGCGACCGGCCTCGACGGCGCCCTGGAGCTGGCCCGCCTCGCGCACGCCAAGGGCATCAAGCACGGCGTCGTACAGGACAAGCTGTTCCTGCCGGGCCTGCTCAAGCTCAAGCGCCTCATCGACGGCGGCTTCTTCGGCCGCATCCTGTCCGTGCGCGGCGAGTTCGGCTACTGGGTGTTCGAGGGCGACTGGCAGGCCGCCCAGCGCCCGTCGTGGAACTACCGCGCCGAGGACGGCGGCGGCATCGTCGTCGACATGTTCCCGCACTGGGAGTACGTGCTGCACGAGCTGTTCGGCCGCGTGAAGTCCGTGCAGGCCGTGGCCACCACCCACATCCCGCAGCGCTGGGACGAGAACGGCAAGCCCTACGACGCCACCGCCGACGACGCCGCCTACGGCGTCTTCGAACTCGACGGCGGCGCGATCGCCCAGATCAACTCCTCCTGGGCGGTCCGCGTCAACCGCGACGAACTCGTCGAGTTCCAGGTCGACGGCACCGAGGGCTCGGCCGTCGCGGGCCTGCGCAACTGCCGCGTCCAGCACCGGAGTCTGACCCCGAAGCCGGTGTGGAACCCGGACATCCCCGCCACCTACTCCTTCCGCGACCAGTGGCAGGAGATCCCCGACAACGACGAGTTCGACAACGGCTTCAAGGCCCAGTGGGAGCTGTTCCTCCGGCACGTCTACGCCGACGCCCCCTACCACTGGGACCTGCTCGCCGGCGCCCGCGGCGTCCAGCTCGCCGAGCTGGGCCTGAAGTCGTCGGCCGAGGGCCGCCGCATCGAGGTGCCGGAGATCGCGCTGTGACCATCCGACTCCCCGACGCCACCGGCGTCCTGCGGGACTACGAACCCCGCCCCGAACCCCTCGCCGTCACCCCCGGCGCGCCCTTCACCTCCCGTACGGTCTTCTCCGCCGCGCACGTCGTCGCCGACCCGTACGCCGACGTGTCGCCCGACTCGCCCGCCGCCGTCGACTGGGACGCCACCCTCGTCTTCCGCCGCCACCTGTGGTCGCACGGGCTCGGCGTCGCCGAGGCCATGGACACCGCCCAGCGCGGCATGGGCCTGGACTGGGCGGGCGCGGCCGAACTGATCCGCCGCTCGGCGGCCGAGGCGAAGGCCGTCGGCGGCCGCATCGCGTGCGGCGTCGGCACCGACCAGCTCACCGCCGGCTCCCTCGCCGAGGTCCGGGCGGCCTACGAGGAGCAGCTCGCCGTCGTGGAGGAGTCCGGCGCGCAGGCCATCCTGATGGCCTCCCGCGCCCTCGCGGCGGCCGCCTCCGGCCCCGAGGACTACCTGGAGGTCTACGGCCACCTGCTGCGCCAGGCCGCCGAACCGGTGATCCTGCACTGGCTGGGCCCGATGTTCGACCCGGCGCTGGAGGGCTACTGGGGCTCGTCCGACCTCGACGCGGCCACCGACACCTTCCTGGAGGTCATCGCCGCGCACCCGGACAAGGTCGACGGCATCAAGGTCTCCCTGCTGGACGCGCAGCGCGAGATCGACCTGCGCCGCCGCCTGCCGCAGGGCGTGCGCTGCTACACCGGCGACGACTTCAACTACCCGGAGCTGATCGCGGGCGACGAGCAGGGCTTCAGCCACGCCCTGCTCGGCATCTTCGACCCGCTGGGCCCGCTGGCTGCGCAGGCGGTGCGCGTGCTCGACACCGGGGACACCGGCGGCTTCCGCGGACTGCTCGACCCCACGGTCGAACTCTCCCGCCACCTCTTCCAGACCCCGACCCGCTTCTACAAGACGGGCGTGGTCTTCCTCGCCTGGCTGGCCGGCCACCAGTCCCACTTCACCATGGTCGGCGGCCTGCAGTCGGCCCGCTCCCTCCCGCACTTCGCCCGCGCCTACGAACTCGCCGACGGACTGGGCCTGTTCCCGGACCCGAAGCTGGCCGAGGAGCGGATGCGGAACCTGCTGTCGCTGTACGGGGTGGACCAGTGAGCACCGGACTCGAGCGTTTCTCGATCAACCAGATGACGGTCAGGCAGCTGTCGCTGCCCGAACTCGTCGACGCCTGCCGCGAACTGGGCGTCCCGGGCGTCGGCCTGTGGCGCGAGCCGGTGCAGTCCTACGGCGTCGAGGCGACCGCGAAACTGGTCCGCGACGCCGGCCTGACGGTCACCACGCTGTGCCGCGGCGGCTTCTTCACGGCCGTCGACCCCGACGGGCGAGCCGCCGCCCTGGCCGACAACCGCCGCGCGATCGACGAGGCGGCCACCCTCGGCACGGACACCCTGGTCCTGGTCTCGGGCGGCCTCCCGGCCGGCTCGAAGGACCTGCACGGCGCGCGGGAGCGGATCGCGGACGCGCTGGCGGAGCTGGGCCCGTACGCCGAGTCCCGCGGCGTACGGCTGGCCATCGAACCGCTCCACCCGATGTACGCCTCGGACCGCTGCGTGGTCTCCACGCTCGCCCAGGCGCTCGACCTGGCGGAACGCTTCCCGGCCCACCAGGTCGGCGTCACGGTCGACACGTACCACATCTGGTGGGACGACCGGGCCCCCGAGCAGATCGCCCGCGCGGGCGCCGGCGGCCGCATCCACACCTTCCAGCTCGCCGACTGGACCACCCCGCTGCCGGAGGGCGTCCTCAACGGCCGCGGCCAGATCGGCGACGGCGCGATCGACATGCGCGAGTGGAAGGGCTACGTGGAGGCGGCCGGCTACACCGGCCCCATCGAGGTCGAACTCTTCAACGAGGCCCTGTGGGCCCGGGACGGCCGGGAGGTACTGGCGGAGACGGCCACCCGCTTCGTCCAGCACGCGATCCGGCCGGCGTCGCCGGGCTGACCCTCTGCCGGGGCGTGCGGCCCGGGCGCCGACGGAGCACCGGGCTGCCGTGACGGCTCCGGGGGCTGCCGTGGCGGTCCTGGGCCGGCGTGGCGTTCCGGGCGTCCGTCCTACGAGGCGCCCGGAACGCCGCCCCGCAGGTGCCGGCCCAGCAGCCGCAGCTCCGTCCAGGCCCCGTCGTCCGTGCCGTCCCCGAGCGGGTAGTGCAGGGCCGGGGCGGAGGCGGGGCCGAGCTGCACCGGCCGCCCGGCGACCGGCGGGCGGCGGGCATGGGTGAGACCGATGCCGCGCACGTCACCCGCCCCGAGGGTGAAGGCCACCGGGGTGGGCGGCGCCTGGAACCGAGGGGGTGTGGTCAGGTCGCGGGGGGCCCGGCGCAGCGACGTGAGCATCGTCGCCAGACCGTGGTCCGCGGCCAGGGCTCCGGCCAGCGACTCGATCCGGTCCGTGGGCGGGGCCTCGTCCGCTCCGTAGCCGAGGGTCAGGGTGACGTCCTCCTCGACCCCGCCCTCCGTGCGCGAGATCCGCAGCGAGGCCGTCGCCGGGCGGCCGGGGTGTCCGACGGCGAGCAGATGGGTGGGTGCGGGCGCCCGGTCGCGCGCCAGATCGGTCAACTGACGCGGGGACCAGGGCAGATTGACGGGTTCGGCGGTGCCCCAGCCGCCCGGTGCGGCCCCGGTCAGCGTGCGCCAGGCCGTCTCCAGCGCCCGGCCCAGGACCAGGTCGGCGGCGGCCGGCCGCAGGGTGCGCAGCGCCACCACGAGCTGCCGTTCCGCGGCCGGTTCCGTCCTGGCGAACGCCTCCGCGACCACGGCCGCGCCGTCGGCGGTGACCACGGGCGCGAACGTGCCGTCCCGCCAGCGCAGCACCGCCCCGGACAGGCCGTCGTAGTAGCCCTGCGCCGGATCCTGGACGACCCAGCGGTTGGGCACCTGCAGCAGCGTCGCACGGGCGGCGGCGGTGAGGCGGACATGCGGCGGGGTCACGATCTGCAGGGCGCGTCCCGAGGCCGCCGCCGTCCGGAAGACCTCCGACAGCCACGGTGTCAGGGCGAGCACGGGCCGGTCGGCCAGCACGACCGCCGTGCTGTCCGTCAGCACGTCCACGACGGGCTGACCGTCGTCCGGCACGGCGACGGCCGTGACGTCGACGACGCTTGTGTCCGCCGCTCCCGCGGGCCACACGCCGCCGTCCAGCAGCAGGGCGAGCCGGCCGCAGACGGAGCCCGCCAGCCGCTCGGCCTCGGGCGCCGCGCTCGAAGCGCGGGCCTCGGTCCACCAGAACGGCACCGGAGTCGTCCGCCCCAGCAGGCGCTCGGCCTCACCCGGCACCTGGACCAGCACCGGCGCCTCCACGGACACCAGCGGCCGGCCGTCCGGCCCGCGCAGGTGCAGGACCGCGCCGTCGGCTCCGGCGCTCAGGTCCGCGCCGGGGCCGCCCGCGTAGAGCCCGGCCAGCAGGGTCCAGGTGTCGGGCATCTTCCGGGTGAGGGCGATGACGTCCTTGGTCACGTGGTCCCCTCCGCGGCGAGGGCCGTCTGGACCAGCAGGTGGGAGCGGCCGCGGCGGACGAGGGTGCCGCGCCCCGGCGGCTGCTGGGAGGCGTACAGGCCGGGAAAGAGCTGTCCCTCGGTACGGTCGCCGGTCATGACGAGAGCGGCCGTGCCGGTCTCGCGCAGGGTGGTCAGCAGCGGCTCGTACAGCGCGCGGGAGGCGCCGGCCGTGCGCCGGGCGAGGACGAAGTGCAGGCCGATGTCCTGGGCCGAGGAGACGTAGGGCAGGAACGGCGCCAGCGGCTGCTGTCCCGCGGTGGTGAGGATGTCGTAGTCGTCGACCAGGATGACGATGCGCGGTCCGCTGAAGGAGGGCCCGGTGTCGGGCGCGTCCGGGTCGGCCGTCTCCGGCAGGCGCTTCTCCAGCTCGGTGGCGATGCCCGTCGCCAGGGCGTTCGCCAGCTTGGCGTTGTGCGCGTAGCCGCCCCGGTACGGCTCGGGAACCACGCCGCGCAGGCCGCGGCGCGGGTCGAAGACGCCGAAGACGAGCTCCTCGTCGGAGTACCGCTCGACGAGCTGGGTGGCGACGAGCTTCAGCAGGTTCGTCTTGCCGCACTCGTTGTCGCCGAGGACCAGCAGGTGCTGGTCGGCGCCGAACAGGTCGAGCGGGACGGGCGCGAGGGTCTCCTGGTCGACACCGAGGGGGATCCGCGCCGGTTCGGCGGCCGGCGAGGGCAGCAGGTCCGCGGGCAGGCGGTTCGGCAGCACCCGTACGGGCCGCGCGACGTCGCCGTGCCAGGTGGCCCGGACGGTACGCGCGGCGTCCTCCAGCGCGGCCGCCATGTTGCCGGTGGTGGCACGGCCGTCGACGCGGGGCAGCGCCACCTGGGCGAAGAGCTTGCCGTCGGTCAGCACCCGGCCGGGGGTGTCGGGGGACAGGGTCTCGGACAGCTTCCGGTCGACGGAGGAGTCCGCGGGGTCGTTCAGCCGCAGTTCGAGGCGGGTGCCGAACATCGACTGGGTGGCGATGCGGACGTCGTTCCAGCGCAGCATGCCGGCCACGACGTGGATGCCGTAGCCGCCGCCCCGTTTGAGCAGGTCGGCCACCGCGTCGTCGAGGTCGGCGAACTCGTCCCGCAGCGCGCCGAAGCCGTCGATCACCAGGACGACGTCGGTGGCGCCCAGCTCGGGCAGCCGGCCCAGGCCGCGCAGCCGGCGCAGTTCGTCGACCGAGTCGATCCCGTGCTCGCGGAACACCGCCTCGCGGTGCGTCAGCATGGCGCGCACCTCGGCGACCGTGCGGGCGGCCCGCTCGTGGTCGGCTCGCCCGGCGACCCCGCCGACGTGCGGCAGCCCGGCCAGCACGGACAGGCCGCCGCCGGCCAGGTCGAGTCCGTAGACGGCGACGTCGTCCGGGGTGTGGGTGAGGGCCAGCGAGAGGACGAGCGTGCGCAGCAGCGTCGTCTTGCCGGACTGCGGGCCGCCGATCACCGCCGCGTGCCCGCCCGCCACCGTCAGGTCCAGCGGCCACCCGCCCTGCCACTGCCGGGCGGGATCGTCCAGCACGCCGAGCGGCGGGCGCATCCCGCCCGCGGCGCCCGCCAGGTGCAGTCCGCGCTCGGAGACCCGCACCGGGCCGGCGGCCGCGTCGAGGGTGACGGCGTCCGGCAGCGGCGGCAGCCAGATCCGGCGGACGGGGGGTGCCGCCGTGGCGAGTTGCCCGACCACGACGGACAGCACCGTCGGTCCGGTCTCGCGCTTGGTGGCGACCGGCTCGTCGGCCGCGGCGTCGGACGTCCGCTCCGGGCTGTAGGCGGGATAGGGCAGGGCGAGCGGCCGGCCGCCGTCCTCCGTGTGCCGCGCGGGGCCGTGATGGGCGCCGGAGACGTAACCGGCCTTGAACCGCTGGTAGGTGGAGGTGTCCACCTTCAGGTAGCCGAACCCGGGCAGCGGCGGCAGGTGGAAGGCGTCGGTGGTGTCGAGGACCGTGCGGGACTCGTCGGCGGAGAAGGTGCGCAGACCCAGCCGGTACGACAGGTAGGTGTCGAGGCCCTTGAGCCTGCCGCCCTCGATGCGCTGGCTGGACAGCAGCAGATGCACGCCGATGGAGCGTCCGATGCGGCCGATGGACAGGAACAGGTCGATGAAGTCTGGTTTCGCGGTGATCAGTTCGCCGAACTCGTCGATGACCACGAAGAGGTGGGGGAGGGGCTCCAGTTCGGGGCGCTCGGTGGCGCGCAGCGCGGCGTAGTGGCCGATGTCGGCGACGCTGCCCGCGTCCTTGAGCACCTGCTGGCGGCGCTTGACCTCGCCGGCCAGGCTGGTGTGGACGCGTTCGACGAGGCCGGCCTGGTTCTCCAGGTTGGTGATCACGCCGGCCACGTGCGGAAGTCCGGTGAAGGGGGCGAAGGTGGCGCCGCCCTTGTAGTCGACGAGGACCAGGGCGAGGTCCTCGGGGGAGTGGGTGGCCGTCAGCGCGAGCACCAGGGTGCGCAGCAGTTCGCTCTTGCCGGAGCCGGTGGCGCCGACGCACAGCCCGTGCGGTCCCATGCCGAGCTGTGAGGACTCCTTCAGGTCCAGCAGCACCGGCTCGTGACGGTCCGTCAGGCCGATCGGCACGCGCAGGAAGTCCCGTTCGCCGCGCGGCGCCCACAGCCGCTCCAGGTCGAGGGCGGCCGGGTCGTCGACGCCGAGCAGGGCCGGGAAGCCGACCGGTCCGGTGACCGGCGTGCCCTCGGCGGCCGACTCCGCGGACAGCCGCAGCGGGGCCAGCATGCGGGCGATCCCCTCGGCCCCGGCCGCGGTCACGGCGTCGGCGGTGCCCCGCGCACCGCTTCCGCCCAGGTCGTCCACGACCACCTGGTCGCCGTCGACGCTGATGCGCACGCTCACCTGATCGGGTTCGTGCACCTGCCGCTCCAGCAGGTGCAGCACCGTGACGCCCAGGTCCGGCAGGCCGACTGCCGAGTCCGGGCTGGGCAGCTCGGCGGCCGGCTCACCGTAGGAGTCGTGGACGACGAGCAGCCGGGACATCGCCCGCAGCGCGTCCCGGTCGGCGAGGCCGCGCCGCACCTCGGCCGCGTAGCCCGCCCGCTGCCCCAGTTCGTGCCGGAACCGGTGGGCGAGCTGCGGCAGGCTCGGCGCGATCCGCCGGGCGGCGACGGGACCGTCGTACTCCTGGGCGTCGAGGACGTGGGGCAGCCACTTGGCCCACTCCCACTCCGCCAGCCGGTCGCCGGGCACCGCGAGACCGACGGCCAGGTCGTCGGGCGCGTGCGTCACCGCTGCCTGCACGAGCAGGGCGCGCGCCACCCGCAGGACGCCTTCCCGGTCGCCGACGACGCTCACGTTCCCCGCCCGGTCCAGGGGAACGGTGAGCGGGAAGTCGGGGGCGGCGGCGAAGCGGCTCTGCAGCGCGCGGGCCTCGTTGAGCATGAACGGATCCGGCGGCGTCAGCACCCCGCCCGCTCCGCTCTGGCCGATCGTCACCTCCTGGGCGGTCACCTCGCCCGTGCCCAGCCGCGGATGCAGGAAGTCGGCGTCCTGGCGGCGGCGCTCCCACAGCCGGGCCGGGTCCCGCACCACGTCGTACAGCGCCTCGGGCGGGGGGTTCACCTCGCGGGCCGCGCGTCGTCTCTCCCGTTCGGCCGCGCCCAGCTCCTCCCGCAGCTCCTCCAGATACTCCAGGTACCGCTCCCGCTGCACCCGCCGGGTGCGCTGCGCCTTGCCGCGCTGCGACAGGAACAGCGCCACCGCACCGAGCAGCGCGAAGACCAGGACGACCGCGCCGAGCACCGCGAACTGGCTGTTGCGGACGACCGTCATCATGATCACCGACCCCATGACGCCGGCCATGGGGAGCAGCGCCGTCGCCGCGTTGCCGAGCTTGCCCTCGGGCAGGTTGGGCGGCGGTTCCACGGCGCGCCGCGGTGCGGGCGGCAGCGGACGGGTGCTGCGGGCGGGACGGTGGACGAGGCGCAGGGTCACGGGCCGGGCTTTCGACGTCGGCGGGCAGGAGGGGCGGGCGGGTGCGGTGTCACCGGACCCGCACCGCCCGGCGCATCGCCTCGGCCGCCAGTCCGAGCGCCGCGTCCCGGGTGGTACGGCCGAGCAGATCCGTACGGATGGGTCCGCCGCCGGCGAGGTGCCGGTCGTACGGCAGGACGACGACGGTGGCGCCGGTCTCCTTCAGGTGCGCGGTGGCCGTCTTCACGTCCAGCCGCGTGTCGGGCGTGTTCGCGGTGAGGGCGACCACCGTGGTCGCCAGGGCGGAGTGCGGCAGCCCGGCCAGCCAGTCCAGTACCTGACGGGTGCCGCCGACGCCCTCCGCGGTCGTGGGCGCGACGATCACCCTGGCGTGGGCGGTGTCCATCGCGGTGCGGGCCACCTCGCCGGGCAGCGTCTCGCAGTCGACCACCGTCACCGCGAAGTACCGCCGCAGCGCGAGGGTCACCCTGCGGTACGTCGGCACGTCCAAGGGGGCGCCCACCCGGCCCTGGCTCGCGGGCAGCAGCCAGCCGCCGTCGGACACGGGCACCAGGTAGCCGGTGACGTCGGTCAACTGCATGGCGGGGGTCAGGATCCGCGCCAGGTCGACGCACGACCACCGCACCGACTCCGCGCCCATCCGCACCGCGAGCGTGCCGAGCGCGGCGTCGGCCTCCAGGGTGAGGACCGGATCGTGACGGTAGTGGTTGAAGGCCCGCCCGAGCAGCGCCGCGACCGTGGACTTTCCGACACCCCCGCGGATGGAGGTGACGGCGATGATCCGCCCGGTGGTGACCGGCTGCTGCAACTCCTCGGCGAGACGGGTCTGTTCGGCCACGTCCTGGGAGACGGAGGAGGCCAGCCCGCGCAGCGAACGGCCGGTGCGGCGGCCGAGCGAGTCGCCGTGCCGGGGGCGGCCGAGGGCTATGGCGAGGCGGGGGTCGACCGTGGGCACGGACTCCGGCGCGGGGACGGCGGGGGCCGACTCCGGCGCGGGAGCGGGGTGCCGGGGGACGGCCGGGGGGCCGGGCGCGGGGCCGGGCGCGGGCGTGCGGGGATCGGCAGGCGGAGCGGCCCCGGGGTCCGGCTGCCGGCGTTCGACGGGCGGGGTGGGGTGCGGTTCCGGCCGGCGATGCCCGGTGGGCGGGGTGGGTTCGGGTTCCGGCTGCCGGGGTTCGGGCCGGGCCGAGTGGACGAGGCGCAGGGTCGGCTCGCCGGCGCCGCGTGCCGGAGCCGTCCGCTGCCCCAACTCCCGCAGCACATCCCGCTGCCAGTCGCCTCCGCTTTCGCCTCCGCCCTCGCCTCCGCCTCCGCCCCGGCCCTCGCGTCCCGGCCGCTGCTCCCCCTGCGCCATGCCGTCCCGCTGCGTCATGCCGTCCCGCTGCGTCATGCCGTCCCGCTCCCTCAAGCGAAGGTGCCGAGCAGACGCCCGTACACGCCGAAGACCCCGATGAGCAGCGGGAGCAGTGCCATGACGCCGACGGACTCGAGCAGGTCGCCCGCCCGCCGCAGCCGCACCCGCACGTGTTCGGACGGCTGGACGGCGAGGACGGCCAACGGCAGCACGGCCAGCGCCGCGAGCACGATCAGCGGCGTTCCCGCCGTGCCGGACCGCTCCGACCACACCGACACCAGCCGCACGGCCACCACGGAGCCGCCCGCCAGCACCGCCACCACCTCCGCGACCAGGGGAAACGCCCGGGCCCGGAGGGTCAGCACCACGGCCGTGACAGCGGCGAGCAGCACCGTCCACACCGAGGGCGCGCGCAGCGCCCACACACCCGCCACCGTCGCCGACACGGTGAGGACGACCGTGGCGAGCGCCAGCCCACGATGGGCTGCCGCCAAGGCCGCGGAGACCTGGTGACGGCTCACCGACACCCCGCCCGCGCGCCGGTCGTCCAGCCCCGAGAGCCCGGACGCCATGAGCGCGAGACGCGGCAGCAGCCCCAGCACCACCACGGAGGCGACGGCGAGCACGGCCCCCGTCCTGGCCTGCTGTCCGGCCGTCTCCGCGCCGTTCTGCACGGCGGCGACGGCCTCCCAGCCGAGCACGGTGACGGCCACGGCGCCGGCCCCGACCACCGCGCCGCGCCCCAACGGCGTGCACAGGCCGAGCAGCACCAGAGTCGCCGCCACCACCGCGGACACGCCCGCGACCCGCAGCGTGCCCGGCCAGCCCTGAGCGTCGGCGAGACCGAACGCACCGAGTACGCCCAGCACTCCGGCGGCGCAGACGAGGGTGGCGGCGATCCCGCGCCGCCCGGCCCGCCCGAGCAGGGCCCCGGCGGGCGCGGCGACCGCGGCCGGGACGAGCAGCCCAATGGCGACGGTGTCCGGCGGGCAGGCGTTCCGCGCGAACAGGCCGGCGGTGCCCGCCCACCCCACGGTGGCGAGCCCCGCGGTGACCCGCCGCGCCCGCGGTCCCCACCGCCACGCCCGGCCGCCCAGGTCCTCGGCGACCTCGTCGCTCACCTCGTGCACGACGGGCGCCGAGGGCGCGTCCTCGGCCCGCACGAGCCGCAGCACGGCGCCGTCGCGGACGCCCGCGGACTCCAGGGTGCTGTCGTGGTCGAGCGCGGACCCGTCCGTGGTCACGAGATGCCGTGGCTCGGGACGCTCACCCACCCGGTCGTCCAGCAGCCGCAGAATCTCGGGCAGCAGCAGCCCGACCGGCTCCCGCGCCGGCAACACCAGATCGATACGACGCCGCTCACCGACCAGGGTGACGCGGCTGAGGACGACCGCGGTCCCACCGGCCGCCGTATGCCTCAACGCCCCCGCAGACATCACGTGTTCGAACCTATCACCGGCCGGAAGGGCTGCCCGAGGGCACGGACGACTGCACGGACCCGCCGTACGGGCTCTTCCCGACCACCCGGTGCGACACGAACGACCACCCCACGCACCCGGCGCACAACACGGCCGCGATCACCACTCCGGCGAACACCTTTCCCACACGCTCGTCGACGGAGCGCCGTTGCCGCTGGGCACCGAAGAGCAGAGCATCCCGAAGACGCCGCCGCCGCACCGACACCGACTCCAGCAGCTGACTGTCGTAGTCCTGGGCCGTCACGTGGGGAACTCCCCGAGCCAGCTCCGCCTGAGCAGGTGCTCGGGTAGGTACTCCGACTCGACCTCGACGGGGCGGCCGGCGTCGTAGGCGAGGCAGGTGATGGCGAGGGCGGCGAGGGGAATGTCTCCGTCTCCCGATTCCTCGCGCTCGGGGTCCGCGGTCCAGTACTCCTTGTGCAGCGTAAGGGTCTGAACGAGAGCCTCGTTGAACTTGACGGGGTCCTGGCCGATGAAGCGGTAGAAGAGGTTGATCGGCGGATACAGGACCTTGAGCATCATCTCGCGGTCGATGAACCGCAGCCGGTCGGGATCCGTGCCGTCGAAAGCGGCAATCAGCTTCTCGCCGAGACCCGGCCGCTCCAGCCAGTATGTCTGCAGGGCGTCGACCCAGTGATAGATGTACTCCTCGAACACGGCACCCGAGGCCCGCAGAGTCTCGACGGGAACCTGGCAGAGCTGAGTCATCCGGGCCTGGTCACGGCAGATCACCGCCAGCCAGAAAGCCTCAAGCCAGGTGCCGGCGTCCGTGAAGTGCCGGACGCCGACGGCCGGGATACTGCGGATCTTGTGGGCGATCATGCACGGCACGGTGGAGCCGGGTGGAGCGGTGGCCGAAGCGAACAGCGCGGAGCCCACCTGCATGGCCATGGTCCAGGCCTCCCAGGTTTCCAGCATCTCGGCCGGGGGATCGTTCAGGCACTGGAGCGTGGCCGTGCTCAGTGCGCTGCTGAAAGTACGCCCGAACGCGTCGGGAGCGCTTTCGAGACGCTCGATCTTCTCGACAGTGCGCTGGTTCAGAACCTTCCGGAACGCGTCCGGATCCGGATGGCCACCCTCGACCGGGGGTCGTGAAATCCTCGTCGGCACGGGCGGAACCCTCATTTCGTCACATCGAACCTGTACATGTCGTAACCAGCGTACTGAGCCCCGTCGGACTTGGCCTTGACGAGTACATAGTCCACCTTCTTGGCCGTGAGTGCTCTGTCCAGGTCGTCCGCCAGCCTGCGTTCGGCTTCGGCCTCGTCGAGCAAGCCCTTTTTCTCGTTTCTCCTGGCCCGCTTTTCCATTTCTTGCAGGATCGTCTCGAAGTATTCCCGCGAGCCCTGTTTCACCAGGCGTCCGCTGTGGCCCTTGCGGACTCCGAGGTTGGCGCTTTCGGACCCCTTCGCCTCGACGACCACGTAACGGCCGTCCGGTGTCTTGTAGATCTGGTCGAATCGGTTGTTTCCGAACGCTCCGTCGTCCACACGTATTGCGTCAGGGAAATGCTCAGGAATTGCGCGGTGTTCGGCGACATGCTCGCCGAACATCTCACTCGCTCGGTTCATGCCTGAGTGCAGTGGTTTGTGCGCTTCTTCTGCCTGCCTCATCGCTTCGGCAAGTTCGTCTGTCGGCTGCGCGGCGTATGCCTTTTCGGCTGCCTCGAGCCTGGTCTCGGCCGCGTTGTCGAGGTGTATGGCGCGGTCGCGTTTGGCAGCTTGTTCATCCAGATAACGCTGGACCTCATCGCTCACATTCAACCGCGTGCCGACCTTGGGCACGTTGCTGACGTAACGTTCCTGAATTGGCGGCGGCATGTCGCTCGCGGCGATCCACTTGTTCGGTCCACCGAAGGGGTTGGGAACCAAGTGCGGGATCGGCTGGCCGTATCCGCCGGTGTAGCTGGTCGAGCGCCGGTATCCGTTGGACCGGTAGTTCTCTGCGAACCACTTCGGATCCGTGTTGGCCCGCTCCACCTGCTGGCGCATGATCTCGCGCTCGTGCGCCAGGGGATCGTGGTCACCTGAACCGGGTCCGCGCCTTCCGCCGGTCGTGCCGTCGCGGCCGCCACTGCTGTGGCCGTCTGCGACGCCGTGGGGGCCGCCGGTTGCGTGTGCCTCGGGTGAGGGCAGCGTGTCCGTGCCGTGGGACCCGGCGTGCGCCGCGGCGCTTCTGCCGCCGTGAGTCGTAGCGTCGCTGGTGGCATGTGCCGCCTCGCCCCCGGCATGTGCCGCGGCCCTGCCGCCCGCGCCCACCGGCACCGCCTCCCCGTGCGGCAGGGTGTGTTCCAGCATCGCCCGGTCCGCGGCCGAGAGTTCCACCGTGGCCGTCGCCCGCGTGCCGTCCGGTTTGATGACCGAGCCGTCGTCCAGGTTCAGGCGTGTTCCGTCCGGCCACTCGATGTGGTTGCCGACCACGACCGGGACGTCGTCGGCGATCCTCAGCACGCTGCCGTCCGGCTGGACCCTCCCGGCCCCCGAGAGGACGTCGGTGTATGCCCCGGTCCGCAAGTTCTTCAGACTGCCGAAGAGGTCGGCCACCTTGACCGTGCCGAACTTCGCCGCCCTGCCGATGTACGTCATCGGGTCGACCAGCCGGCTCGCTCTGCCGAGCGCGCCGATCGTCCGCGCGACGGCGCCGCCCTTGGCCGCGGTGCCCGCGCCGCCGGTGAAGACGGTCGTGAGCACGTTGAAGGTGACCGCGCCGCCGGCCCGCGCCGGGTTCCTGCCCCACTCGTCGTAGGCGATCAGCGCCTTGCCGGCCTCGGTCACCGTCCGCCGGGAGTCGCGCAGGTAGGCGGGCAGTTTGTCGTCGGGCAGCAGCCAGTACGCCGTCCCGAGCGGCGAGAGCGTGATCCCGAGGCCGGTCACGAGCTTGCCGAGCCCCTTCCAGGCCTCGCCCATCGCGTCCAGGCCGTCGAAGCCGACCAGTGTGCCGAGCCCGCGGATCGTGCCCCACACGCCGTCGACGAAGAAGCCCTTGCCGAACTCCACGACCTGGTGGCCCAGCCAGTCCAGACCGTGCCGCTCCTTCTCGACCGTCCTGCCCCAGGGCAGTTCGTCGGAGGAGTCGAGGAGATCCTCGGTGAAGCCGTAGGTGGACGTGCCCCGCTTGAGGAGACGTTTCTGTGCGCCGTCCTCCACGATCAGCGTCGAGCCGTGCACCAGTGCCGTGATCTTGTTGTGGCAGGTGATCTCGGCCTGCCAGAAGGCCGCGGTCGCGGCGTTGACGTCGTGCACGAGGTCGTTGTTGAGCTGGACGTTGTCGTCGTCCTCGCGCCAGTGGTCGTCGCCCGCGATGTCCGCCCGGAAGGTCTCGGCCCGCGCCTTCAGGCTCCTGAGCCTGGCCACCAGCGGCTGGATCTCCGCCTCGTAGGCGCTCAGCGCCGCGCCCACCTTCTCCAGGTCGTCGGCGAACCTGTCGGCCTTGGCCGCGACCGGAGCGGTCGTCGCGAAGAGCTGCTCCGCCTCCGGGGCCGAATAACACGCGGACAGGCCCTGGAACTTGGCGTGCACGTCCGCCCCGGCGAACCGGAAGGCGGACGCCTCCGCGGTCAGCAGCAGGGCGTCGGTGCTCAGCTGCTCCAAGTCGCCGGTGAACTGCGGGATGTTCTGCGGATCGATGAGGTCGGCGCTCACTGACCCCCCTGCGGTCCCTCGGCCCCGGGCAGGTCGATCTTGGGCTCCTTCAGCGCGTTCGCCTGCGCCTTCGCGGCCATCTCCAGATCACCCTTGATGTATTCGCTGGTGGCGGTGGCCGCCCCGCTCAGGGAGTTCGACGTGCGGACAGCCACATACGTCAGGTCCTTCTGGTACGCCTCGAAGAACTCACCCAGCGCCGCCGCGACCGGCCCCTGCACCCCGCTCTTCTCGACACCGCCCTGCTGGATCGTGCCGGCGGACTTCGCCGCGCTCGGCAGGGTCTCGCCGAGTGCCTTGCCGGTGTTCGAGAGCCCCTCGGCGGCCTTCCCCGTCTCGTTCAGGACGTGCTGCACGCCCGAGGGCGAGATGTCCCACCCCGTCATGTGGATCCCCCGTGAAGTCAAAGCAGTTCACGTCGACGTCGCCATCGCCGTGACATATCCCGGCTCAACCGATGTTGTCGACCGCCGCCCGCGCCTTGGCCATCGTCGACTGCGCGGTCCCGTCGTTCTCCTCGAGCGTGGTGCGGACGAGGTGGATGATGTTGCGCACCTCGGTCGCGGCGTGGTTCCAGCGGACCTCCTTGCCGTGGTACTCGTCCGAGACGCCGTCGGCCTGGAAGTCGGCCATCGCGGCCTTCACCGCACGGTCACGGTCCGACAGCACGCGCTCCAACTGGCCGATGATGCCCTGCAGGCTGCCCTGCACCTCGCTGGAGGCGCCGGTGTCGTACGAGCGGCGGTCCTGGCTCTGACCCATCGTCACAATCCCCCTGTTCCCTGTCGGCCGTGTCTACCGGCCGCCGAAGCGGGCGGCGTCGAAGTTGGCCGCGCCCATGTTCTTGGTCGCGTTGTCCCGGGTCTCGACGTCACCGGTACCGAAGGCGGTGTCCATGCCGCTCTGACCGCCGAGGATCGCGCCGAGCGAGCTGTTCAGGGCGTTGGTGATCTCGTCCGCCCTGGCCTTGAACGAGTCGAAGGCGACCTTGCCGGATCCGTTGAACTTGCCCTCCAACGGCTCCGCCGCCTGGATCAGCCACCGGATCAACGTGCCCAGGTCGTCACTGGAACCGACCGTGCTCCTGCCGAGCTCCGACAGGGTCGTCGACCCCATGTCGAACTTCACGTGCCCACCCCCGTGCATCACGTAATCATCAAAGAATCACAGCGCGTTCGCGCATGTTGCATCACAACAGGTTGCACAAGCAATGCAGTTGATCGTGGTGTGGCAGGATCCGGACATCTCCGCGACGTGATCACCGCACCGTTCCGCCGACCGGGGACAGGCGCCCGCCGGGCCCGGAAAAAATTCCGCGCACCCGTGCAACCCTCCCCCCGCCTGGCGGGTCGTACGTGGAATCAGGGCTTCTGGGTGGGGATCCGGGGGGATCGCGGGGGTTCTGAACGGGAGGGGAAAACCGAGGGGGTTCGGCCGACGGGCCGGGCCCCCTCGAAGCATGTCCGGGCACCACGGCACCGCAGCTCAGCGGCGCGTCTCACAGCTCCTCGACCTCCGTCGCCGTCGGGAACGACTCCTGCGCGCCCCGCCGGGTGACCGCCACCGCTCCCACCCGGGCCGCGTACTGCGCCGCCTCCGGCAGCGGCGCGCCGGTTCCCAGGCGGTAGGCCAGCGCCGCCGTGAACGCGTCGCCCGCGCCCGTCGTGTCCACCGCGTCGACCCGCACGGGCGGGACGCGGCCGACGCCCGCCGAGGACGCCACCAGGGCGCCCCGCGCGCCCAGCGTCACCACCACCGAACGCGGGCCCTTGGCGAGCAGCAGCCGCGCCCAGTCCTCCGGCCGGTCGCTCACGCACGCGTCGCCCAGGATCACCCTGGCCTCGTGCTCGTTGACGATCAGCGGGTCGCAGGCCGCCAGCACCTCGCCCGGCAGCGGCCGGGGCGGGGACGGGTTCAGCACGAAACGGCTGTCCGGCGTCAGGTTGCGGACCACCTCCACGACCGTCTCCAGCGGGATCTCCAACTGGGTGGAGACCACCCGCGCGGCCTGGAAGAGGCTCGCGGCCGTCCGGACGTCCTGCGGGGTCAGCCGGCCGTTCGCGCCCGGCGAGACCACGATGCTGTTGTCCCCCGACGGGTCCACCGTGATCAGCGCGACCCCGGTCGGCGCCCCGCCCACCAGCACGCCCACCGTGTCGACCCCGGCCGCCCGCTGCGAGTCCAGCAGCAGCCGGCCGTGGGCGTCGTCGCCGACCCGGGCCAGCAGGACCGTACGGGCTCCGAGGCGGGCCGCCGCGACCGCCTGGTTCGCGCCCTTGCCGCCCGGGTGCACGGCCAGGTCGGAGCCGAGCACGGTCTCCCCGGCGCCCGGCCGGCGCTCGACCTCGATCACCAGGTCGGCGTTGGCCGATCCCACGACCAGCAGGTCGTAGTCGTTCATGAGGGTCCCCGTCCCGTCGTCCTCGTCCCGTGTGGTTCTCGTCCGTGTGGTTCTCGTCCCGTGTGGTTCTCGTCCGTGTGGTTCTCGTCCGTGTGGTTCTCGTCCGTGTGGTCCTCGTCGCGTGGTGCTCGTCCCGCCGTCCTCGTCGTTCGGGACCACCTTCACCGGCGCCCCCGGATCGCACGGCGGGACGCAGGGGCCCGAGACCGGATCGTGATGTCAGAGCCCGGGGGTAGCGTCGGATCATGTCCAATCAGGCGGGGAGTCCCTCCCGACCGGGGGAGCGGCGCACGGCCGTGCTCGAGGGCGTGCTCGAGCGCATCACGTACGCCAACGAGGAGAACGGCTACACGGTCGCCCGGGTCGACACCGGCCGCGGCGCGGGCGACCTGCTCACGGTCGTCGGCGCGCTGCTGGGCGCCCAGGTCGGCGAGTCGTTGCGGATGGAGGGCCGCTGGGGCTCCCACCCCCAGTACGGCAAGCAGTTCACGGTCGAGAACTACACGACGGTGCTGCCGGCCACCGTCCAGGGCATCCGCCGCTACCTGGGCTCCGGCCTGGTCAAGGGCATCGGGCCGGTCTTCGCCGACCGCATCACCCAGCACTTCGGCACCGACACCCTGAGGATCATCGAGGAGGAGCCGAAGCGCCTGATCGAGGTGCCGGGACTGGGCCCCAAGCGCACCAAGAAGATCGCCGACGCCTGGGAGGAACAGAAGGCCATCAAGGAGGTCATGCTCTTCCTCCAGACGGTCGAGGTCTCGACGTCCATCGCGGTGCGCATCTACAAGAAGTACGGCGACGCCTCCATCTCCGTCGTGAAGAACCAGCCCTACCGGCTGGCGGCCGACGTCTGGGGCATCGGCTTCCTGACCGCCGACAGGATCGCCCAGTCCGTCGGCATCCCGCACGACAGCCCGGAGCGCGTCAAGGCCGGCCTGCAGTACGCGCTGTCGCAGGCCACCGACCAGGGCAACTGCTACCTGCCCGAGGAACGGCTGATCGCGGACGCGGTGAAGCTGCTGCAGGTCGACACCGGCCTGGTCATCGAGTGCCTCGCCGAGCTGGCGGCGCCCCCGGAGGAGGGCGAGGACCCCGGTGTCGTACGGGAGAAGGTGCCCGGACCGGACGGCGGGGAGCCCGTCACCGCGATCTGGCTCGTCCCCTTCCACCGTGCCGAACTCTCGCTCTCCGCCCAGCTGTTGCGGTTGCTGCGCACCGACGAGGACCGGATGCCGGGCTTCCGCGAGGTGGCCTGGGACAAGGCGCTGGGCTGGCTGAGGGGCCGCACCGGGGCGGACCTCGCCCCCGAGCAGGAGGCCGCCGTCAAGCTGGCGCTGACCGAGAAGGTCGCCGTGCTCACCGGCGGTCCCGGCTGCGGCAAGTCCTTCACGGTCCGCTCGATCGTGGAGCTGGCCCGCGCCAAGAAGGCCCGGGTCGTGCTGGCCGCCCCCACCGGCCGGGCCGCCAAGCGCCTGGCCGAGCTCACCGGCGCGGAGGCCTCCACCGTCCACCGCCTGCTGGAGCTGAAGCCCGGCGGCGACGCGGCCTACGACCGGGACCGTCCTCTGCAGGCCGACCTGGTCGTGGTCGACGAGGCCTCGATGCTGGACCTGCTGCTGGCGAACAAGCTGGTCAAGGCGGTCCCGCCCGGCGCCCACCTGCTGTTCGTCGGGGACGTCGACCAGCTGCCCAGCGTGGGCGCCGGCGAGGTGCTGCGCGATCTGCTCGCCGAGGGCAGTCCCGTCCCGGCGGTCCGCCTCACGCGCGTGTTCCGCCAGGCCCAGCAGTCCGGCGTGGTCACCAACGCGCACCGGATCAACGCCGGGCAGCACCCGGTCACCGACGGCATGAAGGACTTCTTCCTCTTCGTCGAGGACGACACCGAGGCGGCCGGACGGCTCACGGTGGACGTGGCGGCCCGGCGCATTCCGGCCAGGTTCGGCCTCGACCCGCGCCGGGACGTCCAGGTGCTCGCGCCGATGCACCGCGGGCCGGCCGGCGCCGGCACGCTCAACGGGCTGCTCCAGCAGGCCATCACCCCGGGCCGTCCGGATCTGCCCGAGAAGCGCTTCGGCGGCCGGGTCTTCCGCGTCGGAGACAAGGTGACCCAGATTCGCAACAATTATGAGAAGGGCAAGAACGGTGTCTTCAACGGCACCGTGGGCGTGGTCACCTCGCTGGACCCGGTCGACCAGCGCCTGACGGTGCTGACGGACGAGGACGAGGAGGTTCCGTACGAATTCGACGAGCTGGACGAACTGGCGCACGCGTACGCGGTGACCATCCACCGCTCCCAGGGCAGCGAGTATCCGGCCGTGGTGATCCCGGTGACCACCGGCGCCTGGATGATGCTCCAGCGGAACCTGTTGTATACGGCGGTCACCCGGGCCAAGAAGCTGGTCGTCCTCGTCGGTTCGCGCAAGGCGATCGGTCAGGCGGTGCGCTCGGTGTCCGCGGGACGCCGCTGCACGGCGCTCGACTTCCGCCTCTCACCCGGGCCCCTGTAGGCCCCGCGGGGCCGCTTCGGCGAGAGGCATCGTAAAAAATGATCGATCAAATGAGTCGCCTAGGTCACACAGCACTTCCGGATGAGCAACAGAGGGGGCAGGATGAGCAAGTTGACGGCACTGAGTGCCGTCAATAGGCCCGATGGTCGACCCCGAGTGCACTCTCCTGAGCCAATTGGGGGATGGTAGAGACAGTCAGGGCAACCTCGAAGATGAGGCACTACGTCGGTGAGGGAAGACGTGAGCGACAACTCTGTAGTACTGCGGTACGGCGACGGCGAGTACACCTACCCGGTGATCGACAGCACCGTCGGCGACAAGGGCTTCGACATCGGGAAGCTCCGCGCCCAGACCGGTCTGGTGACCCTGGACAGCGGCTACGGCAACACGGCCGCCTATAAATCCGCGATCACCTACCTCGACGGCGAGGCGGGCATTCTCCGGTACCGCGGCTACCCGATCGAGCAGCTGGCCGAGCGCTCCACCTTCCTGGAGGTCGCCTACCTGCTGATCAACGGCGAGCTCCCGACCGTCGACGAGCTGTCGTCCTTCAAGAACGAGATCACGCAGCACACCCTGCTGCACGAGGACGTCAAGAACTTCTACCGGGGCTTCCCGCGCGACGCCCACCCGATGGCCATGCTGTCGTCGGTGGTCTCGGCGCTGTCCACGTTCTACCAGGACAGCCACAACCCGTTCGACGAGAAGCAGCGCAACCTCTCGACGATCCGCCTGCTCGCCAAGCTTCCGACGATCGCGGCGTACGCGTACAAGAAGTCGATCGGCCACCCGTTCGTCTACCCGCGCAACGACCTCGGCTACGTCGAGAACTTCCTGCGGATGACCTTCTCCGTGCCCGCGCAGGAGTACGACCTCGACCCGACCGTGGTCTCCGCGCTCGACAAGCTGCTGATCCTGCACGCGGACCACGAGCAGAACTGTTCGACCTCCACGGTCCGCCTGGTCGGTTCGTCGCAGGCCAACATGTTCGCGTCGATCTCGGCCGGCATCAACGCGCTGTGGGGCCCGCTGCACGGCGGCGCCAACCAGTCCGTCCTGGAGATGCTGGAAGGCATCCGGGACGCCGGCGGCGACGTCGACTCCTTCATCCGCAAGGTGAAGAACAAGGAGGACGGCGTCCGGCTGATGGGCTTCGGCCACCGGGTCTACAAGAACTTCGACCCGCGCGCCAAGATCATCAAGGCCGCCGCGCACGACGTGCTGTCCGCCCTCGGCAAGTCCGACGAGCTGCTGGACATCGCGCTGAAGCTGGAGGAGCACGCGCTCTCCGACGACTACTTCGTCTCGCGCAGCCTCTACCCGAACGTGGACTTCTACACCGGCCTGATCTACCGCGCGATGGGCTTCCCGACCGAGATGTTCACGGTCCTGTTCGCGCTGGGCCGACTGCCGGGCTGGATCGCCCAGTGGCACGAGATGATCAAGGAGCCGGGCTCCCGCATCGGACGCCCGCGCCAGATCTACACGGGCGTCGTCGAGCGCGACTTCGTGCCGGTCGAGGAGCGCTGACCCGCGGTCGGGGGCTCGGGCGCGCGGCGTGAAGCGCTGAGCGCGGTCGGGTCCTCGACGCCGGCTCGGGCGTCCCGGAGGCGAACCGGGCCACAAGAAGCACAAAGCAGAAACAAGGCAGAAGGCGCCCTGGCGCCGGTCCCCCCACGGGCCGACGACCAGGGCGCCTTCCCATGTCCCGGTGCGGATTCCCCCCACGGGATCCGGCCGGGCGTCTGTGAGGACAGCGCCTGAATCGCTGTTGAGCACAACGAGCGGTCGAGCAGGTCTTGCAGATCGTGCGGTTGCGCAGATCGTGCGGTTGAGCAGAACGAGCAAAAGTCGCCGTACCGCTCGGGTGTGCGATCTGCCGGGACAGCGCACGCACGGGAGGGCCGCTCAAAGCTTCCCGCTGTACGTGCCCCGGCAACGCATCTCCGGAGAAAGTCCCCCAAGACATTCTCCAGACGCCAGTCGGCGCCCCCCAAGACGCCTTCTGACATCGTCAACTTAGACCTTCGAGCCCCCTCGATGGTTACGTTCACATCACTGTGATCTGCGTCTCTTGCATATGTCCGTTAGATACGCAAGAGCCCTGATCCGGCGACCGGGACTCAAGCGTAAGGATGATGCGCGAGGCTTGTGAAGAGCTTATGTGAGGCCGGGGCAGGACTCTAGAGGGACTTTCACTTCCGCCCCTACCAACTCGCCGGTAATAAAATCGCCGGCCGTCGGCGGAACGTTCCCTCGGCGGAACGTCACCTGAACCTCCGCAGCCGCAGGCTGTTCGTCACCACGAACACCGACGAGAAGGCCATCGCGGCTCCCGCGATCATCGGGTTGAGCAGGCCCGCGGCGGCCAGCGGCAGTGCGGCCACGTTGTATCCGAAGGCCCACACCAGGTTGCCCTTGATGGTCGACAGCGTGCGGCGCGAGAGCCGGATCGCGTCCGCGGCCACCCGCAGGTCCCCGCGCACCAGTGTCAGGTCGCCCGCCTCGATCGCCGCGTCCGTCCCGGTCCCCATCGCCAGGCCCAGGTCGGCGGTGGCCAGCGCGGCCGCGTCGTTGACCCCGTCGCCCACCATGGCCACGCTGCGCCCCTCGGCCTGGAGCCGCCTGACGGCGTCGACCTTGTCCTCCGGGAGCACCTCGGCGATCACGTCGCCGGGGTCGATCCCGACGGCCCGGGCCACCGCCTGCGCCACCGCCCGGTTGTCCCCGGTCAGCAGCATCGGCGTGAGCCCCAGCGCCCGCAGTTCGCGCACGGCCTCGGCGCTGGTCTCCTTGACCGCGTCCGCGACGGCCACGACACCGCGTGCCACACCGTCCCAGCCGACCACGACGGCCGTACGGCCGTCCCGCTCGGCCTCGTCCTTGGCCCGGGTCAGGTCCGCGGGCAGTTCCTCGAAGAGCCGCCCCACGGCCACCTCGAGGCCCTCCACGCGCCCGCGTACGCCCCGTCCGGGCACGTTCTCGAACGCCTCGACCTCCGGGAGCCGCCCGACGCGCTCCTCGGCGCCCGCGGCCACCGCCCGGGCGACGGGGTGCTCGGAGGCGTGCTCCACGGCGCCCGCGAGCCGCAGCACCTGCTTCTCGTCGGCGCCGTCGGCGGCGTACACCTCCTGGAGGGTCATGCGTCCGGTGGTGACGGTGCCGGTCTTGTCGAGGACGACGGTGTCGACGCGCCGGGTCGACTCCAGCACCTCGGGGCCCTTGATGAGGATGCCGAGCTGCGCGCCGCGCCCGGTGCCGACCATCAGCGCGGTCGGCGTGGCCAGGCCCAGCGCGCACGGGCAGGCGATGATCAGCACCGCGACGGCCGCGGTGAACGCGGCGACGGTGTCGCCGGTGGCGCCGAGCCACCCCCCGAACGTGGCGATCGCGATCCCGATCACGACGGGCACGAACACCGCGGAGATGCGGTCGGCGAGCCGCTGCACCTCGGCCTTGCCGTTCTGCGCGTCCTCCACCAGCCGCGCCATCCGGGCGAGCTGCGTGTCGGCGCCGACCCGGGTGGCCTCGACGACCAGCCGGCCCCCGGCGTTCACCGTCGCGCCGGTGACGGCGTCGCCGACGGTCACGTCGACCGGCACCGACTCGCCGGTCAGCATGGCGGCGTCCACCGCGGACGAGCCCTCGACCACGGTGCCGTCGGTGGCGATCTTCTCCCCGGGCCGTACGACGAAACGGTCACCGACGGCCAGCTGGGACACCGGCACGCGGACCTCGCGGCCGGCGCGCAGTACGGCCACGTCCTTGGCGCCGAGTTCCATCAGCGCCCGCAGGGCCGCTCCCGCCCGGCGCTTGGAGCGGGCCTCCAGGAAGCGGCCGAGCAGGATGAAGGCGACGACGCCGGAGGCGACCTCCAGGTAGATCGTGGACGTGCCCTCCGCGTGGGAGACGGTGAAGCTGAACTCGTCCCGCATACCGGTCATGCCCGCGTCACCGAAGAAGAGCGCCCACAGCGACCAGGTGAACGCGGCCAGCGTGCCGACCGAGACGAGGGTGTCCATGGTGGCGGCGCCGTGCCGGGCGTTCGTCCAGGCGGCCCGGTGGAAGGGCAGGGCGCCCCAGACGACCACGGGGGAGGCGAGGGTGAGCGCCAGCCACTGCCAGTTGTCGAACTGGAGGGCCGGGATCATGGACATCAGGACGACCGGGGCGGCCAGCAGGGCGGAGACGGTGAAGCGCTGCCGGTAGGCGGCGAGTTCGGGGTCCTCCGGCGTCGTCTCCGCGGCGGACTCCGGCTCCGGCCGGGGCGGCGCGGGCTGCTCGGCGGTGTAGCCGGTCTTCACCACGGTGGCGATCAGGTCGGCGACCTGCACCCCGGAGGGGTAGCTGACCTTGGCCTTCTCCGTCGCGAAGTTCACCGTGGCCGTGACGCCGTCCATGCGGTTGAGCTTCTTCTCGACGCGGGCCGCGCAGGAGGCGCAGGTCATCCCGCCGATGAGCAGCTCGACCTCGGCGTGGCCGTCCTGGTCCGCCGGGGTGGGGGCGGTGGTGCTGGTCATGTCCGGACTCCAGACATCGGACCGGACCGCGCGGACGCAGTATCAGCTGGTCGGCACGGCCGGTCGGAGAACAGGTGCTGTCGGTCAGACGGTACCGACGAGCTCGTAGCCGGCCTCGTCCACCGCGGCGCGCACCGCGGCCTCGTCGAGGGGGGCCGCGGAGACCACGGTGACCTCGCCGGTCGAGGCGACGGCCTTCACCGAGCTGACGCCGGGGATCTCGGAGATCTCACCGGAGACGGAGCCCTCGCAGTGCCCGCAGCTCATGCCGCTCACCTTGTAGACGGTGGTGACGGAACCCGGGGTGTCGGACTGGGCGGTCATGTCTCTCTCCTCGTCGAGGCGGGTGGGGCTGTGGGGGCCCACGGGGGCCTCCACCAACTCCACTGTACCCCTAGGGGGTATTTATCCAAGGATCGCCCGCCGCGGCGGGCTCCCCCGGGTCTTCCCCGGTCCCGCCCCGGACCCTCCCCTAGAGTTCCGCGAGAACGCGGTGATCTCCAGGAGCCGAGGCCAGGGCGTATCCGGACAGGCCCCTGCGCGGACGAACCGGACGGGCCCCTGGGGCGGACGAAGGCGAGGCGGCGGATGCGCGCAGTGGTGTTCGAACGGTACGGGGAGCCGGCCGAGGTGCGGGACGTGCCGGATCCGCGGCCCGCCGGGCACGGCGTGGTCGTGCGGGTCGAGGCCACCGGCCTGTGCCGCAGCGACTGGCACGGCTGGCAGGGCCACGACCCGGACATCACGCTGCCGCACGTGCCCGGCCACGAGCTCGCCGGTGTCGTGGAGGCGGTGGGCGACCGGATCACCGGCTGGCGTCCCGGCGACCGGGTCACCGTGCCGTTCGTGTGCGCGTGCGGCACCTGCGGCGCGTGCGCGGCGGGCGAGCAGCAGGTGTGCGAGCGGCAGACCCAGCCCGGCTTCACCCACTGGGGCTCCTTCGCGCAGTACGTGGCGCTGGACCACGCCGACGTGAATCTGGTCGCCGTACCGCCGGAGCTGTCGTCCGCGACGGCGGCGTCGCTCGGCTGCCGGTTCGCGACGGCGTTCCGCGCGGTGGTGCAGCGGGGCCGGGTGGCCGCGGGGGAGTGGGTCGCGGTGCACGGCTGCGGGGGCGTGGGCCTGTCCGCGGTGATGATCGCGGCGGCGTCGGGCGCGCGGGTCGTCGCCGTCGACGTGTCGGCCGGGGCGCTGGAGCTGGCGCGGCGGTTCGGCGCGGCGCACTGCGTGGACGCGTCGCGTGCGCCGGACACCGCGCAGGCCGTGCGCGAGCTGACCGGCGGCGGCGCCCACCTCTCCCTCGACGCCCTCGGCTCGCCCGCCACCTGCGCCGCGTCCGTGAACGGCCTGCGCCGTCGCGGCCGGCACGTGCAGGTGGGCCTGCTGCCGTCGCCGGACGGCACGACCGCCGTCCCGATGGCCCGCGCGATCGCCCTGGAGCTCGACGTCATGGGCAGCCACGGCATGGCCGCCCACACCTACGCCCCGATGCTGGAGCTGGTGCGGGCGGGCGTGCTGCGCCCCGATCTGCTGGTGACGTCGACGATCCCGCTGGACGCGGTGCCGGAGGCGCTGGCGGCGCTCGGCACGGCGCCCGGAGCGGGGGTGACGGTCGTCGCGCCGTGGGACTGACGGCGACCGGGGGCCGTGCCGGGACGGTCAGTCCTCCCGGCGCCCGCGGTTGCGGGGCCGGGCGGCGACCCAGGCGCGGACGGTGTCGGCGTACCAGTAGGGCTTGCCGCCCTCGACGTGGTCGGGCGGCGGGAGCAGTCCGTGCTTGCGGTACGACCGCACGGTGTCCGGCTGTACCCGGATGTGCGCCGCGATCTCCTTGTACGACCAGAGCCTTCGGTCGGTCATCGACTTGCACCTCCCCGCGCGCACCGCGGTGGCGGCCGGGGGCGGCCGTCGGGGGGACCGGGCGCTGCGCTGGCGATCAGGAACCCTGTGCCCAACGAGCCACCCCGGCGGCGGGCAGCGGCTGTGCGCCGGGTGTGACGGCCCGCCCGCGAACATGCGACATGTGTGACACAGGGGTGGCTTTTGTGACAGGAGTGCAGCAAAGGCGTACGCGGGCTCACCGGCGCGGCGCGTTGACGCCGGCGACGCGGACTCGCGGCAAGCGCTGCCGAAGGACTCGTCCGAATGTCCGGACAAAATATTGACACGGCTCGCCGTGCGGAGCTAGAAACGCCGGAGAGCCGATGTGAAGGGAAGCCGATGGCGTACGACCTGATCACCATGGGGCGGATCGGGGTGGATCTGTATCCCCTGCAGACCGGTGTCCCGCTGCCGCAGGTGACGACCTTCGGCAAGTTCCTCGGTGGCTCGGCGGCCAACGTCGCGGTCGCCGCGGCCCGCCTGGGCCGCCGCTCCGCGGTGATCACCCGGACCGGCGACGACCCCTTCGGCGTCTACCTCCACGAGGCGCTGAAGGGCTTCGGCGTGGACGACCGCTGGGTCACCCCGGTCCCCGGCCTGCCCACGCCCGTCACGTTCTGCGAGGTCTTCCCGCCGGACGACTTCCCGCTCTACTTCTACCGGCAGCCCAAGGCCCCCGATCTGGAGATCGACGCCCACGAACTCGACCTCGACGCCGTCCGCGAGGCCCGTGTCTTCTGGGTCACCGGCACCGGCCTGAGCGAGGAGCCGAGCCGCACGGCGACGCTGGCCGCCCTCGCCCACCGGGCCAAGGCCGGCACCACCGTCTTCGACCTCGACTGGCGCCCCATGTTCTGGCGCGACCCCGACGCGGCCCGCCCCTTCTACCGGGAGGCCCTGCGCCACACCACCGTCGCCGTCGGCAACCTGGACGAGGTGGAGGTCGCCACCGGGGTGCGCGAGCCGCACGCCGCCGCCCGCGCCCTGCTCGACGCCGGGGTCGAACTCGCGGTCGTCAAGCAGGGACCCAAGGGCGTCCTCGCCGTCGACAGCCGGGGCGGCACCGCCGAGGTGCCTCCGCTGCCGGTCGACGTCCTCAACGGCCTCGGCGCCGGCGACGCCTTCGGCGGCTCCCTGTGCCACGGCCTGCTGGAGGGCTGGGACCTGGAGACGGTCATGCGACACGCCAACGCGGCCGGCGCGATCGTCGCCTCCCGCCTGGAGTGCTCCTCCGCCATGCCGACCACGGACGAGATCGAGGCCGCCCTGAAGGCCGGAGCGGTGCGGTGAGGGCCGGCCGCGTCACGGGCGCCCACCCCGGCGACGGGGACAGGCCGGCACCCGCGCGCGTGGACGCCGCCGGGCCCGCGCCCGCGCGCGTGGACGCCGCCGGGCCCGCGCCCGCGCACCGCAACGCCGAAGGGCCCGCGCCCGACCGCGTGGACGTGGCCGAACTCGTGCGCATCCGTGCCCGCCACCCCGAGGCGGTCGCGGAGGCCGCCGCCCGCCGGATCCGCCGCCCGCTGCTCGGCGACACCGGCCGGCTGATGATCGTCGCCGCCGACCACCCGGCCCGCGGCGCCCTCGGCGTCGGCGACCGCGGGTTCGCCATGGCGGACCGCGCCGACCTGCTCCGGCGCCTGTGTCTGGCGCTGTCCCGCCCCGGTGTGGACGGCGTCCTCGCCACCGCCGACATCCTGGACGACCTGCTGCTGCTCGGCGCCCTCGACAACAAGGTCGTCATGGGATCCATGAACCGCGGCGGCCTGCAGGGCGCCCGCTTCGAACTCGACGACCGCTTCACCGGCCACCGCCCCGAGGACATCGACCGCCTCGGATTCGACGCCGGCAAGCTGCTGCTGCGCATCGACTACGACGACCCGGGCTCCCTCACCACACTGGAGTCCGCCGCCCGCGTCGTCGACGCCATGGCCGCACGCCGGCTCCCCGTCTTCGTCGAGCCGTTCATCAGCCGCCGCACCGACGGCGGCGGACTGCGCAACGACCTGTCCGCCGAGGCGGTGACCAGGTCCATCGCCATCGCCTCCGGCCTGGGCGGCACCTCGGCCTACACCTGGCTGAAGGTGCCGGTCACCGACGACCCCGACGCCATGGCGGAGGTCATGGCGACCTCCACGCTGCCCGCGGTCCTCCTCGGCGGCGACATCGGCGACGGAGCCGAGGACCGGGCGGCGGCGTACGAGAAGTGGCGCGGCGCCCTGCGGCTGCCGACCGTGCGGGGCATGGTGGCCGGCCGTTCGCTGCTGTATCCGGCGGACGGCGACGTGGCCGCGGCCGTGGACGCCGCCGTGGGGCTGCTGTGAGGCCGCCGTATGAGCGACACGAGCGACATGAGCGACGAGCTGCGGGTGCTCCCGCGGCACGTCGGATGTACCGTGCAAACAGGTTCTGAGGAACCGCAACTCCCGGACGGGGCAAGCGTGTTCGTGTCGGACACCGGCGCGGCGCACGCCCCCCGAGACCCCCGGGTCCAGATCGCCTCCGGCGCGGGAGACCGCTTCGCCCTGGCAGGAGCGAAGTGCGAGCGACGACTCCCCGCCCGCTACGGCCCCGCGCCGGAGGTCCCGAACGGCTTCGGCCGCACACGCGTATCTCCCCGGCGTGAAAGCGCACCCGAGGGCTTTCACCCGGACCACAGGGAGGGACACCGATGACGGCGCAGACCTCGACGGCGAGGCTCACGGTCGCGCAGGCGCTCGTGCGCTTCCTGTCCGCCCAGTACACCGAGCGGGACGGCGTGCGGCGCCGGCTCATCGGCGCCACCTGGGGCATCTTCGGCCACGGCAACGTGGCGGGGATCGGCCAGGCACTGGTGGAGTACGCCGCTGACATGCCGTACCACCAGGGCCGCAACGAGCAGGCCATGGTGCACGCGGCGGTCGGCTACGCCCGCCAGTCCGGCCGGCTGTCCACACACGCGGTGACGACCTCCATCGGTCCGGGCGCGACCAACCTCGTCACCGGCGCCGCGCTCGCCACGATCAACCACCTCCCGGTCCTGCTGCTGCCCGGCGACGTCTTCGCCGGCCGCCCCGCCGACCCGGTGCTGCAGCAGCTGGAGGTCCCCCACGCCGGCGACGTGTCGGTCAACGACTGCCTGCGCCCGGTGTCGAGGTACTTCGACCGGATCACCCGCCCGCCGGCCCTGATCCCCGCGGCCCTGAACGCGATGCGCGTGCTCACCGACCCCGTGGACACCGGCGCGGTCACGCTCGCGCTGCCGCAGGACGTCCAGGCCGAGGCGTACGACTGGCCAGAGGAGTTCTTCGCGGAGCGCACCTGGGCCGTCCGCCGGCCGGGCCCCGACCCGGCCGAGCTCGCCGACGCGGTCCGGGCGATCCGGTCGGCCCGCCGGCCCCTGGTCGTCGCGGGCGGCGGGGTGCACCACAGCCGCGCCGAGGAGGCCCTCGCGGAGTTCGCGGAGGCCACCCGCATCCCGGTCGCCTCCACCCAGGCCGGCAAGGGCTCGCTGCGCCACGACCATCCGCAGGACGTCGGCGGCGTCGGTCACACCGGCACCGCGACCGCGGACGAGCTCGCCCGCACCGCCGACCTGGTGATCGGCGTCGGCTCCCGCTACACCGACTTCACCACCGCCTCCGGCACCCTGTTCACCGGCGACGGCGTCCGCTTCCTCAACCTCAACATCGCGCCCTTCGACGGCCACAAGCTCGCCGGCCTGCCGCTGATCGCGGACGCCCGCAGCGGCCTGCAGGAGCTGACCGAGGCGCTGGAGATGCACGACCACCGGGCCGCCGACTCCTACGTCGCGGAGTACACCGAGGACAAGGAGCGCTGGGAGCAGCGCGTCGACGCCTGCTTCGAGGCCGACGAGCCGGACACGCGGCCGACGCAGCCGCAGGTCCTCGGCGCCCTGGACGCCGTGGTGGACGAGACGGACGTGATCGTCAACGCGGCCGGTTCGCTGCCGGGCGACCTGCACAAGCTGTGGCGGACCCGCTCGCGCGACCAGTACCACGTCGAATACGGCTACTCGTGCATGGGCTACGAGATCCCGGCCGCGATCGGCGTGAAACTGGCCGCCCCCGACCGGCCCGTGTGGGCGCTGGTCGGCGACGGCACGTATCTGATGATGCCGACGGAGATCGTGACGGCCGTGCAGGAGGGCCTCGCGATCAAGGTCGTCATCGTGCAGAACCACGGGTACGCCTCCATCGGCGGCCTGTCGGAGTCGGTGGGCGGAGAACGGTTCGGCACCGCCTACCGTTTCCCGGCCGGCGACGGCACGTACACCGGCGCCCCGCTGCCGGTGGACCTCGCCGCCAACGCGGCCAGCCTCGGCATGCGCGTGCTGCGCGCGCGGACCGTCCGGGAACTGCGCGCGGCGCTCGCCGAGGCGCGGGCCGCCGACACACCCACATGTGTCTACGTCGAGACCGAAACGTCAGACACAGTGTCGGGCGCGCCTCCCGCGCAGGCCTGGTGGGATGTACCCGTGGCCGAGACCGCGACCCGGGCGTCGGCGGTCGAGGCACGAGAGCTGTACGAACGGCACGTCTCCACCCGACGCCGCCATCTGTGAAGGAGAAACCGGGCATGACGAAGATCGTCAACCACTGGATCGGCGGCAAGACCGTCGAAGGCGCCTCGGGTACGTTCGGGCCGGTGACCGACCCGGCGACCGGCGCCGTCACCACGAAGGTCGCCTTCGCGACGGTCGACGAGGTGGACGCGGCGGTCGCCGCCGCCAAGGACGCCTACGCGACCTGGGGCCAGTCCTCGCTGGCCAAGCGCACCGAGATCCTCTTCCGCTTCCGCGCCCTGCTGGACGCCAACCGGGACGCGATCGCGGAGCTGATCACCGCCGAGCACGGCAAGGTGCACTCCGACGCCCTCGGCGAGGTGGCGCGCGGCCTGGAGATCGTCGACCTGGCGTGCGGGATCACCGTCCAGCTCAAGGGCGAGCTGTCCACGCAGGTCGCCAGCCGCGTCGACGTGTCCTCGATCCGGCAGCCGCTCGGGGTCGTCGCGGGCATCACGCCGTTCAACTTCCCGGCGATGGTCCCGATGTGGATGTTCCCGATCGCCATCGCCTGCGGCAACACCTTCGTGCTGAAGCCGAGCGAGAAGGACCCGTCGGCGTCGCTGAAGCTCGCCGAGCTGCTCGCCGAGGCGGGCCTGCCCGACGGCGTCTTCAACGTCGTCCACGGCGACAAGGTGGCCGTCGACCGCCTGCTGGAGCACCCGGACGTCAAGGCCGTCTCCTTCGTCGGCTCCACCCCGATCGCCCGCTACATCCACACCACCGCCTCCGCCAACGGCAAGCGCGTGCAGGCCCTGGGCGGCGCGAAGAACCACATGCTGGTGCTGCCGGACGCCGACCTGGACGCGGCCGCGGACGCCGCCGTATCGGCCGCCTACGGCTCCGCGGGCGAGCGCTGCATGGCCATCTCCGCGGTGGTCGCGGTCGGCGCGGTCGGCGACGAGCTGGTGGAGAAGATCCGCGAGCGCGCCGAGAAGATCAAGATCGGCCCCGGCAACGACCCCACCTCCGAGATGGGTCCGCTGATCACCGCCGTCCACCGCGACAAGGTGGCGTCCTACGTCACCAACGCGGCCGCCGAGGGCGCCGAGGTCGTGCTCGACGGCACCGGCTACACCGTCGAGGGCTACGAGGACGGCCACTGGATCGGCATCTCCCTGCTCGACAAGGTGCCCACCACGGCGAAGGCCTACCAGGACGAGATCTTCGGCCCGGTGCTGTGCGTGCTGCGCGTCGACACCTACGAGGAGGGCCTGGCCCTCATCAACGGCTCGCCCTTCGGCAACGGCACCGCGATCTTCACCCGGGACGGCGGCGCGGCCCGCCGCTTCCAGCTGGAGGTCGAGGCCGGCATGGTCGGCGTGAACGTCCCGATCCCGGTCCCCGTCGGCTACCACAGCTTCGGCGGCTGGAAGGACTCCCTCTTCGGCGACCACCACATCTACGGCAACGACGGCACGCACTTCTACACCCGCGGCAAGGTCGTCACCACCCGCTGGCCCGACCCGGCGGACGCCCCGGCGGGCGTCGACCTGGGCTTCCCGCGCAACCACTGAGAGTCACCCGCACCCCCGGTGGGGCCGTCCGTTATACGGACGGCCCCACTTTTTTTCCGGCCGCGCTACGGTTACCGTACGGCTGAAAGTGGCCCGTTTTGCGGTCTTGACGCAACGTTAACGCTCGATGAATCGCACGATGGCGACGGAATCCGTAGGTAAACAGCCATTGACGTGATGGTTTTCGTCGGGGTTCCATTCTGGCGCCGGGAGCGGACGTAGAGACCAGGACGCGATCCGCCGGAGGCGATAGCGCGCTCCCGACCCACACCCTCAGTCGTACGAGTCGATCGGACCTGTTGCATGACCGACACGCTCCGCCCCGCCGAGACCGCCGTCGCAGCAGCGGCGGCGGACAGCCCCCAGAAGCTCAAGCGCTCCATCGGCGTGGTCGGCGGGACCCTGCTGACGCTCTCGTGCGTGACACCGGCCTCCACGCTGTTCGTGGTCGTCCCCGACCTGTTCGGCTCGCTCGGCACCGCCACCGCCCTGACGATCGCCATCGGCTCCCTCCTCTGTATCGCCGTGGCGTTCTGCTACTCCGAGCTGGGCACCCTCATCCCCAGCGCGGGCGGCGAGTACGCCATGGTGTCGACGATGGCCGGGCGCCTCGCGGGCTGGCTGGTGTTCGTCCTGTCCCTGCTGGTGGTCATGATCGTCCCGCCGGTGATCGCGATGGGCACGGCCGACTACCTCGCCCCGATCGTGCACCTCGACCCGGCGATGACCGGCGCCGGCGTGATGCTGCTGGCCACCCTCGCCGGTCTGCTCGACCTGCGCGCCAACGCCTGGATCACCGGCGTCTTCCTGGTCCTCGAGGTCATCGCGGCCGCCGTGGTGGCCTTCCTCGGCTTCGCCCACGGCGAGCGGGGCGCCGACAGCCTGGTGTCCATGCAGGTGGCCGGCGCCGACGGCCACGCGGACACCGTGACGGCCATGATGGTGGTCTCCGGCCTCGCCATCGCCCTCTTCATCACCCAGGGCTTCTCGACCGCCGTCTACCTCTCCGAGGAGCTGGAGCACCCGCGCCGCAACGTCGCCCGCACGGTGCTGGCCACCCTCGCCATCTCCACCGTGATCATCCTGGTCCCGGTCGCCGCCATCACCATGGGCGCCCCCGACATCGCCGCGCTGACCGGCGGCGACATCAGCTCCATGGTCACCGCCTGGTCCAACTCGGCCGTCGGCACCTTCGTCAGCCTCTGCGTGGCCCTCGCGATCGTCAACGCCGGCATCGTCATGGTCATCCAGAACTCCCGCGTCCTGTTCGCCTCCGCCCGCGACAAGGCCTGGCCCGAGCCGGTCAACAACGTCTTCTCCCGGCTCGGCCGCTTCGGCTCCCCCTGGGTCGCCACGCTCGCGGTCGGCGTCCCCGGCGCGCTGCTCTGCTTCGTGAACCTCGACACCCTGTACGGCGTGACGGGCGTCTCCGTCACCGGCATGTACCTGCTGGTCGCGGTCGCCGCGCTGCTGTCCCGCCGCGGCCACCACAAGCACACGCACGCCTGGCGCATGCCGCTGTGGCCCGCGGTGCCGGTGCTGCTGATCGTGGTCCTGGCCTACGTCCTCAGCCAGCAGGAGACCGGCTACCTGCTGTGGACCGGCGGCATCACCGCCGTCGCCACCGTGTACTGGGTCCTGTACCTCCGTCCGCGCAAGGACACGCGCTGGCTGGTGTCCCTCCCGGAGGACGCGCAGGCCTGAGCCCGGGGAGCCCGGGGAGCCCGGGGAGCCCGGCGAGTCCGGCGGGCCCGGCGAGTTTCGCCTACCGCGACCGCGGTACGCCGGCCCGGGCCCGTACTCCCGGGGGAGGGCCTACGACTCACCCCGGGGTCTGCCCCGGTCGCCGGCGGCGGACCGTACCGTTGACGCATGGATCTTCGACTGCCCCGCGTGCGGGGGCTGCTGCGGAGGCCCCGGAGGCTGCTGGCCGCCGGGGCCGCCGTCGTCGTGCTCGCCGGTGCCGGCACCTGGAAGGCCGTCGCCTCCGACGACGCCCCCCGGGTGCGCCGCAGCGACCGGGTGATGTCCGTGGACGGGGTGCGCCTGGACACCTCGTACTTCACCGCGGGCCCGGCCGGCCGCCGTCCGGGGGTCCTGCTGGCGCACGGCTTCGGCGGCAGCAAGGCCGACGTCCGGCAGCAGGCGGAGGACCTGGCGCGGGACGGCTACGCGGTGCTGACCTGGTCGGCGCGCGGTTTCGGCAGGTCCACCGGGAAGATCGGGCTGAACGCCCCCGACGGCGAGGTCGCCGACGTCTCCCGGCTCATCGACTGGCTGGCGGCCCGGCCCGAGGTGCGGCTCGACACGGCGGGCGACCCGCGCGTCGGCGTCGCCGGCGCCTCCTACGGCGGCGCGGTCTCCCTGCTGGCCGCCGGGTACGACGACCGGGTGGACGCCATCGCCCCCGCGATCACCTACTGGAACCTGGCGGACGCGCTCTTCCCCAACGGCGTCTTCAAGAAGCTGTGGGCGGGCGTCTTCGTCAACACCGGCGGCGGCTGCGCCAGGTTCGAGCCACGGCTGTGCCGTATGTACGAGCGGGTCGCGCAGTCCGGCACCCCGGACGCCGCCGCGCGCTCCCTGCTCCAGGCCCGCTCGCCGGCCGCCGTCGCCGACCGCATCAAGGTGCCCACGCTGCTGGTGCAGGGCCAGACCGACTCTCTCTTCCCGCTCGGCCAGGCCGACGCGGCCGCCAAGGCGATCCAGGCGAACGGCGCCCCCGTCGACGTCGACTGGATCGCGGGCGGGCACGACGGCGGCGACCTGGAGACCGGCCGCGTGCAGGCCCGCGTGCGCGCCTGGTTCGACCGCTACCTGAAGGACGACCGGCGTGCCGACACCGGCCCGGCCTTCCGCGTCACCCGCACCGGAGGCGTCGACTCCACCGACGGTGCGGCCCAGCTGCGGGGCGCGAGCGGCGACACGTACCCCGGACTGGCCGGCGGACGCAGGACGGTCGCCCTGACCGGACGCGAGCAGAGCTTCGCCAACCCGGCCGGCGCCGGCCCGCCCGCCGTCTCCGCCCTGCCCGGCCTCGGCGGCCTGGGCGGCCTGGGCGGCCTGGCCCAGCTGTCGTCGCTCGGCGTGGGGGTGTCGGCCGACTTCCCCGGCCAGTACGCGCGCTTCGAGTCGGCGCCGGTCCGCACCGACCTCAGGATCACCGGCTCGCCGACGGTCACCGTCCACGTGCGCTCCACCAGCGACACCGCCGTGCTGTTCGCCAAGGTGTACGACGTCGGCCCCGGCGGCGGGCAGCCCGTGCTGCCCGCCCAGCTGGTCACGCCGGTCCGCGTCGAGGGGGCCGGGGCGGGCAAGGACGTCACGGTCACCCTCCCGGCGATCGACCACGAGGTCCAGCGGGGACACCGGCTGCGCCTGGTCCTGGCCTCCACCGACCTCGGCTACGCCTCCCCGGCGGCCCCGGCGACGTACACCGTCTCCGTGCGGGGCGGGCTGCTGGTCCCGACGGCGCCCGGCGTGAAGACGGCCGCCGCGCCGCTGCCCGCGTGGGTGTGGTGGCTGCCGCTCGCCGGAGCGGCGGTCGCCCTGGCCCTGCTGCTGACCGGCCGCCGCCGCACCGCCGCCGCGGCCCCCGACCCGGCGCTCGCCGGCGTCCCGCTGCAGATCACCGGGCTGAGCAAGCGGTACGCCGGCGCGGCGGACCGGTACGCGGTCCGCGACCTGTCCTTCCGCGTCGAGAAGGGCCAGGTGCTCGGCCTGCTGGGTCCGAACGGCGCGGGCAAGACCACCACGCTGCGCATGCTGATGGGCCTGATCAGGCCCGACGCCGGCGAGATCCGCGTCTTCGGCCACGCCGTCCGCCCCGGCTCCCCGGTGCTCTCCCGGGTCGGCGCGTTCGTCGAGGGCGCGGGCTTCCTGCCGCACCTGTCCGGCCGGGAGAACCTGGAGCTGTACTGGCGGGCGACGGGCCGCCCGCCGGAGGACGCGCATCTGGACGAGGCGCTGGAGATCGCCGGCCTCGGCGACGCGCTGGCCCGCGCGGTGCGCACGTACTCGCAGGGCATGCGCCAGCGCCTCGCCATCGCCCAGGCCATGCTGGGCCTGCCCGACCTGCTGATCCTCGACGAACCGACCAACGGCCTGGACCCGCCGCAGATCCGCGAGATGCGCGAGGTGATGATCCGGTACGCCGCCGGCGGCCGCACGGTGATCGTCTCCAGCCACCTGCTGGCCGAGGTCGAGCAGTCCTGCACCCACCTGGTCGTCATGGACCGCGGCAGGCTCGTCCAGGCGGGCCCGGTGGACGAGATCGTCGGCTCCGGCGACACCCTGCTCGTCGGCCTCGCGGCCCCCGTCCCCGACCCGCTGGTCGAAAAGGTGGCGGCCCTCCCGGGCGTGAACTCAGCGACCCGCACCCCCGAGGGCCTCCTGATCCACCTCGCCCCGACGGCGGCACCCACTCCAGCCGGGACGCCGCTCGCGCCAGCCCCTGTCGGTGCGCCGGCCGCGCCGGCCTCCGCC
Source organism: Streptomyces sp. NPDC020490 (assembly GCF_044335305.1). Classification (NCBI taxonomy): domain Bacteria; kingdom Bacillati; phylum Actinomycetota; class Actinomycetes; order Kitasatosporales; family Streptomycetaceae; genus Streptomyces; species Streptomyces sp. NPDC020490. The sequence goes on along the minus strand of NZ_JBIRUY010000005.1, from coordinate 73,912 downwards.
GGGACAGGGGAGACGCCCGTCGCACCCGCGTCCGTCCCCGAAGGGACGTTCGTGCCGCCGGACGCCCGGGTCGCGCCCGCTCCCGCCGTGGCGTCGGACGCCCCTGCCGGAGCGCCGCAGGTGCGCGCCGGTAGGCCGGACACGGTCGACGCGCCCGCGCCCGCCCCCGTCGGGACGCCGATGGCGCCGGACGCCGCGTCCGCCCCTGCCGGTACGCCGGAGGCGCCCCGTGCCGCGGCTGCCGCGCGGCTGTTGGCCGAGTTGGTGCGGCTCGACGTTCCGGTCGCCTCGTTCGGCCCCCACCGCCGTCTGGAAGACGCCTTCCTCACCCTGATCGGAGGCTCCGCATGAGCACGCTCGCCGGGCACGGCCCGTCCGCGCAGTCCGCCTCCGGTTACCGGGCCGGCCGCACCCTGCCCCTCCGCGTCGAGCTGGTCCGGCAGTTCAAGCGGCGCCGCACCCTGATCATGGGCGGCATCCTCGCCGCGCTGCCGTTCGTGCTGCTGGTCGCCTTCGCGATCGGCGGCGACCCGGGCGGCCGCAACGCCCAGGTGACGCTGATGGACACGGCCACCGCGTCCGGCGCCAACTTCGCCGCCGTCAACCTGTTCGTGTCGGCGGGCTTCCTGCTGGTGATCCCGGTGGCCCTGTTCTGCGGGGACACGGTCGCCTCCGAGGCGAGCTGGTCCTCCCTGCGCTACCTGCTGGCCGCCCCCGTGCCCAGGGCCCGCCTGCTGTGGTCCAAGCTGGTCGTCGGGCTCGGACTCAGCCTGGCGGCCATGGTGCTGCTGCCCGTGGTGGCGCTCGCCGTCGGCACGGCAGCCTACGGCTGGGGCCCGCTGGAGATCCCGACCGGCGGCGCGCTGGAGCCGGGGACCGCCGCCCAGCGGCTGGCGGTGGTCGTGGCGTACCTCTTCGTGTCCCAACTGGTCACCGCGGGGCTGGCGTTCTGGCTGTCCACGAAGACCGACGCCCCGCTCGGCGCGGTCGGCGGCGCGGTCGGCCTGACCATCGTCGGCAACGTCCTGGACGCCGTGACCGCCCTCGGCGACTGGCGCGACTTCCTGCCCGCGCACTGGCAGTTCGCCTGGGCGGACGCCGTCCAGCCGCACCCCGAGTGGTCCGGCATGATCCAGGGCACGGCGGTCTCCGTAACGTACGCGCTCGTGCTGTTCGCCCTCGCCTTCCGCGGTTTCGCCCGCAAGGACGTGGTGTCCTAGGCCGGTCGCGGGCCGGCCCCAGGTCGACGGAAGGGTCACCCACCGGTCTCGGCGGGCCATGATCGTGGCCGTGTCGAGCCCCTTCCGCAACGCCCCGTCCCGCACGTTTCCGCCCCCTGCGACGTCACAGTCGAAGACGAGGACGCAGACGTCAACACACCCTGGGGGCAAGGAAGACGGAGCAGTACCGCACAGCACCGCCGGGCGTCTCCCGTCCGCCCGCCCGGCGCCTGCGCCGCACCCTGCTGGCGCTCACGGCCGCGGGCGGCCTGCTGCTGACGGCGGCCTGCAGCGCGAGCGAGTCCGGCGGCAGCACCGCGGACGGCCGGAAGGACGGCGCCCTCCCGGCCCCCGCCCCCGCACCCGGCGAGACCGGCGGCGAGCAGCGGCAGGACGGCACGGCCCGCGAGGCCGACCCCTCCCCGGACCTCGTCTCCACCTTCGCCCTCGACGTCGACACCGCCTCCTACGGCTACGCGCGCCGCACCCTCGCCGAGGGCCGCCGGCCCGATCCGTCGACCGTCGGTGGGCGCGGCGGGTCCCCGCGTCCAGGTGACGGCCGTCGCCGCCTACTTCGCCGACGCCCTGCGCGCCGGAGCGGACCGCGGCCACGCCATCCCCGGCGCCCCCGGCCTCGCCGCACTCCACGAGACCGCCTCGAAGCTGGCCCGGCAGACGGAAGACGAACAGGTCCGCCACCTGGCCACAGCAATAGCCCAAGCCCACCAAACCAAAACCTGAGCCCCACCCCCGGCCCCGGCCCCGGCCTCTGGCCCTGGCCTTGGCCCCTGGCCTTGGCCTTGGCCCCCGGCCCTGGCCCCGGCCCTGGCCTTGGCCTTGGCCCCCGGCCCTGGCCCCGGCCCTGGCCTTGGCCTTGGCCCCCGGCCTTGGCCCCCGGCCCTGGCCCCCGGCCCTGGCCTTGGCCCCGGCCCTGGCCTTGGCCCCGGCCCTGGCCCCGGCCCTGGCCCCCGGCCCTGGCCCCCGGCCCTGGCCTTGGCCCCGGCCCTGGCCCCCGGCCCCGGCCCTGGCCTTGGCCCCGGCCCCCGGCTCCGGCCTCGGGCCCCGGGTTCCGGCCCCCGGCTCCGGCTCTGGCCTTGGGCTCCGGGTTCCGGGTTCCGGCCCCGGCCTCGGGCCTCGGCCCCGGCCTCAGGCCCAGGCCCCGGCCCCCGGGCCCTGGCCCTCCGGCCCCGGCCGCGCATTCCGGCCCTGGGCTTCGGGCTCGGGCCTTGGGCTCCGGGCTCGGCTTCGAGCCCCGGCCCCGGGCTTCGGCCCCCGCCCCACCCCCACCCCCACCCCCGGCCCCACCCCCACCCCCGGCCCCGGCCCCGGCCCCGCCCCTCACCCCCAACGCGCCCGCGCGGATGTGGTCGGACCCATTGACCTTCCTTTACGCGCGGGTAAGTTGACTCCGGAGTAAGTTCGAGCTGTCCGTCCGAGGCCGCGACCTGGAGCCGTCATGGGTGTACGCAAGGATCTGAAACGGGCGAAACGGCGCACGGACCTGGCCGCGCGTGCCGCGGTCGAGCTCGTGCGGGACGGCACCGGCACGGTGCGCGAGGTCCGCACCGCCCCCATGGCCGCGCCGCTCACCGCCGGCAGCACCGCCGACCTGCCCTTCACCAACGCCGCCGAGGCCCCCGACGCGGTGGTCCTGCGCCGCAGGCGGGACGGCGGCTGGCAGCCGGTGACCGCCGCCGCGTTCGCCCGCGAGGTCACCGCCGTCGCCAAGGGGCTGATCGCCGCGGGCCTCGAACCGGGCGGCCGGGTGGCCGTGATGTCCCGCACCCGGTACGAGTGGACCGTCCTGGACTTCGCCATCTGGGCGGCCGGCGGCCAGACCGTGCCCGTCTACGCCACCTCCTCCGCCGAGCAGGTGGAGTGGATCGTCCGCGACTCCGGCGCCCGGTTCGTCGTCGCCGAGACCGCGGACAACGCCGGCACGGTGACGACCGCCACGGCCGGCCACCCGACGCCGCCGCGGGTGTGGCAGCTGGACGCGGACGCGCTCGCCGACCTCACCGCCCTCGGCCGCGACGTGCCGGACGACGAGGTCACGAAGCGCCGTACGTCCCTCACCCCCGGCACGATCGCCACCGTCTGCTACACCTCCGGCACCACCGGACGGCCGAAGGGCTGCGTGCTCACCCACGCCAACCTGCACGCCGAGGCCGCCAACACCGTCGAGCTGCTGCACCCCATCTTCAAGGAGGTCACCCACCAGGTCGCCTCCACCCTGCTCTTCCTCCCGCTCGCCCACATCCTCGGCCGCACCCTGCAGATCGCCTGCCTGATGGCCCGTATCGAGGTCGGCCACTGCCCGAGCCTCAAGCCCGACGAACTGCGCCCCGCGCTCAAGGAGTTCCGTCCGACCTTCCTCGTCGGCGTCCCCTACCTCTTCGAGAAGATCCACGACACCGGCCGCGCGACCGCCGAGAAGCTCGGCCGCGGCGCCTCCTTCGACCGCGCGCACCGCATCGGCGTCCGCTTCGGCGAGGCCCACATGAACAGGTTCCTCGGCCGGGGCAAGGGACCGGGCCCCGGCCTGTACGCCGCCTGGGCCCTGTACGACCTGCTGGTCTACCGCCGTATCCGCAAGGAACTCGGCGGCCGCACCCGCTACGCCATCAGCGGCGGCTCCCCCCTCGACCGCGACCTCAACCTGTTCTTCTACGCGGCCGGGATCATCGTCTACGAGGGCTACGGCCTGACCGAGACCAGCGCCGCCGCCACCGTAGTCCTGCCCCTCGGGCCCCGCCCGGGCACCGTCGGCCTGCCCGTCCCCGGCACCGCCGTACGCATCGCCGACGACGGGGAGGTGCTCATCAAGGGCGGGGTCGTCTTCGGCGCCTACTGGAACAACCCCGCCGCCACCGACGCCGTCCTGGACGACGGCTGGTTCGCCACCGGCGACCTCGGCTCCCTCGACGAGGACGGCTACCTCACCATCACCGGCCGCAAGAAGGACATCCTCGTCACCTCCGGCGGCAAGAACGTCTCCCCGGCCGTCCTGGAGGACCGGCTGCGCAGCCGCCCGCCCGTCGGCCAGTGCATCGTCGTCGGCGACAACCGCCCCTTCGTCGCCGCCCTGATCACCCTCGACCCGGAAGCCGTCGCACACTGGCTGTCGGTCCGCAAGCTGCCCGCGGACACCCCGGCGTCCGAGCTGGCACGCGACCCGCGGATGCGCGCCGACGTGCAGCGGGCCGTGGACTTCGCCAACCAGGCGGTCTCCCGCGCGGAGTCCATCCGCGCCTTCGCCCTCGTCGAGGGCGAATTCAGCGAGGAGAACGGAATGCTGACGCCGTCCCTGAAGGTCAAGCGGCACGCGGTGCTCGACGCCTACGCCGACGACATCGAGGCGCTGTACGGGGGCGGCGGCCGCTGACAGCCGCCGGGACACACCGAAGGGCGGAGCCGCCGGCCGGCGACCCCGCCCCTCGAGGACCGTGTCAGCGCTCGCTGTTGGCGGACAGCAGCGACACGTCCTCCAGCAGGTGCGACAGCGCGCCGTCGCGCTTGGCCTGCGTGGAGTTCTCGGTGCACTGCTGGTTCAGGTCGTCCGACAGGAGCGGCACGTCCTGCAGCACCGTGGCCGGACCCGGGCCGGCGGCCGCCACGGGGAGGTCGTTCACGGCGACGCAGGGCTTGTTGAAGGAACCCTGGATGAGGGCCATCTGGGGGCTCATGTTGCCGTACGTGGCGGAGTTGCCGTAGCTCTGCATCGCGCCGTTGCCGTTGGCCACGGTCGGGCCGCTGTCGTCGCCCAGAGCCATGGCCTGGGGGGCGGTCGCGGCACAGGCTCCCATGACGGAAGCGGCGACAGCCGCCGAGGCGAAGACCTTCTTGATCATTGCTCAGTCCTTTCCGAAGAGACCCCGTTCACCGGAGCTCTCTGGACAACTCCGTGCGGACGGTGCGGTTTCTCCCGTTCACCCGGTCGGCGGACACGGCGAAGCCCGCCGGAACCACCGCCGTGGCCGTCGCCGGGAAATCCGGGGCGGTGCGGCCAAGCGGGTGAACGTCCGCAACCAATGGCGCCGGGCCGGGTTGTTGTGGCCGTAGGACAGTGCGTCGCTACGAGGAAAGGAACGCGAAGTGCTCAAGAAGGCAATGGTCGCCGCAGCGGCCGCCGCTTCTGTCATCGGAATGTCGGTCGCGGCCGCTCCCACGGCTCTTGCCGCGGGTGACGACTCGGGCCCGACCGTGGCCAACGGCAACGGCGCGTCGTCGTCGTTCGGCAACTCGGCGACCAAGGGGGACAAGAGCCCGCAGTTGTCGTTCATCGAGGGTTCGTTCAACAAGCCGTGCGCGGCGCTGAACGACATCAACGTCGCGACCGCCGGTCCGGGCCCGTCCACGGTCCTGCAGGACGTGCCGCTCCTCTCCGACGACCTGAACCAGCAGTGCGCCGACAACTCCACGCAGGCCAAGCGCGACGGCGCGCTGTCGCACGTCCTGGAGGACATGGCGGTCCTGTCGGCGGTCCGCGGCTGAGGCACGCGGTCCCGAGAGCGGCGCGGCGGCCCGCGGACTTCCCCGCGCGGGCCGCTCTCCGTCATCCGTTGCTCCTCTCGGAGGAGCGGCGTCTCACGGCGTGATGCATCCGGATGAACCGGTCGTGTTCCACGTTTCCCCTTCCGCCTCTGCCGTCAATTCCTGGTGTGCAGCCTGCGGGTCATGATGCGAGCCCTTCCTGTTGTGCTCGCTCGGTTTCGGCCGTCATCGAGGCATGACCGCAGAGAAGGGATAGAGATGAAGAAGACCGCCGCTGTCGTCGCTGGTGTGGTTCTGGCCCTCGGCATGGCCGCCCCCGCCTTCGCCGACGACGACACGACCGGTGTTGCCGCGGGTTCGTCGGGTTTCCTCTCCGGCAACGTCATCCAGCACCCGGTTCACAACGACCTGAACGTGTGCGGGAACTCTTTCGGCCTCATCAGCCTGTTCAACGCGCCCACGGGCGTCTGTGTCAACCACTGACGACGCGTGATCCCGGCCATCCGGCCGGGTGAGGCCGGTCCCGGGCACCTTGCTGTGCGCCCGGGGCCGGCCCTTCCCATCTCTCAAGGAAGACCACCACGACATGCGACTGACCCTGAGCAAGGGAATGGTGGCGGCCGCCGCTGCGACGAGCATCCTGTCCCTGTGCGGCGGCCACGCCCTCGCCGATACGCACAGCGACGGAGTGGCCGCGGGCTCGCCGGGCGTTCTGGCCGGCAACAACGTCCAGAGCCCGGTCGACACACAGGCCAACGTCTGCGGCAACACCGTCGACGGGCTCGCCGCGCTCGACCCCGCCTTCGGCAACGCCTGCGCGAACACGTCGGGTACGGACGACCACCGCCCGCAGGACACACCGCCCGGGGACGACTCCGGTCACGGGGACGACTCCGGTTACGGAGACGACTCCGGTCACGGGGACGACTCGGGCTACGGGGACGACTCCGGCTACGGCGACGACTCGGGCTACGGAGACGACGCCGGTCACGGCCACGGCACGCCCCCCGAAGGCCAGCCCACACCGGGCCCCACCGGTCCCACACCGGGCCCCACCGGGCCCACGGGGCCGTCCACCGGCGGGCCCACGCCGGGCCCCAGCGGGCCCACGATGCCGCCCCCCGGTGGTGAGCAGACGCCTTCCGGCGGTCAGGTCACCCCGGCCCCGCCCTACGGTGAGAACCGCGCCCTGCCCGGCGGCGAGCGCACCGCGGCGTCCTCCGCGCGCTCGCCCCAGCTGGCCCACACCGGCAGCGGTGCCGCGCTGGCCGCCTCGGGTGCCGGTGCCGCCGCGCTGCTCGTGGCCGGCACCGTTCTGTACCGGCGAGGCCGCACCGCGTCCCGCCGCTAGCCAGGGCCTGTCCGGCGGATCACGCCGGAGACGCGGGGTCTGGCACGCCCTCCCCGGAGGGGTGCCCCCAGCGGCGTTGTCGTCGGTTGCGACTTGGTCAGCCGGACAGGCTCGAGCGCGCCGGGTGCCGGACGGTTCCGCGTCCGGCACCCGGCACCCGCGCCGCTACGCGGTGCCGCCGGGCAGCGGGACGGACGGCGAACCGGTGGCACCGCTGCCCGTGGGCTGCCGGACGATCGTGCTGGGGCCGCCCCCGGCGCGCAGCCGCCGCCGCACCCCTCGGACCAGCGCCCCCGCCGTGTAGGTCGCCCCGTGCACGAACCGCATCGCCGGGCCGAAGCCCGAGGCCGTGACCAGGCCCGCCATGAACAGGCCGGCGTGCGACGACTCGAAGTCCCGCCCCACCTCCGGCGATCCGTCGGCCACCGTGGCCAGCGCCCCGCGCAGCTCGTCCGAGAGCAGGCCCAGCCGGTCGCACGTCGCCGTGAAGCCCGTGGCCGCGATGACGTGCTCGGTCTCCAGGGACCGCTGCGAGCCCGCCGCGCCTCCCCGGCCCGCCAGGTCCAGCCGGACCCCGCCGGACACCGGCCGGGCCGCCGCGACCTCATGGCCGAGCAGCACCTCCACGGCCGGCTCGACCCGGTCCCGTACCCACCACGCCCCGGCCGGACCGAGCGCCGTCGCCGCGATCCGGGCGCGCGTCGACTCCGGCAGCCGCCGGAAGAGGCCGGGCCGCTCGGAGTAGAACCAGTTCCGCCAGCCGCACCCCAGGCCGCTCTGCGGTGAACGGACCGTCTGCCACCAGGGGCGTTCCCACGGCGGCGGTACGTCGTTCCAGCACAGCCGGTCGGCGCGGGCCAGCACCCGTACCCGCGAGCCCTCCTCGGCGAGGATGGCCGCCGTCTCCAGGGCCGCCTGGCCGCCGCCGATCACCGTGACGTCCCGGCCCTGGAACCGGGCCAGGTCGCTGTGGTGGCTGCTGTGCGAGACGAGCGAGGCGTCGAGTCCGCGCAGGGCGGCCGGGATCTCGACGAAGGGCATGACGCCCACCGCGAGGGCCACGGTACGGGCGTGGAGCACCTGCCCGTCGTCCGTGACCGCCTCGAATCCGCCCGGGCAGGGCGACACCCGGGTCACCATCCGCTCGTCCACCTCAGGTACGGCATGGCGGGCGAACCACAGGCCGTACTCGGCGAACATGTCCAGCGGGATCGGGTGCCCGTGCCGGGCGGCCACGCCCCGGCCCGAGCAGTACACGTCCAGCCGCCACCGCCCTTCCGGGTCGGAGAGGTTGGAGGCCCACGGCTCCGACTTGAGGAACATGCCGCGGGGCATGTGGTCGCGCCAGGACGCCATGGGCCGGCCGAAGACGCGCAGGTTCAGCCCGGCGGCCGCGGCGTGGGACGCGATGGACAGGCCGTAGGGGCCCGCACCCACCACCAGCAGGTCGTACATCAGCAACTGCTCGCTTTCTCGTCGTCGGTCGGGCCGGCGACATCGGTCGGTTCGTTCGGTTCGGTCGGGTGGGTCGGGTGGGTCGGTTCGTGCGAGGAGTGGGTCGGGTGGGCCGGGTGGGCCGGGTGGATCGGCTGGGTCGGCCGGGGGGCGTCGGTCCGGTCGGGCGGGCCGGCCAGGCGGTTCCGCAGGCGCCGGGAGACGTGGCGGCCCCACAGCGGCCACAGCGCGCGGCCGGGGGAGGGGTCGTCGGCGGCGTGCCAGGCCAGTTCGCGCCCGGCCGGGGAGGGCCGCAGCGCGGTCAGCGGCGCGTAGTTCTCCACCACGAACTCCCGCCCGGGCACGGGCACCCCGGGGGGCAGCGGACGGTGCGTCAGGTCCAGGTGCAGGGCGCGGACCACGTCCAGACCGGCCGCGTCGGCGAAGAGGCGGAACTGGGCGCCGGGGCGGGGGTTGAAGTCCAGCAGGTGGTAGCGGCCGGTGGTGCCGCAGCGGCGGAAGTCGAGGTCGAGGATGCCCCGGTAGCCGAGTGCGGCGGTGAGACGCTCGGAGAGCGCCTGCACCTGCGGGTTGGGCGTCCAGCGGCCCACCGCCGTCAGGCCCGCGCCGCGCGGCCAGGACCGCAGCTTGAGGCCGGGCCCGCCGCCGCGCATTCCGCCCGCCCGGTCGGCGTACCCGTGGAAGAACCAGTCGCGGTGCGGCCCGGGCGGCAGGAAGCCCTGCAGCAGCAGCCGGCTGCCCGCCTCCGCCGAGCGCAGGAACAGCTCCCGCGCCTCCCGCGCCGAGCGGACCACGACCGTGCTGCGCAGACCGCTCCCCGGGGGCAGCAGCCAGGGGCGGCTCCACTTGGCCACCACCGGCAGGCCGAGCCGCCCGGCGTCCGCGGCCGCCTGCCGCGGGCTGTCGGGGACGTGCGTCTCGGGGTGGGGGACGTCCAGGTCGGCGCACACACCGGCCAGTGCGGCCTTGTCGGCGACGCGCTCGGACAGCGTGGCGGGCAGCGCGGGCAGCAGATAGGAGGGGGCGAGTTCCTCGCGCAGCCGGCCCACGGCGAGGGCGCTCGCGTCGTCCATCGGGATCAGCACGGCCGGGCGCGGGATGTGGGCGGCCACCCGGTGCAGCGCCACGGAGATGTCGTGGGCGGACGCGCCGGGCGGCGGCGGGGGATGGATCTGGCGCACGAAGCGCGATCGGGACACGGGGCTTTCCGCGGTGTCGGCGACCACGTGCACATCGATCCCCGCTCTGCCGAGCGAACGCACGGCGCCGAGCGTGCCGTGGTGAAAGGGATTCCGGTCGATGCGCAGCAGAACGGCCGGCACGCGGGTGTCGAAAAGCGACGCGGGCATGGTGTCTTCTCACTCGATAGCCGTAGCGGCGGTGGCGTACTTGCGGATCGTGTGACTGAGTGTCAGTGACAGAAGTTCAGTGATGGACGGTCGGCGCCGGAAATTCAGCGACGGAGATTCAGTGGCGGAGATTCAGTGACGGAAATTCAGCGCAGCACGAGGACGGAGAAAGGAGCAGGAATGGCCACACAGCAGCGGCGCCCCCGGTTCGGGCGGCCGGCCGTCGTCGTGGCGGCGGTCGCCGCGACGGCCGTTCTGGCGTCGGGTCCTGGTTTCGCCGCGGGTGCGGGAACGGATCGGGTCGCCGATCCTCCCGCTCCCGCGCCGACGTCCCAGGCTCCACCGCCCGTCACGCCGCCGCCCGCCGTTCCGTCGCCCGTCACGCCGCTGCCCGCCACTCCGTCGCCCGTCGGGACCCCGCACGGCAAGGACGTCCCCGCCTTCGGCGCCTACCTCGACTACGGGGCGCTCGGCCTGGCGCGCATGGCCGCCCTCAGCCACTGGCTGGGCGGCGCCGAACTGCGCGTCGGCCACACCTATCTGCCCGGCGACCGCTGGAGCAACATCGAAGGAGCCCCCGGCTTCCTCGACATGTGGGCGGACTGGCGCACCGAGAAGGCCGACCGGATGCTCGTCCTGAACGTCCCCATGCTGGAGCGCAGCGAGGGCGGCGTCCCCGACGACGAGGTGCGCACGCTGCTGCGCGAGGGCGCCGCCGGCGCGTTCGATCACCACTTCAGGGCCCTCGCCGAGCGGCTGGTGCGGCTGCGGGTGCCGGACACGGTGATCGTGCTCGGCTGGGAGATGAACGGCATCACGTACACCCATCGCTGCGGGCCGGACCCGGAGGCCTGGAAGAGGTACTGGAACAGAATCGTCACCACCATGCGTTCGGTGCCGGGGCAGAAATTCCGGTTCGATTTCGCGCCGACCCGCGGCCGGGACGCCGTTCCCTGGACGGAGTGCTATCCGGGAGACGACACGGTCGACATCATCGGCATGGACGCGTACGACCAGCCGTCCGGACTGTCGTTCGAGCAGCAGGTGAAAGAGCCCTACGGACTTCAGCAGCACGTGGATTTCGCCAAAGCCCACGGCAAGCCCATTTCCTATCCCGAATGGGGACTCTTCCGCAACGGCGACAACGCCGAGTACATGAAACGGATGCTCGCCTGGATGGGCGAGCACAAACCGCTCTACAACACGCTGAGCGACTACTGCCCGCACGGCGTGTGGCAGTGCCCGGCCAACCCGAGGGCGTCCGCGGTCTACCGCTCCGTGCTCTCCGGCCGCACCGGCGACCTGGACCCGGCGACCCCGGCGGCCCCGGTACCCGGCCTGCCCGCCGACCCGGCCGACGCACCCACGCCCGCCGCCCCGCCGCCCTTGTCCGACTGCTCGCCGCTGAACCTCGGCGAGTGGGTCGAGTACTGGATCGGCGGGAAGATGTGCCTGCTCCTCGACCGGTGGTCGCGTGACCGGTGACCCCGCGGCGGCGGGACGGTCACGCCCCGCCGCCACCGCGTTCCCTCCACTTCCGCAGGAGCTGCCCGCCGCGGTGCCGGGCGGCGACCGCGCCGACGGCCGCCGCGAGCAGCGGGGCGGTGTGCGGCCGGGCCAGCAGCAGCCGCCGGTTGACGACCGGTACCGGACGCCAGTGGTGCTTGTAGGGCTCGTCGCCGCGCAGCAGGCTCAGCGTGCCCGAGCTGACGTGCTCGGTGCACGCGTCGAGCAGCATCACCGCCACGTCGGCCTTGCGCTGCCGCAGGCACGGATGGGCGCCGTACAGGTAGCCGCCCGTCAGCCGCCGCGACAGCAGCGTCAGGTCGACGGCCACCACGTCGTCGTCGAGCCGGAACTCGGTGACGACCGCGTCCCCGGCGCGCACCATCGGCTCGACCGCCCGCACCAGGTGCCGGGCGAACCGCGGCCGCAGGTGCTCGGCGGTCACCTTCCGGCCCTCCCACTGCAGCCGGTGCAGCTCCAGCAGCCGCCGCAGCGCCTTGTCCACCTCCTCCGGGCCGACGGGATGCCGCTCGACGCCGAGCGCGGACAGCTTGCGCAGCTTGGCGCGCACCCGCTGGGCCTTCGCCGACGGCAGCCGGGCGACCAGCTCGTCCATCGGCACGCCGGGCAGCTCCAGGCACAGCGAGTCGTCCATCCGGTGCCGGGGCCCGCGCCAGCGCTCGTAGACCCGCTCGGCCGCGCTGCCGGGCCGCACCTCGCGCAGGTCGATCAGCGCCGTGCCGGCACAGACCGCCAGGGCGTCGCTCAGCGCGGCGACGGCCGCCTCGCCGCGCCCGTCGTCCAGCAGCACGTCGCCGTAGTCGGAGATCGCCCCGCCGAGCGGCACCAGCGCGGGCACCGGGCGCCGGACGCGCATCAGCGGCGCGGCCGCCACCAGGTCCCCGCCGTCCCGCACCACGAGCAGCCGCAGCCGGCCGGGCCTGCCGTAGAAGCTCCACCAGGAGTGCAGCCAGGCGTGGCTCTGGAACGGCGTCGCCGACGCACACCGCCGGTACAGCCGGTCCCAGTCCGGGGCGAGCCGCGCGAAGGCGGCCTCGTCGGTGACGAGCCGCGTCGTGTACGTCACAGCTGCCCGTGGGCGTCGGCGGCGACGGCCGGACCGGGCACCGCGGCGGACCCTCCCCGCTGCCTCCACCCCTGCCGCGGCCGCACCAGCAGCACCAGCCCGCCCAGCAGCCCGCCCGCGCTCGCGCCCACCAGGGCCGTCACCGTCGCCGAGGGCGAGGACGGCTCGGCCGGTTCGGTGGCGCGGGCGAACGACTCCAGCGTGACGTTGGTGTCGGCCTTGGTGTTCTGCGCGTGCCGGGTCACCGCCCGGGAGACGGCGTTGGCCATGTCGGCGGCCAGGTCGGGGCGGGTGGAGGTGGCCGTGATCGCGACCATCGGGGCGTCCGGCGAGGTCGCCGTCCGCACGCTCTCCTTCAGCGTCCGCACCGGCACGCCCGCCCACACCTGCGCGTCCCCGAGCACCGCCAGCTGGGTGGCGACCCGGCCGTAGGCCTGCGCGAAGCCGAGCGCGGAGGCCGGGTCGGCGGTCTTCGTCGGTACGGCGACGACATAGCTGGTGGCCGTGTAGGCGGGCGGCTCGGCGAGGCCGTACGCGCCGCCGATCAGGCCGCCGGCGAGGACGCCGGCCGCGAGTACGGACCAGGGCGGCGGCGTCAGGCCGCGGAGGAACGCGACCGCGCGGCGCGCTCCGGCGGGATGGTCGGTCATCAGGAACTCGCTCCCAGGAGTGAGGGGGACAACGACGGGGACACCGTGGCCGTGTACACGTCCATCAGCCGTGCGGCGCTCCGGGTGATGCAGTAGTGGCGGGCCGCGTCGGGGGCGGCCCGCGCCCCCGGGTCCCGCGCGCGGGCCGCGGCCACCGCGGCGGCGAACTCCGCGGCGCCGCCCCGTACCCGGCGCGCGCCGGACGCCGCGTGCGGCGGCAGGTCCTCGAGCGCCGGGCAGGACGCGTACAGCACCGGCAGCCCGGCCGCCAGCGCCTCGACGACCGCCAGGCCGAAGGCCTCCTCGGGGGACGGCGAGGCGAGCACGTCCATGGCGGACAGCAGCGACGGCAGGTCCGGGCCGGGGCTGCCGTCGGGCACGCAGGGACGCTCGCCGGTGAACAGCACCCGGTCGGCGACTCCCGCCTCGTGGGCGGTGCGCCGCAGGACGTTCTCCTCCGGCCCGCCGCCGACCAGCACCAGCCAGTGGTCGGGCGGCAGCTGCGCCAGCGCGCGGACCAGGACGCCGAAGCGCTTGCCGGTGGTGAGCCGGCCGATGCCGCCGACGACATGGGCGTCCTCCGGCAGCCCGAGACGCCGGCGGGTGCGGTGGCGCCGGGCCGGGTCGAAGCGGAAGCGGGCCAGGTCGACCCCGTTCGGGACGACCTCGATGCGCGGTGCCGGCACGCCCCAGCGCCTGAGCCGCTCGGCGACCGTGGGGGAGACGGCGACGGTCCGGCGGCCGAGGCGCTCGCTGGCCAGGTACAGCCCGCGCACCCCGGCGCTGAGCCGGCGCCCCTCCATCTGCGAGTCGCCCAGCGAGTGCTCGGTGGCGACGATCGCGCGGACACCCGCGAGGCGCGCCGCGAGCCGGCCGTAGACGCAGGCGCGGTAGAGGTGGGTGTGCACGAGGTCGTAGCCGCCCGCGTGGATGAACCGCACCAGGCGCGGCAGCGCGGCCAGGTCGCGGTTGCCGGCCATGCCGAGGTGCACCACCCGCACCCCGTCGGCGACCAGCCCGTCGGCGACCGCGCCCGGGTTGGTCAGCGTCACGACGTCGCAGTCGACGGGCAGGTGCCGCAGCAGCAGCCGCAGCTGCTGTTCGGCGCCGCCGACGCCGAGCCCGGTGATGACGTGGAGGGCCCGCATGTCACAGCCCTCCGGCGGGGCGGCGGCGCAGGCGGTGCAGCCGGTGCTTGAGGAAGAGGCGCACGGCGGTGTCGTGCTGGCCGATGTGGACGCGGGGCAGGGCGTGCGGGCCGGTGAGCGGGCCGGGGTCGATGGCGCAGGCGTACGCGTATCCGGCGTCCCGCACGGCGGCCACCGCGCGCCGGTCGACGGTGCCGTACGGATAGCAGAAACCGGCGATCGGGGTGCCCGTCAGCTCCGCCAGCAGCGAGCGGCTGTCGCGGACCTCGGCGGCGAGGGTGGCGTCGTCCGCCCGGGTGAGGTCGACGTGGGTGAGGCCGTGCGAGCCGATCTCCACGCCCGCGGCGGCCGCCTGCCGGATGCCGTCGGCGGTCAGCAGGGGCTTGCGCGGGCCCAGCGGGTCCCAGGCGTTGTCCCCGCCGAGCCGGCCGGGCAGGACGAACAGGGTGGCGCCGCAGTCGAAGCGCCGGAGCAGCGGCAGGGCCGTGTCGACGAAGTCGGCGTACCCGTCGTCGAAGGTCAGCCCGACCAGCCCGCGGCCCTGGCCCCGGGCGCGGGCGGCCAGCAGGTCGGTCATGCCGACACCCCGCAGCCCCCGCCGGCGCAGCCAGCGCAGCTGCGCCCGGAGCCGCTCGGGCGTCACGGTGATCCGGTACGGGTCGTCCGAGCAGTCGCCCACGGAGTGGTACATCGCCACCCACGGGACGGGGCCCGCGGCGAGGCGTCTGCCGGTGTCGGGGGAGTCAACGGGTACGGCCATCGGTGAGCCTCCGGGTGGCGGAACGGACGAGACGGAGCGCGGGTTCGATGCCCTGGACGTCCAGGGCCCGGCCGAGCAGGACGAAGACGGCGGCCACGACGGCCGCGCCGGTGACGAGTGCGGGCACGGGGGAGCCGATGCCGTGCGCGGTGAGGGCGCCGGCCGCCGCCGCGGCCAGTGCGGCGCACACCGGTCTGCCGAGCCCGGCCAGTACCCGCCGGCCGCGGATCGGCACGCCCCGGGGGCCGCCGGCCGGGCCGGCCAGCAGCAGGGCGGCGGTCAGGGTGATGCCGGCCGCGTTGGCGACGGCGATGCCGCACACGCCCCAGACCTCCACGGTCGCGGCGCCCAGACCCGAGGTGAGCAGGATGCCCGCGCCCATGGCGCCGGCCGGGTACCAGGTGGGACGGCCCGCCGAGAAGTACGAGCGGACCAGCACGCCGACCAGGGTCTGGCCGAGCAGGCCGAGGGCGTACACGCGCATCACGCCGGCCGTGGCCGCCGTGTCCCTCGCCGTGAACGCGCCGCGCTGGAAGAGGAGTTCGACGATCTGGGGCGCGCAGGCGAGCACCGTGGCGGTGCCGAGCAGCACCAGGCACGCGGCCAGCGCGATGTCCCGCTCCACCCGGTCGCGGGCCCGCCCGGTGTCGCCGTCGGCCAGGGCGCGGGCGACGACCGGGAAGGTCACCGTGCACAGCATCAGCGACAGCACCATGGGCATCTGCGCGACCTTCTGGGCGTAGTTCAGGTGCGAGATGGCGCCGGCCGGGAGGCGCGAGGCGAAGAAGCGTTCCACGAGCGTCTGGGACTGGCGGCACAGCGCGAAGAGCAGGACGGAGCCGACGAGGGCGAGGTCCATCGGACGCGGTTCGTCCGCCCCGGCGCCGCCGGCCGGCGCCTGCCCGCGCAACTGCCGCCACAGCGCCGGGAGTTGCGCGGCCACCATGAGACAGCCGCCCGCCGCGACCCCGGCCGCCGCCGAACGCACGCCCCAGCGCCCGCCGAGGACGAACATCCCGGCGATGATGCCGGTGTTGTAGGCCACGTAGATCGTCGCCGGGGCCAGGAAGCGGCGGTGCGCCCGCAGCGCCGCGCTGCAGTACCCGGCCAGGCCGAAGCTCAGCACGCAGGTCGCTGTCAGCCGGGTGCAGTCCACGGCGAGGGCGGGGTCGGGCAGACCCGGGGCGAGGACCCCGACCAGGTAGGGAGCGGTGCCGACGAGCAGCGCGGACACCGCGACCAGGGCCAGCGACAGGCGGGGCAGCGTGGCGGCGACCAGGGCGCGCACCGGGTCGCCGGGAGCGCCCTGCGCGCGGCGGGCCAGGGCCAGGCTGAACGCCGGGATCAGCGCGAAGGCCAGCCCGTCCTCGATGAGCAGCGTGGAGGCGAACTCCGGCACCGTCCAGGCCACCAGGAACGCGTCCGTCTCACTGCCGGCCCCGAACAGCCGCGCCAGCGCCTGGTCCCGCACCAGCCCGAGCAGCGCCCCGGCGACGGACAGCGCGGCGGTGAGGAGTGCGGCCTTGGCGAGGAAACGGCGGGAGACGTGGGAGGCGGAGGCGGCCGGGGAAGCGGGGGAGACCTGATCAGGGGTGGGTGAATCCGGACGAGCCGGAGAACCCGGGGAGCCGGAGCCAGGGGAGCAGGCGTTCGGGGAGCCGGGGTCCAGGGAGTCAGGAGAGCCGGAGCCCAGGGAGTCAGGAGCGCCCGGAGAGTCGGCGTCCGGAGGACCAGGAGAGGTCAGCGGGGCCGGGGCGGGGTCGTGCAGGGCGGTGGGTGTGCGCGGGGCGGGGGGCGGCGTCGGCGTCATCGGGCGGCCGCCTCCTCGGCCGGTGCCGGGGCCGGCGCGTCCGGCGCGGTGCCGGCCGCGCCGCCGTCGGCCAGCGCCCACCACGCCACCAGCCCGAAGCACACCGCCGTCAGCACCGTCGACGGCCCGCCGATGTCGGCGTACGCGAAGTCGACCAGCTGCCAGACCAGCAGCCCGCACGCGACGAGGGCGCAGTCCAGCCCGCCGCCGTGTCCGCGCGCCCGCCGCAGTCCCCGCAGCCCGCACACCAGCAACGCCAGCCAGCTGCCGGCGAGGGCGAGGACCCCGAGCAGGCCCTGCTCGGCCAGCACCAGCAGGTACATGTTGTGCGGGGACAGCAGCGGCTGCCTGCGGAACGCGGCCCCCGCGCCCTCCGTGTCGCTGGCCGACGACAGCGCCAGCGAGGCGTGCGCGTCCCGGTAGTCGGGGAAGCCCTTCAGCCCGACGCCGGTCAGCGGGTGCTCGCGCCACATGTCCACGGCCGCCGCCCACATGGTGTACCGGTCGACGACCGACTGGTCGGGCGCGTCGGTGACCTGCGCGATGCTGCCGATGCGCTCCTGCAACGGCGTCGTACCGGCCCCGAACCCGCCCACCAGGACCACGCCCGCGGCGACCAGGGCCGCTCCCACCCGCAGCGCCCGGCGCAGCCCGGACAGCACGAGCAGCACACAGCAGGTGACCGCCGTCGCGATCCACGCCCCCCGGCTGAAGGACAGCGCGAGCGGCAGCACCAGCGCCGCCGCGCACCCGGCCGCCACCGCCCGCTGCCGCACCGGGCCCCGGCCCAGCGCCAGACCCAGCGCGCTCACCAGCCCGAAGGAGACGACCGTCGCCATGCCCATCACGTCCGTCGCCCCGAAGGTGCCCACGGCCCGGATGTCCTCGCCCTGGTAGGAGGCGCCGGTCCCGGTGACGTACTGGTGCACGCCGACCGCCCCCTGCCACCCGGCGAACGCCACCAGCGTCCAGGCCAGCAGCCGGAAGTCGCGCCGGTCGCGGATCAGCAGCAGGACGGCCGCCGGGACGAGCACGAAGACCTGGAGGTAGCGGCCGAGGCCGGTGATCCCGGCGTCCGCCGACGCGGCCCCCGCCGCGGCGACCGCGAGGCCGAGCACGGGCAGGCCCAGCACGACGCCGGCGGTGGGCGTCAGGGGCCGCCGGCGCTGCCGTACGAGACCGATCGCGCAGAGGGCGACCACCAGCCCGGAGAGCGCGTCGGCGGGACGGGCCCCGCCCTCGCCGCCCGGCCCGGACGGCAGCGCGAGCACGGCGATCACCGCCGGCACCGACAGCAGGGGGGCCAGCGAGCGCACCCGGGGCAGGGAGAGGGGCAGGACCAGGCTCATCGGCTCAGCTCCCGGTGGGACGCACGATGGCGACAGCCGTGCGCAGCAGGATGCAGACGTCCTGCCACAGCGACCAGTTGTCGATGTAGGCGTTGTCGAAGCGGGCCCGGTCCTCGATCGAGGTGTCACCGCGCAGACCGTGGATCTGGGCGAGCCCGGTGATGCCGGCCCGCATGCGGTGGCGGGCCGCGTAGCCGGGGTAGGCCTCGCTGAACTGCGCGACGAAATAAGGGCGTTCGGGACGCGGGCCGACCAGGCTCATGTCGCCGAGGAAGACGTTCCACAGCTGCAGCAGTTCGTCCAGCGAGGTGCGCCGCAGGAACCGGCAGAACCACGACATGCGCTCCTCGCCCGCCACGCTCCACCGGGTCGCGGACTCGTGCTCGTCGGCCGGGCGGTGGGTGCGGAACTTCAGCAGCGTGAAGGGGCGGCCGTCCTTGCCGATGCGTTCCTGCCGGAAGACCACGCCGGGTCCCTCGCCGATCCGCAGCGCCACCGCGCACACCAGCAGCAGCGGGCTGACCAGCAGGAGCAGGGTCCCCGACACCGTCACGTCCAGCATCCGCTTGCCCAGCTCGCCGCGCCGCCGCCGCGAGCCGAGGTCGAGCCGCCGGCAGGCGAACCCGGCGAGCTGCTCCCGGCTCGCGTACGCCGGGGAGTCCGCCTCGACCTCCCACACCGCGCATCCCGACTCGGCGAGCGCCACCAGCAGCGGCCCGTGCTGGGCCCGCACCGACGGGTGCACGGTCAGGACGTCCCGCACGCCGTTCTGGATCAGGGCCCGCTGCACTTCCTCGCCCGTCGTGAGCACCGGCAGCCCGTCGGCGCCGTCGGACTCCTCGGCCACGATGCCCACCGGCTGCACCCCGCAGCCGGGGTGGCGCAGGACGGCGGTCGCCACCCGCCGCGCGGTCGGCGCCGGGCCGACCACCAGGGCGGCGTGCGGCCGGCGCAGCAGCGCGACGCGCCGCCGCCAGTGCACGAGACCGCGGCCCGCGCAGGCCACCGCCGACTGGAGCAGGAAGCCCAGCAGCAGGGTGCGCGCGGACAGCGCGTGCCACGGGGCGTACGCCGCCACGAGCGCCGCCGGCGTCGTCCAGGCCACGGCGATCCGGCCGCAGACGGCGGGCAGTTCGTCCAGGACGCCGGTCACCGGCCGGGGCGGGCGCGGGCGCAGCAGCAGCGTCCCGGCCAGCAGCAGGGCGGCGAGCAGCAGGCGGTGCCGGGTGCCGGCGAGCACGGCCGCGCCGAGCACTGCCGCCGCGAGGTCCACGGCGAGCAACGGCACGGGCGAGGCGGGCCGCGCCGACGCGCGGCGGGCGGGGAGACGGGGGCCGGCGGCGGTGCCGGGCGGCGGCTGCAGGACCGAGAGCGGGGAGGATCCCGGGTCCCGTGGCTGGCCACCGGGGGAGGGGACGGTGCTTTCCGCGGTCACGAGTGGATGGACTCCCTGCACTCGGTGGGCTCGACGCTCTGGGTCGTTCGGTTCGCGTGCGGGCCGTCCCGGCCCGCACCGGGCCCCACCCCTTCGACGGCGGCCCCCGCCTCCTCGGCGACGGCCCCCGCCTCCTCGGCGACGGCCCCCGCCTCCTCGGCGACGGGCACCGCCTGCTCGGCGACGGGCACCGCCTGCTCGGCGCCTGGCCGCGCCGCCTTGTCGCCGGGCTCCGCCTGCCGGCTGCCGGGCCCCGCCTTCTTGGCTCCGTGCCCTGCCCCTTCGGCGGTGGGTGCTGCCTGCTGGGCGCTCGGCGCTGCCTGCCGCGTGCCGGGCCCCGCCCTCCTGGCTCCGTGCCCTGCTCCCTCGGCGGTGGGTGCTGCCTGCTGGGCGCTCGGCGCTGCCTGCCGCGTGCCGGGCCCCGCCCTCTTGGCTCCGTGCCCTGCCCCTTCGGCGGTGGGTTCCGCCTGCTGGGCGCTCGGCCCTGCCTGCCGCGTGCCGGGCCCCGCCCTCCTGGCTCCGTGCCCTGCCCCTTCGGCGGTGGGTGCTGCCTGCTGGGCGCGGGGCTTGGCCCTGTCGGAACTGTTGGTGCCATCGGCCCTGTTGGCCCGGTTGGCCCCGTGCTCCGCTTCTTCGGCGGTGGGCCCTGTCTGTTGGGCGCTGGGCCTCGCCCCCTCGGCGCTGGGCCCGGCACATTCGGCGGCGGGTCCGGCACATTCGGCGGCGGGCGCGGCACATTCGCCGGCGGGCTTCGTCCGCTCGGCGGCGGGCGCGACTCCGAGGAGGTCGCGGTACACGTCCGTCACCGCTTCGGCCGCGTGCCGCACGTCGTGCGTGGACAGGACGTGGAGGCGCCCCCGGTCCCCGAGCGACTCGCGCAGCGGCGGGTCGAGCAGCAGCCCGGCGACCGCCCCGGCGAGCGCCGCCGGGTCCTCGGGAGGCACCAGGCAGCCGGACACGAGCTCCGGCGGCAGGCTCTCCCGGGCGCCGTCCACGTCCGTCATGACCACCGGCCGCCCGCACGCCATCGCCTCCAGCGGGGCGAGCGCCATGCCCTCCCAGCGCGAGGGCAGCACGACCAGGTCGGCGGCCTGGTACCAGGGGACGGTGTCGGCGACGGCCCCGGCGAACAGCACGGAGGCGGGGGCGCGGGAGGCGAGCGACGCCCGGTCGGGACCGTCCCCGACGAGCGCCAGACGGGCGTCGGGCACCCGCTTCCGTACGGCGTGCCACGCGTCGAGCAGCACGTCCTGGCCCTTCTGCCGGCACAGCCGCCCGACGCACACGACGAGCGGGGCCGCCGGATCGACGCCCGGCAGGAGCGCGGCGCGCACGGTGTCCACGGCGGCCGGACGCCAGCGCCCCGGGTCGATCCCGTTCGGTACGACGCTCCACCGGGCGGCGACCCCGGCGCGTACCCCGGTCGCACGCTCCGCGTCGCTCACGCACACCACCCGGGAGGCCCAACGCGCCCCCCAGCGCTCCCACTTCAGCGCGAGCGCCGCGGTGATCCCGCCGACCGCCTCGAACGACCAGGCGTGCGGCTGGAACACCGTCGGGATCCGCCCGCGCACCGCGAGCCGTCCGGCCAGTCCCGCCTTCGCGCTGTGCGCGTGCAGCAGATGCGGCCGCACGTCCTCGATCAGGCGGGACAGCCGCCGTACCTCGCGGCCGAGGGCCGGCCCCGGCGAGCGGGTCGCCTGCCAGCGCCGTACGTCGGCGCCCAGCGAGGCCAGCCCGGCGGCGAGCGGACTGTCGGGGCAGGCGACCGTGACGTGCAGGCCGGCCGCGAGCTGGGCCCGCGCCAGGTCCGTCACGACCCGGGCGACCCCGCCGTCCACGGGCTGGGTGACGTGCAGGACCCGGGTCCGCGGGGCGGTTGCTGACAGGTGCATTGCGCGAATACCTCGCTCACGGGTGGCGCCGGGGGCTGCGGGCGGGAACGCGCCTCACCGCGGTGCGTCGACGGCGGCGAAGAGCACGCCCGCCCACACCACGTCCCGCGGGGAGCGAAGCCGGAAGGCGAGCCCGTCACCGCCGGGCCGCAGAGCCTTCCCGAGGTCGAACACGTCGGAGTCGTAGCCGAGGGTGTTGGCGTACGACGGCACGCGCGTCGACCGGACCGCGGCCGGCTCGGAGATCGTCGAGTTCAGCACGTCCTCGCGCGGGTTGGCGGCGTCCGTCAGCGGCGTGGCCGGCGAGCGGCCGGCCGTCACGGTCAGCGTGTCGCCGGTGATGCCGCGGTCGCCGTCGTAGGTGACGAGCCCGGCCCGGCCGGAGGCGTTCTTCGCGAACCCCATGTCACGCAGCCGGATCTCCCGGCCGGCCTTGGGGTCCAGCGGCTCGAAGCCGTCCCACAGGGCGAGCCGGCGCAGCGGCTCCGCCGGGTTCTCGTACGCCACCACCAGCGTCCAGCCGCCCCACGCCCCGGCCGACGACTTCCCCATGGCCGTGTTGACCTGGGCCACGGTCCACAGGCCCGAGCCGCTGTCCCGGACCAGCCGGGTGACGTCCGCCGAGGCCTGGAAGGCGTCCGCGCCCCGGGCCACCCGGTGACCGACGACCGAGTCGGCGAGCACCTCCTTGTACTCGCCGCCGGGCTCGGCGATCAGCACCCGTCCGTTGTCCGCGGGCGGCTTCTGCTCGCCCACCCGGAGGTTGCCGCCCCAGTACAGGCGCGCGTACGACACCCGGGCGCCTTCCGGCAGGCTGACCTCGGCGCTGGAGGAGTTGTAGGTGTTCGGGTCGCTGTCGATGTCGACGTAGAACATGTCGAAGTCGCCGTTGACCGCGGTGGCGCCTTCGCGCACCGTCGGACAGTCGGGCTCGGTGTCCAGGGGAGCCACGACGCGGCAGCTGATGGTCGTGTTGGCCGCGCGGACGATGCCGCCGTGCTGCACCGCGCGGTACCGCTCGGTGAACGCCAGCCGCTCGGCCTCGGGGGAGGGGGGTGCGGTCGGCGCGGCGGCGCAGACGGGAGCGCACAGCGCTCCGAGGGCGAGAACGCCCACCGTCGCACGGCGCAGCAGCGGACCCGGTGAATTGCGCATGACCGGCATGGCCCTTTCGGGATTCGAGGAACTCGGGAAAAGCGAGTGCGAAGTGCGGGCTACAGGGATGCGTAGGGAGGCCGGCGACTCGTGGGCGAGGCCAGCGACTCCAGTCATTATGCGTATAAACCCGCGCAAACAAGACAAGTACGTCGTAAGGGTCGAGTTCGGCCCTCCGTCAGATCACTCATTTGGCGGCACAACCCACCTGGCCGCCCGCGCGTTGACATCGCGTCGGGCACGTCCGCCCGGATGTCTGCGTCAATCCCAAGGAGCACCTCTCCATGTCCCGTATCGCGAAGGGCCTGGTCCTCACCTCCGCCGCCGTCGCGGCCGTCGCCGGCACCGCCGGTATCGCCTCCGCCGACTCCGAGGCGCAGGGTGCCGCGCTGCACTCGCCGGGCTTCCTGTCGGGCAACCTGATGCAGCACCCGCACCACACGCAGCTCAACTTCTGCGGCAAAACCGGTCAGTTCCTCGGTCTGCTGAACCCCGCGTTCGGCAACAAGTGCTTCAACGGCTGACGCCGACGCCTGCTGCCGCGCGCCGCACGGCGCGCCACGCCTGGCCGGCCGCCCGCCCGAGAAGCATCGGGAGGGCGGCCGGCGTGCGTCGTGCACGGGCGGATAGCGGCGCGCTGCAACCGGATGGGGTGTCACGCCCGTACCGGACGGGGTGTCACGTCCGTACCGGACGGGGCGTCACGTCCGTACCGGACGGAGCGTCACGTCGTTGACGTGGGCCGCTCGTTCGGGTGGACCGTGGAAAGTCTCCGTGCACGGGGTTTCCGGCGTGGCCGGGAATCGTTAGGCATGGCGCCACCGTTCCCGCCGGCGCCATGTGTCGCCGAAGAAAGGATCCCGATGAAGTCCCTGAAAGCCGCCGCCGTCGTCGCCGGTACCCTCGCCCTCGCCGGCGCCACCGCGCCCGCGTACGCCCAGGACGCCGCCGACGTGACGCCCACCAGCCTCAACGGCGCGGTGAACACGCTCACCAAGGGCCGCATCGACCCCGTCGACGCGACGCCGCTGCACCACCGGTCGAACGCTCTGAACACCGAGAACAAGGACTCCGTGCTCCACACCGTGCGGTCCACCACCAACACGCTGAACGACAAGGGACTCCTCGGTGGTCTCCCGCTGGGACGCTGACGCGCCGCCCCGTCGGCCCCTCGTCCGCGGGGACGCGGAGCGGGCCGTCACCGCGTCGGTCGCCAGGCGTCCGGTTGGGTCCAGGTCCGGGGCCGGGGCCGGGTCTGCGTCCGGGGTCGGGTCTGCGTCCGGGGCCGGCGGCAGGGGAGCGCGGTGACCGCGGCCCCACGCGAGAACCACGCCCCCCGTGCGGCCGACCCGGGCACGCTCGTGGTCATGGCCTGGAGCGCCGAGGCCCCCGACGGCGACATGCCCTACCTGCTCGCCTACTCCCTGGGGGACGTCCCGGGCGGCCCCGAGGCCGCGACGGCCGCCGTCGAGCAGTTGCTCGAGGACAACGGCCTGCCCGCCGACGGGGACGTCGTCGACGGCGCCGCCAGACCGGACCTGCCGGTCGGCCTGGTCGTGGAGGGCGACCAGGCCGTCGTCACCATGGTCGGCTTCAGCGCCCGGTGCCTGCCGCCGCGGGAGTGGCTCGCCGCGGTCGCCGAACGCGGCTACGCCTACTTCCTGTTCACCACACGCCCCTGGCCCCGGGCCGAGCCCGGCAAGGCCGTCGCGCCCGAGGCACTGGCCGCGTTCGCCGGCGCCGAGGAAACCCTGAACGCGGCGGCCCACGTCGTCCTGCCGGCCCGCGGCCCGCGGCTCCGCGTGACTGACGGCGACTGACTTCGGGCGACTGACGTCGGGCGACTGACGGCGACATCCCGGGAACGCCCGGCTGCCGCTGCCGCTGCCGCCGACCACTGCGGCGGACGGGGGAACCGTGCGCCGACGGCGCCGGGCGGCTCGTCACCCCATACGCACACGCAGCCCGCCGCCTTCCGAAAGGAACCGCAGCCGAGATGAAGCCGACCACCCGAGGAACCCTTGCCGCTGTCGTCACGGGTGTCGCGGCCGCCGTGGGCGCCGCCGGCGCGACCCCTGCCGTCGCGGTACCCGTCCCCGTACCGCTGAGGGGCGCCGAGCAGTCCCTCGGCACGAAACTTCCCGAGATCGGCGGAGAGATCCCGGTGCCCGTGACGGGCGAGCCCCAGGGCCCACGGCACGTCCGGGGCCGCATCGTCCCCGAGCGGGCGGTCCCGCAAGTGCCGGTCAGCGGCGGGCTGCCCGGTCTGGGGATGCGCGCGCCCCTGCCGCACGCGCTCGACGACGGTTTCGACCACCTCACCGTCGAGGCCCCCGCGGCCGGCCTGCGCACGCTGACACCGGGACTGTCCCCGGACGCCCCGCTGACCCCGCCGCACCCCGGCGACGCCGGCAGCGTCGGCCTGCCGGACCTGAAGGTCCCCCGGACGGACGTCGTCACCCCGGCCCTGCGGTCGACGCCGGCCGCCGAACTGGGCCTCGGCCCGGGCCTGTAGCCGCACCGGGCCACTCCCGGGGCCGTTCGACGGTGACCGCGCGGGGCCATCGACGGTTACCGCTGTGGACACCTGAAACGGACGAGGAGCGAGCCATGGTCGTCGGCGTCGGCGAAGTACCGGCGGGGAACCGCCCCGGAGCGAAGGAGCGGGCGAGAGGCGGGCCCGACGGCGGCACCCGGCGGGAGGTGCTGCGCGGGCTGCTCGCCCCGGCCGTAGTCCTCGCGCTGGCCCCCGTCGTCGCCGCCTCCCGGCCCCCGCACACACGACCGGGCCCAGAGGAGCCCGAGGTGACCCTGTTCGACGAGACGTACCGGGGCCGCCGTATCCGCGGCGTCAGAACCCCGCTCGGCGCGGCCGCCGACGGTGGCCGCGCCGACGCCGCCGAGTGGC
This sequence comes from Streptomyces sp. NPDC020490, assembly GCF_044335305.1. Taxonomy (NCBI): domain Bacteria; kingdom Bacillati; phylum Actinomycetota; class Actinomycetes; order Kitasatosporales; family Streptomycetaceae; genus Streptomyces; species Streptomyces sp. NPDC020490. Next base: position 48,340 of record NZ_JBIRUY010000005.1, on the reverse strand, counting down.
AGGTGACCGTGGACGGCCGCCCGCTGCACCTGATGCGCCGCGCCGACGGGACCTGGCTGAGCATGGTCGACCACTACCGCTCGTACCCCACCCCCCTCGACGCGGCCCGCGGCGCCGTCGACGAACTCGGCCCCGGGGAGCGGCTGCGCGACCTGGCGCCGGGGCCGATCAGCGAGGACCACCGGCACACGGGGGACGGTCATGGCGTACGTGCGTAAGGACGTCAGCACGCTCACGCCCGACGAGCGCCGACGGTTCGTGCAGGCCCTGCTGGAGGTCAAACGACGGGGCGAGTACGACGAGTTCGTGCGGACGCACCTCGAGTACTACACCGCCGACGGCGACGACGGCCTGCGCACCGCCCACATGGCGCCCTCCTTCCTGCCCTGGCACCGCATGTTCCTGCTCGAACTGGAGCGCGCGCTGCGCCGGGTGGACCCGTCGGTCACGGTGCCGTACTGGGACTGGACCCGCGACCGTACGAAGACGTCGGTGCCCTGGACCACGGACCTCCTCGGCGGCGACGGACGCCGTTCGGACCGACGGGTGACGACCGGGCCGTTCGCCTACGCGGAGGGCAACTGGACCCTCACGGAGGGCGTGACCGACGGCGCGTTCCTCACCCGCGACCTCGGACGGGCCCGCGACCCGATGGAGCTGCCGACCAGCAGTGAGCTGGAACGCGCGCTCGACGACCCGGTCTACGACACCGCGCCCTGGGACTCCACGGTCACCAGTGGGTTCCGCAACAAGCTGGAGGGGTGGGGGACCGGCCGGGGCAGCGCCTCCTGGCGCAACCACAACCGCGTGCACCGGTGGGTGGGCGGGGTCATGCTGGGCGGCGCCTCCGTCAACGACCCCGTCTTCTGGCTGCACCACGCCTTCGTAGACCTGCAGTGGACCCGCTGGCAGCGCCGCCACCCCGGCGCCCGCTACCTGCCGTCCGAGCCGCCAGGGCCCGGCGACGCACAGCACGAGCGGGTCATCGCCCGGAACCAGAGGATGCCGCCGTGGGACGTCACGCCCGACGAGCTTGAGGACGTCAGCGGGATCTACCGGTACGCGTGAGGCGCGGTGCGGTTCGGTGCGCCTGCCCTGCGGATGGGGGCGCGCCTGTGGACGGGCGGAGCCCCGGCGCTCGAGGTGCCGGGGCTCCGGGTGCGCGCGGACGGAGCCGTGCGCGGGTGCGGGCGGTGCGTACGTCAGCCGCCGTAGCCGTTGTGGCCGTCCTTGTGCTCCTTGTGGTCCTTGTGCTCCTTGTGGTGGCCGCCGTCGTTGACGCAGACCTGGCCGAAGGCCGGGTTGAGCAGGCCGGCGCCGCTGATGGTGTTCCCGCAGAAGTTGATCTGGGTGTCGACGGGTACCTGGATGACGTTCCCCGACAGCACGCCGCCGGAGCCGACGGCCGCGCCTTCGGCACCGGCGTCCGCCATGGCGAGGCCGGTCCCGCTGAGGACCACGGCGCCCGTGCCGAGCGCGACAGCGGCTGCCTTCGCGATGCGAGACATCACGTTCTCCTTATGACTCGGTAAGTGCGCCGGCACCTCTCGCCGCCGCACTTCCCGTTCAACGCCGCCGCTGACGGGTGGTCACGCCATTTCTCGCTGCGTCACCCCTTTCGGCCGCGGCACGGGGCCGGAGGAAGAGGACAGAGGAGGGGACAGAGGAGGGTGGCCGTCGCGGTCAGCCGAGCCGCCGTACCGGTGCCCCGTCCAGGAAGGCCCGGATGTCCTCCACGGCCTGGCCGTAGTACGTCTCGTAGTTCGCGCGCGACACGTAGCCCAGGTGAGGAGTCGCGAGCAGGCGCGGCGCGGTGCGCATCGGGTGGCCGACGGGCAGGGGCTCGGTGTCGAAGACGTCGACGCCGGCGCCGGCGATGCGGCCCTCGTGCAGGGCGGCCAGCAGCGCGTCCTGGTCGACGATCGCGGCACGCGAGGTGTTGACCAGATAGGCGGTGGGCTTCATGAGAGCCAGCTCGGCGGGACCGAGCAGACCGCGGGTGCGGTCGCCGAGGACGAGGTGGACGGAGACGAAGTCACTGTCGGCCAGCAACTCCTGCATGGAGGCGGCCAGTTCGACTCCCACCTCGTCGGCACGCTGCTGGGTGAGATGCCGGCTCCAGGCGCTGACACGCATGCCGAAGGCGAGGCCGACCCGGGCGACCCGGCTGCCGATCTTCCCCAGACCGAGCAGCCCGAGCCGGCGGCCGTGCAGGTCGGCGCCCACCGTGCTCTGCCAGGGGCCGCCCGAGCGCAGGGCCGCGTTCTCGGTGACGATCCCGCGGGCGAGGCCCAGCAGCAGCGCCCAGGTCAGCTCCACGGGCGGGGTCGGGGAACTCCCGGTGCCGCAGACGGTGACGCCGTGCGCCGCGGCGGCGGCCTGGTCGATGACGCTGTTGCGCATGCCGGAGGCGACGAGCAGCTTCAGCCGGGGAAGCCGCGCGAACAGCTCCGCCGGAAAGCGGACGCGTTCGCGCAGCGTGACGACGATGTCGAAGTCGGCCAGTGCGATGGCGAGTTCGTCCAGACCGTCGAAGTGCTCCGGAAAGCTGACGACATCCACCCGGTCGGCCACCGCGGACCAGTCGGCGAGCTGTGTCGCCACATTCTGGAAATCGTCGAGCACAGCGCAGCGCAGCCGCACGGGAACCCCTTTCCGATGCACCTCAGCAGGTCCGAACGTCAGTAATAGTCGCGCATCAGCTCGGTGGCCCAGCCGGGCTGGCTGGTGGGGCCCTGGGGTCCGAACTCGGCCATGTACGGCTTGACATCGAGCACGGGTGAGCCGTCGACGGCGTCCAGTCCCTGGACGTGCAGGTCGAGTCCGGTCACGCGCAGCAGGCGGCAGCGGGAGACGCCGAGGCGGTTGGGGCGGTTCTTGCCGCGCTGGGCGAAGATGCCGACGGCGGGCCAGTCGGCGTTGCCGCGCGGATGGCGGGCGCCCGTCTCGATCCGGTCCGGCGGAACGCGGTCGAAGTGGTAGACGACCTCGAGGTGCGAGAACGCGTCCAGACCGGCGACGGCGTCGGGGCCGAAGCGGTCGGCGTCCAGCCGGACGACGGACGTCACGTCGCCCCACTCGTCGTCCCGGACCTCCTTCCGCCCCCCGATCACCCACCCGACGGGACGCACGACCAACTCGGCGGGAGTGCTGCTCACGGGCATACGGCATGCCTTTCGTCGCGGGGAACCCGGACCGGGACCGACCGCCCACGGTACCTAGCCGGCGACGCAGGCGTGGCCCGTCCGCCCGAGGCGGACACAGCGACCGTCACGCCCACGACCGCCCCCTGGGCTTCCTGCTGCACGGGATCTTGCCGATCTTCCCGACCGTGAGGTGGTTGTCACCGTGGCGATCTCATGGGCGACGCGGCAGTTGCTCGACCGGCACGCGGCCGACCCGGCGACCGTGGACTGGCGCTGGGAGTCGATGGCCGTGCACGTCGTGCTGCGGTACGGGTCCGGGGCCGACGCCGAGGCGTTGCTCCCGCTGTTCCTCGACGCCCCCGCGCAACGGGATCACTTGGTGCCCGTCTTCGCCCGGCACGGAGACCTCGCCATGGCCGACCGTCTCCTGGAGGCGAGCATCGAGGCGGGCCGGATACGCGAGGACGTGCCGCCCGAAGTGCTGCACGCCGTCGGCTACCTGGGGTGCGAGTCCGCCGAGCGCATCCTCTGGGAACACGTCGAGGGCCTGTATCACGCCTCGCGCAGCGCCTGCCTGGGACTGCTGCACCTGTCCTGCCGCGGACTGCGGACGGAGATCGCGGAGGCCCTGGAACGCCACGCCGGCGCCAACCTGTTCCCCGAGTTCCTGTCGGTCCTCGCCACGAAGACGGGCGATCCGTCGTGGCCGGCGAGACTCGTCGAGTGGGGAGAGGACGGTGCGTCCACGGACTGCAACGGCGGCCTGTTCCTGGGCATCGCCCTGCACGGCGACGCGGCACGCGCCGACTTCGTCAAGGCGCTGTGGAGCCCCCGTTGGGAGGCGAACGGCGGCGGCACGGGCTCGGACCGCTGGGCCTACGCCGGCGCCCGCGTGCTGGGGCTAGGCATGCCGGAACTGTACGCGGACCTGCTGACGCGTCTGGACTCCGACGCGTTCGGCGTCAGCGGCTTTGCCGTCAAACGGCACTGCCTCGACACGTTCGCCGCGCTGCTGGGGCACTGGACGGACCGGGACTGGCTCGGCCTGCGCATGGCACCCGACCCGGAGGAGAGCAGCGAGGCGCTGTACCGCCTCCTCTTCGCCTGGTCGACCCCGTCCGTCAACGACTCCCTGACCGGCCACGCCCACCGCGTGCTCGACCCCGGCGACCCGCTGATCACCAGACTGCACCACCTGGAAGCACTGCTCCTGTCCGAGGCACGCCACGAACTGGAACTCCACGCGACCACCTCGAACTGACCGCTCCCTGGCCTCGGCCCGGCCCGGCCCGGCCCGGCTCGTCCCGGCCCCCTCGCCTGCCCGAGCCTTCATATCCGCCCGGGGCGGTCCGGGGATCGCCGCGAAAAAGCCAAAACGAGGAACGCTCCCCGTTTCATGCTATGGTCGCCCCCCACCTAACCGGGGAACACTCCCCACTTCATTCCCGGGAGTCGCCGATGTACACGCAGTACCCCACCGTCCGACTCGCCGACCTCACCGACGACTTCACCGTCGACCCCTACTCCGCCTTCACCGCGCTGCGCTCCCGCGGGCCTGTCCACCACGTGCGTTTCCCCACCGGCGACGAGTCATGGCTGGTGATCGGGTATGAGGAAGTGCGCGCCGCGTTCGCAGACCCGAGATTGCGCAACGACGTGCGGCACTCCGCCGACTTCGAGGACGACGGGCTGTACGCCGTGGGGCGCAACATGCTCCAGGTCGATCCGCCCGATCACACCCGCCTGCGGATGCTGGTGGCCCGTGAGTTCACCGCCCGCCGCGTCCAGGCGCTGCGGCCCCGTATCCAGGAGGCGGCCGGGGCGCTCCTGGACGCCATGGTCGCCGACGACCGTGCCGACCTTGTGGCCGCGTACGCCTATCCGCTGCCGCTCACCATCATCTGCGAGCTGCTGGGCGTGCCGGACGTGGACCGGGCCGCCTTCCGGGCGTGGTCCACGAAGGTCGTCGCGCTCGACGACGCGGAGCAGTCCGCCCGCGCCGCGCAGGAGATGGCTGCGTACCTCGCGGGGCTGGCGGAGGAGAAACGGCGGCTGCGGGACGCGGCGGAGAGCGATCTGCTGCACGCCCTGGTCCGCACCCACGGCGGGGACGACACCGACCGGCTCACCCCGGAGGAACTGCTCGGCATGGCCTTCCTGCTGCTCGTCGCAGGGCACGAGACCACCGTCAACCTCATCGCCAATTCCGTCCACCTGCTGCTCTCTCATCCCGCGCAGCTCGCCGCCCTCCGCGCCGACCCCGAGTTGCTGAAAGGCGCCGTGGAGGAGACGCTCCGCTTCGAGTCGCCCGTGCCGGCGGGCGCCTACCGCTACACCGCCGAACCGGTCACCCTCGGCGGCGCCCGGATACCGGCGGGTGCGCGTGTCGTGCTCTCCATCGCCGCCGCGAACCGCGACCCCGCGCGCTTCCCCGACCCCGAACGTTTCGACCTCCGCCGCGATCCGGCCGCGACCCGCGCCCACCTCGCCTTCGGGCACGGCCTGCACCACTGCCTGGGCGCCCCGCTGGCCCGCCTGGAGGCGACCCTGGCCCTGCGCGCCCTGCTGGACCGCTTCCCCCGCCTGGCCTTCGACGGCGACGGCACACCGCAGTGGCGCACCAGCCTCATGCGGAGCCTGAGAGAACTGCCGGTGCGCCGGCCGGCATGAGCCCACTTCGCGGCAGCGGCACAATCCACCCGGAGAGCTCCCGCGCATACGGTTCCGCAGACACCACGCCCGACCGCAGAGGCGCCCTGAGGCCCCCGAGATCGCCCCCGGCGGTCGCCGAGCCCCATGTGCAGGGCGGTAGCATCCGTACCGGGGAGCGCTCTCCGGTACTCTCCGGTACTCTCCGGTACTCTCCGGCACTCTCCGTACGGAGGCTGGACGGAGATGGAGGAGGCACGATGGGCGGCCGAGCGCCGACCGGGCGCCGCGACGCCTTGCGCAACCGGAAGCTGCTGACGCAGACGGCCCGCGAGGTCTTCGCCGAACAGGGGCTGGACGCTCCGCTCGACGTCATCGCTCGACGCGCGGGCGTGGGCAACGCCACCCTCTACCGCCACTTTCCGACCCGTGCCTCGCTGGTGGACGAGGTCTTTCGTGATGCTCTCACCGAGACCATGGCCGCCGGCGCCCGAGCACGCACCGCCGAGGACGCGTGGACAGGTCTGACGCAGTACCTGCACACCGTGTTCTCGACGCTGGCCGCGGACCGCGGCACCAACGACCTCATGACCACGAGCCTGGAAGGCGTGACCTCTCTGGAGGCCGTCCACGCCCACAACCGCGACACCATCGCGGACCTGCTCCGCCGCGGCCAGGCGCAGGGCACCGTCCGCCCGGACCTCACCACCGAGGACGTCCTCTTCGCCCTCGCGGCACTGGGCCGGGTCACACCCGCGCTGAGCACCGTCGCGCCGGACGGCTGGACGCGCCCGCTCGCCCTGCTTCTCGACGGCTTCCGCGCCCACCCGGCCGCGCCCGCCCTGCCCGAACCGCCCCTGACCCCCGCCCAGTTCGGCACCGTACTCATCGAACTCGGCCCGCACCGGCGGCATTGAGAGAGCGATCCCTCCGGGGCGAAGGCGCCCTTGTCCGTCAAGGAGACTTCCGAGGCTGACTCTGACGCCCGCGTTCCCAGCGCACCCAGCCCACGTCTCCGTCAGCCGCAAATCGCTGCTGCGCCGCACAGGTGCCGGCGCCGGGCCCCTACCTGTTCTGTCTTTCCGTCTTCCTGATCCGCAGAAGGTGTACGGCTCCAGTGATCCAGCTCAGGAAGAGCAGGCCGACAGCGGACTCAAGCATCTGGACCCAGCGGTCGCCGTCGGTGATCAACTCGGAGAGGTAGATACCTGCGTCAAGGCTCCTCATCGCGAAGAAGAACACCGAGGCCATACCAAGGGACCGTCGTCTCTTGCCGATTCTTGCTCCCACCTGGACATTCCGCATGCCGCTCATGATGAGTGCGACCGGGCCGCAGAGCTGCACGCCAACAGACTGTCGTGATCATGATAAGCGCTCGACGTGAAGCGACGGCCGGTCGAGCCCCCGAGGCGAGCTGGCCAACCTCCGTGCAGTACGCGATCCGACGGCGCGCCCTGCGGACCAACCCGCTGCCCAAGGGCAAGGAGTCGACGGCCGCCACGAAGACCACGAACGCCGTGGACAAGAGGTCCTTGCCGAAACCCGAGCAGGGGGTGGCAGCGACGTAGTAGGTGAGCTTGCGCATCCGGTCTCTCTTCCTGCCGCCTGTTCCCGCGCATCCGGCCCTCACGCGCGTCCTGCGGCAGCACATCGAGGACGAACAGCTCCAGCCGGGTGATCTGCTGTTCCAGGGTGAGTTCGGCGGCCTTCTCGCCGGATCCGTCATCCGCCGGGCCTGGCGCAGCGCACGCAAGGCCGTACTGCCTGCGCACGTCTACGACTCGCCCACCGGGCGCCGCGTCTACGACAACCGGAACACGCGCCCGACGAAGTGGCTCAACGACGGCATCCCGCCCGCCCAGGTGGCGGAGTGGGCCGGTAACAGCGTCGCTGTGCTCCTCGCCACGTACGCACGATGCGTCGACGGGCAGCTGCCGGATCTCGACGGCTGGAAGCCGCGGGCGACCTCCCGGAGGCGGAGGTGCCGGACGCTGGCTGATCTTCGACCCGTCGAGAACTTCGACACGTATTCGACACGGCCACCCGCGAAAACCCGGTGACAGCCACAGCCCCGGAGCCTCCCCTTGATCATCAAGAGGGTGTCCGGGGCCTCGTCGTGGTCAGCGACACCTGCCCTGACCAGCAAAAAGCCCTCCCGAACGGGAGGGCGGAGACTGGCGCCCCCGGCAGGACTCGAACCTGCGGCCAAGCGCTTAGAAGGCGCCTGCTCTATCCACTGAGCTACGGGGGCCGGATGTGGTGGCCTCTGTCGTGGTGCCCGGGTCTGGGCCGATCCGTGACGTTGCCGGGGACAAGGATAGGGCTCCCGCATCCTTGTCCCTGTTGCTTCGCCTCCGTGGCTCAATGTGGAGGTTCGGTGAAGCGGTCCTGATAATCGCAGGCAGGTACGAATCGTGCATCGCTTTTGGCGTCTCGCGCGCCGGGTGTTGTGTACTCGTTATGCCTGGACTGTGCCGGTGTCCCAGTCATCCCTTCCGTCCCTTGTGTCCAGTCGGCGCGCAGGCGGCCCATATGCTTTGGATATCCCCTAAAATTGGGCATTCTTCGCATGTGGTGACCTTGGACGTACGGCCTCAGCTGCTCGACGCACTCTCCGCCCTGCGCGACCGTGTCGCCGCCGCACGCTTCCCGCTGCCCCTGGCGGGGGCCCCACGCGCGCGTGCCAACCGCGACGAACTGCTCGCGCAGCTCGACGACTACCTGGTGCCCCGATTGCGGGACCCCGAAGCGCCGTTGCTCGCCGTCGTGGGGGGATCCACCGGCGCGGGAAAGTCCACCCTCGTCAACTCCCTTGTGGGCCGCAGGGTCAGCGAGGCGGGCGTGCTGCGGCCGACGACGCGGACACCGGTGCTGGTGTGCCACCCGGAGGACCATCACTGGTTCAGCGGGATGAGAGTGCTGCCCGACCTCACGCGCGTGTGGGTGCCGCAGCAAGACGTGAACGACGACCTGCTGCTACCGGGCGAGAACCCCGGGCGCGTGCTGCGCATCGAGACCGTCGACACGCTGCCCCCCGGCCTCGCCCTGCTCGACGCGCCCGACGTCGACTCCCTGGTCGCCGACAACCGTGTCCTGGCCGCCGAGCTCATCTGCGCCGCCGACGTCTGGATCATGGTCACCACCGCCGCCCGTTACGCCGACGCCGTCCCCTGGCATCTGCTGCGCGCCGCCAAGGAGTACGACGTCTCCTTGGTGACGGTGCTCGACCGCGTGCCCCACCAGGTCGTCTCCGAGGTGTCCCGGCAGTACGCCGCCCTGCTCACCAAGGCCGGGCTCGGGGACGTCCCGCGGTTCACCGTGCCGGAGCTGCCCGAGTCGGCCTGGGGCGGCGGGCTGCTGCCGGCCAGCGCCGTGGCGTCGCTGCGCGACTGGCTCGTCCACCACGCGCGGGACCCGGTCGCCCGGCAGCACGCCATGGCCCGCACCGCCTACGGGGTGATCGGCTCGCTCAAGTCCCGGATGCCCGAACTGGCCTGCGCCGCCGCCGCGCAGTACGCGGCCGCGCTGCGGCTCACCGCCGCCGTCGACCTCGCGTACGACAGCGAGCACACGCGCGTGCGGGAGCGTCTGCAGGCCGGTGCCGTGCTCGCCGGGGACGCCCTGAAACGCTGGCGCGCCTTCCCGCTCGACTGCACCGCCGGGGAACTGCTCGACGCGCTCGTGGAGAGCCTGGCCGCGCTCCTGCTGTGCCACGTCACGGCCGCCGACGAGCGCATCGACGACGCCTGGCGACGCGAACCCGCGGGCGCCGCCCCGGAACTGGCCGACCAGGACCCGTCCCCGGGCGGCGCCGAGCACCGGATCGCGCTGGCCGTACGGCGCTGGCGGCGGGAGCTGGAGGAGTACGCCGAGGAGGAGGTCCGCGACCTCGACCGCGCCGTCGCGCCGGATCCCGAGGTGGTCACCGCGCTGGTCGCCACCGCACTTCTGGGCGGCCGCCGGGCGCGCTCGGCGGGCGAGAAGCTCGCCGAGCGGATCGGCCCGCACGGTGCGCTGCGGCTGCGCGACCGGGGCGGGCGGCTGCTCACCGGCCACCTGGAACGGGTGCTGCACGCCGAGCGCGAGCGCCGTCTCGCCCCGCTCGAGTCCCTCGACGTCCGCGCCGAGCCCCAGGCCGAACTCATCGCCGCGCTGTCCGTACTGCTGAAGGAGAGGTGACCGGTGACCGCCATGACCGACCAGGACCACACCGAGCACGCCGAGCACGCCGAGCACGCCGAGCACGCCGACCGTGACGACCGTGACGACGACGCGGACGCCGAAGACGCGGACACCGAAGGCGGGGAGGCCAGAGCCGTGGAGGTCGAAGACGGGGAGGCCGAAGAGGTGGACGTCCAGGGCGGCCCCGGCGACGGTCAGCGCGCCGGCGAGGCTCACGCGCGCATGGAGGGTACGTACGCAACCGGATCTTCCGGGAGGGCGGACGGAACGGATGGAACGGACGGAACGGACGGCGTGGACGGGTGGGACGGTGGGCTGGTGGCACGGAGGGGTACCGCCGCTGACGCCATCCGGGAACCGGCCGCGGCCGTCGAGAACCGCGGGCCCGGTCCGCAGGCGTCGGGGCCCCTCGTCTACCCCGGAGCCCTGCGCGCGCGCCTCGAGGCGCTGCGCGAACTGGTGGGCCTGTCGCGCACCCGGCTCGACAGCCGGACCCTCGCGCAGGCCGGCCGGGTCCTGGACGAGTCGGCGGTCCGGGGCAGGCTCTCCGGGCAGCACACCGTCGTCGCCATCGCGGGCGCGACAGGCAGCGGCAAGTCGCAGCTGTTCAACGCGCTCGCCGGGGTCGTCATCTCGGAGACGGGCGTGCGCCGGCCCACCACGGCGGCGCCCATCGTGTGCAGCTGGAGCGACGGCGCCTTGGGCCTCATCGAGCGGCTCGGCATCCCGCCCCGGCTGCGCCGCCGCCCCCTGTACAACGGCGAGGCGGACGCGCAGCTGGACGGACTCGTCCTCGTCGACCTGCCCGACCACGACTCGGCGGCGGTCCAGCACCGCGAGCAGGTGGACCGTGTCCTCGCCCTCGTCGACGCGGTCATCTGGGTCGTCGACCCGGAGAAGTACGCGGACGCCATGCTCCACGAACGGTATCTGCGGCCCATGGCCGGCTATGCCGAGGTGATGTTCGTCGTCCTCAACCAGACCGACCGGCTGCCCGGTGAGGCCGCCGAGCAGGTCCTCGACGACCTGCGGCGGCTGCTCGACGAGGACGGCATCGCGCTCGGCGAGCACGGCGAACCGGGCGCCACCGTGCTCGGGCTGTCCGCGCTCACCGGGGACGGCGTCGGTGAACTGCGCGACGCGGTCGGCCGGTTCGTGGCCGAGCGCCGCGCGCCGGCGCGCCGGGTCGCCGCCGACGTCGACGTCGCCGCGACAGGACTGCGGCGGGTGTACGCCACCCGGCGACGTACCGGGCTGAGCGAGGAGGCGCGCGACGACTTCTCCGCCCGGCTTGCGGACGCGGTGGGCGCCACCGCGGCGGGCGAGGCGGCCGAACGCGCGTGGCTGCGCAACGCCAATCGCGCGTGCGGGACACCCTGGCTGCGGCTGTGGCACTGGTACCACGACCTGCGAGAGCCCCCCCCGGGCCGGCTGCTCCCGCGGACGCAGGCGGACGAGGAGGTCACCGCCCGCCAGCGCGTCGAGCAGGCCGTGCGGACCCTGGCCGACCGGGCCTCGGCCGGGCTGCCCGCACCGTGGGCACAGGCGGTGCGCGAGGCCGCCGTACGCGGCTCCCAGGGGCTGCCCGAGGCGCTCGACCAACTGGCCGCGCGCGCCGCGCTGCCGGGGCGGCCGCCGCGCCCCGGCTGGTGGCCGGCGGCAGTGCTGGCGCAGGCGTCGATGACGATCCTTCAAGTCGTGGGCGGGCTGTGGCTGCTGGGCCAGATCCTCGGGGTCATGGCGCCCAACCTGGGGGTGCCGGTGCTGCTGATGGTGGCCGGCATCGTCGGCGGCCCGCTCGTGGAGTGGGGCTGCCGGATGGCCGCGCGCGGACCGGCACGGCGCTACGGCACGGAGGCGGAGAGACGCCTGCGGGAGGCGGCCGCCGCGTGTGGACGGGCCCGGGTGCTGGATCCGGTGGCGGCGGAGCTGCTGCGGTACCGGGAAGTGCGGGGGCAGTACCTGCGGGTGACGGGGGTAACGGCCGCGTCCCTCTGAACCTGCTTCTGGTTCCCGGTTCCCGGCTCCTGGTTCTCGGTTCCCGGCTCCCGGTTCTCGGTTTCCAGCTTCCGGTAGCCGGTTCGCCGGTTCGCCGGTTCCCGGCTCCTCGTTCCGGGTTCCGGGTGGGGGCTCACTCGTCCGGGTGGTGAAGTTGTCCACAGGCGGAGGGTGGTCCACAGGGCCCGGCGGGCTCGGCCCGGCGGAGGCAGTCTGGCGGTGCGGCGATCGCGAAGGGCGGTCGCCGCGGCAGACGCAGCCGTACGGGACGGGCCCGGCGGCGTATCCGGGAGGGGTCGGCGATGAACGAGACGATCATCTGCGCTGTGGGGAACGTGGCCACGCAACCGGTGTACCGGGAGCTCGCGTCGGGAGCGTCCGCGCGGTTCCGGCTCGCGGTGACCTCGCGCTACTGGGACCGCGAGAAGAACCTGTGGGCGGACGGACACACCAACTTCTTCACGGTGTGGGCCAACCGGCAGCTCGCCGCGAACGTGGCGGCGTCGCTCAACGTGGGCGATCCCGTCGTCGTGCAGGGCAGGCTGAAGGTGCGTACGGACGTGCACGAGGGGCAGAACCGGACCTCGGCGGACCTCGACGCGACGGCGGTCGGTCACGATCTCGCCCGCGGTACCTCGGCCTTCCGCCGGGCGAACAGGCCCGAGCCGGGGGCGGCCGCCGTACCCCGGCAGCCGGAGCCCGACTGGGAAAGTCCGCATCCGGGCTCCGCGGCCCTGGGTTCCGTCCACCCGGCTTCCCGACAGGGCGCGCAGGCCGTCGCGGTGACGTGATGTCAGGTCGTGTCCCGGGTTGACCCGAGTGCGACATATCGGCCCATGCGTTCCCGGCAGCACGGTGGATTTGTCGATAAGCCCTGCTCATGGGCCGTCTCGGCGATAACGATTCCGAGTCGGATCGCTTGTCTGACGATATGACTGGGAGTCGTGGTGCGCCGCGTCCTTAGGATGCCGGGCATAGCTCTCGGAGCTTCTGATTCTGCTGCTGGGACCGCACCCCCCACGTCAACGGTCCTGCTCGAAGGGGAATTTGGTGTTTGCTTCGTTCTCTGTGCCGTCCCTGCGCCGGCGTCGAGCGGTCCGCGTGGCCGCCGTGACGCTGGCGTCCGGGCTCCTCACCGCCGACGTGCTGACGGGGGCCGGTACGGCCGCGGCCGCGGAGACGACACCGGGGCAGGGCGGGGCGACCGCCACCATAGGCGGCCTCAAGACGTACGGCGCCGCGGTGATCCACGGCGACGCCGGTGACCAGCAGGTGTCGGCGGGCCTGTTCGAGATGTCGGTCGACGGCGGCGGCACGCTGCAGACGTACTGCGTCGACATCAACAACCCCACGCAGCGGGACGCGAAGTACCACGAGACCCCCTGGAGCGGCACCTCGCTGGGCGCCAACAAGGACGCGGGCAGGATCCGCTGGATCCTGCAGAACTCCTACCCGCAGGTCAACGACCTCGCGGCGCTCGCCGCCAAGGCCGGCGTCGCGGGCGGTCTGACGGAGCAGGACGCGGCGGCCGGCACGCAGGTGGCGATCTGGCGCTACTCGGACGGGGCCGACGTCGACGCCGTCGACCCGCAGGCCGAGAAGCTCGCGGACTACCTCCAGCGCAGCGCGGTCGATGTCGCGGAGCCCGGGGCGTCGCTGACTCTCGACCCGCCCGCCGTCTCCGGCCACCCCGGCGAACTGCTCGGCCCGGTGACCGTGCACACCAACGCGGACGCCGTGACACTGGCGCCGCCCGCGGACGCGGCCATCAGCGGTGTGCGGATCGTCGCCAAGGACGGCAAGCCGCTCACCTCCGCGGCGGACGGCAGCAAGGTCTTCTTCGACGTCCCCGAGGACGCCGCCGACGGGTCGGCTGAGCTGACCGTGCAGGCGTCGACGACGGTGCCGGTCGGCCGGGCCTTCGCGTCCGAGAGCAGGAGCCAGACGCAGATCCTGGCCGGTTCCAGCGAGTCGACCGTCTCGGCGACGGCGAGCGCGACCTGGGCCAAGACCGGTGCGATACCGGCGCTGTCGGCGGAGCGGAACTGCGCCGAGGGGGGCGTGGACATCACCGCGGCGAACCAGGGCGACGAGGCGTTCACCTTCGAGCTGATGGGCCTCGAGCACAGCATCCCCGCGGGGCAGTCGCGCACGGTGACGATTCCGCTGCAGGAGGACCAGGCGTACGACTTCACGATCACGGGGCCGGGCGGCCTGGAGAAGCGGTTCACCGGGGTGCTCGACTGCAAGACGCAGGGCAGCGCGGGCGGCGAGGTGACCCAGACGCTCAGCGAGCCGAGCCCCGCCACGGTGGGTGGCGTCGCCGACGACACCAACCTGGCCGCGACCGGCGGCTCCAGCGCGACACCGCTGATCGCCGGCCTCGCCATCGCCTTCGTGGTGATCGGCGGCGCGGCCCTGGTCGTCGTCCGCAGGAAGCAGACTCCCTGAGTGCGGGCGGCGCGGGCGGCGCGGGTGGCGATCCCGGCCACCGCTTTAGCGAAAAGGGGTTGCCCGGCCTCCGGCCGGACAACCCCTCACCAAGATCTTCACGAGCCTTCCGGCCTGTAACGCCGACCCTGTCATGGTGGGTCAGGGAGAAGAGGCCGGAGGCTTGCGGCATCAGTTCTTCTTCGCCTCAAGTCCTTCCAGGGCGAGCCTGGTGTCGTCGAACGGCAGGGTCGCTGCCTCCTCCGACATGGCCATATAGCCCACCGTGTCGGCGTCGACCCAATAGCACCGGGTGCCTTCTCCCTCGGCGAGGTTCTGGCAGGAGGCCAGAGCCGGGGACGAGCCGGGATTCACGGGCACCCAGTCCGTCCTAGCACCGGCCGGCTTGCCGGCCTTCTCGGTCAGCATGGCCATGGCGGCTCTGAGGTCGCTCACCTCGGCCTGCGCTCCGGTGGCGGACAGCTTCCAGCCCTTGGCACCCCGGTAAAGCACAGTGAGCTGGTCGCCGACAATCTTGTGATGCGCCCCTTCGGGAATCCGGGAGGCCCCTTCGGCGGGGGTCACGGAGACGAGGTTCAGTGTCCCGGACAGCTTCTCGGGGAACGGCTCCGCGAAAGACCCCGGAGCCTTCGTCTTGTTCGGGGCGCCCTTGGGCGGGTCGACGTCGGCCGAATGGCTGCATCCCATGAGGCCAACCGCCGTGAGGGCCGTGAGGGAGATTTTTGCGACGTTCGTCCCCCAGAGGCGCACTGTCGTTCGCGCCTGACATCTGTACTCCACTTCCTTGATCCCCCGCCTATTTGTCGTTGAACTTCTTCGCCGCTCAATGCGACCCGGATAACACATATCTCAGCCAGCTTGTGCGGATTATTCATATTTGTCTTGAGTGGCAATTACTCAACTCGTGCCCTGCTGCAGGTTTCACCCGACCCGGATGGTGGAGCACGCCGAGGGGCGCCGCCGCGCAGCAGCCGCGCCTTTCTGTGGCCCCGCTCGATGTGCGCCAGGAGGGGGATTTGTCCGTGGTCGGCGCCACATCGCTCGGCGGCGGTTCGGCGGACGCGGCGGCCCTTCGTGGCCGGCGTGCCCGGTCGTGGCTGTCGGCGGCTGTGGTGCACGCGGCCCGTGTCGGTGGCGGCCTGTGTCGGCCAACGGTCGTCCCTGGTGATCACCTCTGGGCCGTCCCTGGGCCGTCCCTGGGCCGCCCCCGGGCCGTTCATGGGCCGTGCGAGGGCGGCCGAGGCCACTCGACGGCGACGGGCAGCGGCCCCCGAGCTACCGCCGTCGGGGGCAAACCACCAGGTCACAGGCCCCCGGCCAGACGCGTTTCCCCCCAGGGGTGGCGGTCAGGCAAGATGGGGTGTATCTGCCCACTGCCAGATTTCAAGCTGCCGGACGGTTTCTCTTGGCTGAGTTCATTTACACCATGCGCAAGGCGCGCAAAGCGCACGGCGACAAGGTGATCCTCGACGACGTCACCCTGAACTTCCTGCCGGGTGCCAAGATCGGCGTCGTCGGTCCGAACGGTGCCGGCAAGTCGACCGTGCTGAAGATCATGGCGGGGCTGGAGCAGCCCTCCAACGGCGACGCGTTCCTGTCGCCCGGCTACAGCGTCGGCATCCTGCTCCAGGAGCCCCCGCTGAACGACGAGAAGACCGTCCTGGAGAACGTCCAGGAGGGTGTCGCCGAGATCAAGGGCAAGCTCGACCGGTTCAACGAGATCGCCGAGCTGATGGCGACCGACTACTCGGACGCCCTGCTCGACGAGATGGGCAAGCTCCAGGAGGAGCTCGACCACGCCAATGCCTGGGACCTCGACGCCCAGCTGGAGCAGGCCATGGACGCCCTGGGCTGCCCGCCCGGCGACTGGCCCGTGGTCAACCTCTCCGGTGGCGAGAAGCGCCGGGTGGCGCTCTGCAAGCTGCTGCTGGAGGCCCCCGACCTGCTGCTCCTCGACGAGCCCACCAACCACCTCGACGCCGAGTCGGTGAACTGGCTGGAGCAGCACCTCGCCAAGTACGAGGGCACCGTCGTCGCCGTCACCCACGACCGGTACTTCCTGGACAACGTCGCCGGGTGGATCTGCGAGGTCGACCGCGGCCGCCTGCACGGCTACGAGGGCAACTACTCCAAGTACCTCGAGACCAAGGCCGCCCGCCTCAAGGTCGAGGGCCAGAAGGACGCCAAGCGGCAGAAGCGGCTCAAGGAAGAGCTGGAGTGGGTGCGCTCCAACGCCAAGGGACGGCAGGCGAAGTCCAAGGCGCGTCTGGCCCGCTACGAGGAGATGGCCGCCGAGGCCGAGAAGATGCGGAAGCTGGACTTCGAGGAGATCCAGATCCCGCCGGGGCCGCGGCTGGGCAACGTCGTCGTCGAGGTCGAACACCTCAGGAAGGCCTTCGGTGAGAAGGTCCTCATCGACGACCTCTCCTTCACGCTGCCGCGCAACGGCATCGTCGGCATCATCGGGCCGAACGGCGCGGGCAAGACCACGCTGTTCAAGATGATCCAGGGCCTGGAGAAGCCCGACTCCGGTTCGATCAAGGTCGGCGACACCGTCAAGATCTCCTACGTCGACCAGAGCCGCGAGAACATCGACCCCAAGAAGACGCTGTGGGCCGTCGTCAGCGACGAACTGGACTACATCAACGTCGGCCAGGTCGAGATGCCCTCGCGGGCCTACGTCTCCGCCTTCGGCTTCAAGGGCCCGGACCAGCAGAAGCCGGCCGGTGTGCTCTCCGGCGGTGAGCGCAACCGCCTGAACCTGGCGCTCACCCTCAAGCAGGGCGGCAACCTGCTGCTCCTCGACGAGCCGACCAACGACCTCGACGTCGAGACGCTCTCCAGCCTGGAGAACGCGCTGCTCGAATTCCCGGGCTGCGCCGTGGTCGTCTCCCACGACCGCTGGTTCCTCGACCGCGTGGCCACCCACATCCTCGCCTACGAGGGCGAGTCCAAGTGGTTCTGGTTCGAGGGCAACTTCGAGTCGTATGAGAAGAACAAGATCGAGCGGCTCGGGCCGGACGCCGCGCGTCCGCACCGCGCCACCTACAAGAAGCTGACCCGGGGCTGATCGATCTTGCGGCACATCTACCGCTGCCCGCTGCGCTGGGCGGACATGGACGCGTACGGCCATGTCAACAACGTGGTCTTCCTGCGCTACCTGGAAGAAGCCCGTATCGACTTCCTGTTCCGCCCGGACAAGGAGTTCCAGCAGGGGTCCGTGGTGGCGCGCCATGAGATCGACTACAAGCGGCAGCTCGTCCACCGGCACGCGCCCGTGGACATCGAGCTGTGGGTCACGGAGATCCGGGCGGCGTCCTTCACCATCGCCTACGAGGTGAAGGACGACGACGTCCTCTACGTCCGCGCCTCGACGGTGATAGTGCCGTTCGACTTCGAGGCGCAGCGGCCCCGCCGGATCACCGCGGAGGAGCGGGAGTTCCTGGCGGAGTACCGGGACGACGAGGAGGAGGCCGTCGCCGCATGACGGTGCTCCACCTCGCGGACGAGGGGGAGGCGGCGGATCTGGCGGCCTTCCTCTCCCGGCTGCTCCACTACGACCGCGGAGCGGCGGTCCGCATCCAGGCGGCGGGCACCGCGCTCGCCGTCTTCGGACGGCCGCCGTCCTTCGAGGTGCTGGCGATCCGCGCGGTGCGGCTCGCCGAGCCGGCCGAGGACAGGTCGGCCGAGGACGGGCCGGCCGTCGCGCTGGACGTGACCGTATCGGCCGGTGAACTGCTCGAGTCCGTCGACGAGCCGGCGTCCACGGCCGCCGTGCCGGCCGCGGTCACCGGGCCGCCGTGGGCGGGCGTGCTGCCGCCGCGCGGAGGGTGGCGGCCCGAGCCCGGTCTCCCGGCGCCGGACGCACTGCGCGCGGCGGTCGGCGCGGCGGTCGCCGAGTTCCGCTCCCGCACCCAGGAGCTGGCGCCGCAGCAGCGGACGCGGGCCGAAGTCGACCGCATCGGGCGGGAGATCTGGTCCCGCACGATCGGCGACACGGGGCTGCCGGTGCGGGTGGTGCACGCGGCCCAGTCGCTCGGCTTCCTGCGCCCCGAAGGGGACGATCCGGCGCTGTTCGCGTCGGGCGCCTGGCTGAGGCTGCGCACGCCGTACGGGTCGGTAGCCGTGCGGCGGGTGGGACGCGAGGCGCTGGGCGTCAGCGTCCGCTGACGACTGCGTCCGCTGACGGCGGGCGGGCCGTCAGCCCTGCTCGCCGCTGTCGTCCGGCCGGACGGCGATGTGGTCGCTCTCCAGTTCCAGGGCCACCCGGTCCCGCATGCCGAGGGCCTCGGTGTACTCGGCCGGGAGCTGGAGGCGGCCGGCCCGGTCGAGCATGGCGTACTCGCGGGCGACCACCGTCTCGTGACCGGTCGCCGCGTCGACCTCGCTGCGGCGCAGTACCTCCGTGGACGTGCGGCCGTCCCGGATGGCGACCGTGCGGCGCACCTCCGTGGCGACCGCCTGGTCGTGGGTGACGATGACGACGGTGGTGCCGAGACGCTCGTTCGCGGTGCGGAAGGCGGCGAAGACCTGTTCCGCGGTGTGGGAGTCGAGTTCGCCGGTGGGCTCGTCGGCGAGCAGGACCGCGGGGTCGTTGGCGAGGGCGACCGCGATGGCCACGCGCTGCTGCTGGCCGCCGGACATCTGGTGCGGGCGGCGGTCGCGGCAGTCGGCCACCTGTAGCAACTCCATCAGTTCCAGGGCGCGTTCGGCGTGGGCGCGGCGGGCACCGCGGCCGCGGGCGCCGGACAGCTGCATCGGGAGGGCGACGTTCTGGGCGGCGGTGAGGTAGGGCAGGAGGTTGCGGGAGGTCTGCTGCCAGACGAAGCCGACCGTGCCGCGGCGGTAGGCCAGGCGGTCCCTGGCGGTCATGGTGAGCAGGTCGTGCCCCGCGACGCGGGCGGCGCCGGCGGTGGGGGCGTCCAGGCCGGCGAGGATGTTCATGAGGGTGGACTTGCCGCTGCCGGACGCGCCCACCAGCGCCATCAACTCGCCCTCGCGGACCAGCAGGTCGAGGCCCTGGAGCGCCTGCACCTCCACTCCGTCCGCGCTGAAGACGCGGACCAGACGGTCGCAGGTGATCAGCGCGTCGTGGCCGTAGGCCGGGCGGTCGCGGCGCGCGGCGGCGCGGTCGGCCAGGTCGGCGAGGGTGGGGTTCGTCGTCATCGGGCTGCCTCCTCGACCGGCGCTCCGACGGGGGCCGGGTGGGTCGTCGGGCGGGTCGTCGGGTGGGTCGCGCCCGTGGTCCGGGCGGGCGCTTCAACGGGGGGTGTTCCGTCCGTGGTCGGGGCGGGTGCTTCGATGGGGGTCGGGCGGGTCATCGGGTGTCTCCCGCGCGCAGTTCCGTGACCGACCCCCGGCGCCCCGTCCACCATGCCTGCACCACCGCGACTACCACCGTCACCGCCAGGATCGCCAGCGCGGGCACCGTCAGCGACATCGCGTCCGTGCGCAACTCGGTGCGTCCCGTGGCGGTTTCGGCGGAGGCGAGGGCGATCGTCGTCAGGTCGACGCCGGGCGACAGCAGCCGGATCGCCGCCCAGCCGGTCAACGCGCCGCCCGCCGCGGCCGGCAGCGCCTGCGGCAGCGACTCCAGGACCAGCAGACGGCGGCCCTGCGCACGGGTCAGGCCCATCGTGCGCAGCCGGGCCAGCAGGGCGGCCCGTTCGGGGGCGGCGCGCAGCAGGGACAGCAGCAGGGCCAGGACGGCGTAGCCCGCGCCGGCGGCCACGGCGGCGGTGTAGACGCGCTCGGCGCCGGACTGCAGGGGCGAGTCGACGTACCCGGCACGCTCCTCCGCCCGCACCTGCACGCCCCCGGCGTCGCCCGCCGCCCGGCGCAGCGCGCCCGCGTCGAGCCGGCCGCCGGTCAGCAGCAGCACGTTGGGACGGGCGGCCTCCCGGCTCAGCCCGGCGCGGTCGACGACCAGGAAGTCCGCGCCGGTCACCGCGGGCGTGCGGGCCCGGACCAGGGCGACGCGGACGGTGACCGTGCTGCCGTCCTCCAGCCGCACCGGGAACGGCCGGGTCCCGTACGTGCGGGCCACCTGCGGGGAGGCCAGCGCCGGAAGCGCCCCGCCGCCCGCCGGACGCCCCAGCCGGCCGGCGTCGAACGCCCCGAGCCGGGTCCGGCCCGCCAACTCGGCGTAGGCGCGCGGGTCCACGCCCGCCAGCGGCACCGACTGCCTGCCGTCCTCCGGCTTGGCCTGGTACGCGAGGCTCACCTCGGCCAGCCCCCGCACGCCGGGCGACCGGCGTACCCGCTCGGGCAGCCCCGACGGCAGCGGGGCGGTCGCCTCGACGCGGGCGTCGGCGCCGACGGCGAGCAGCGCCGCGTGATCGCGGGCCTCGCGCACGCCCGCCAGGACGGAACCGCCGAACGCCGCCGTGGTCAGCGCCGCCAGCAGCGCCAGCAGGGGCAGCACCGCGGAGGCGGAGGCGCGGCCCGCGCGGGCCAGCGACAGGACACCCAGCAACCCCCGCAGCCGGGCCGCCGGGCGGGCCAGCGCGCGCAGGGGCAGCGGGTGCAGGCGGGCCAGCAGCAGGGCCGCGGCCACGCCGATCAGCACCGGGGCCGGCGCGCCGAGCTGATCACCGGCCGCGCCCCGCCTGCGCAGGGTCTCGACCGCGCCCAGCGCCACGACCAGCACGGTGAGCTCCGCGACCGTACGGCGCCGGGACGGACGTACCGCCGTCACGTCCTGCCTGCCGCCGTGGACCCGGACCGTTCGGTGCGCGATTGCGGCCCGCAGCGGGAACGCGGCGCAGGCGGCCACCGTCACCGCCGCCGCCGCGGTGAGGGCGGGCAGCGGGCGGCCGCCGGGGAGGGCGAGGAGCGCGACCGCCAGGCCCGCCGATCCCGCGGGCAGTGCGACGACCGCGGTCTCGGCGAGCAGACGTCCCGTCACGCCCGGCAGGGAGCCGCCGCGGGCGCGCAGCAGGGTGAGTTCGGCGCGGCGGCGGTCGGCGGCCAGCGCGCCGGCCATCAGCAGGACGACGGCGGCGACCGTGCCGGTGCCGAAGGCGGCCACGGCGACGAGCGGCCGGACGCCCGCGCGCAGCCGCGTGAAACGGCCGAGCACCTCGTCGAGGTCGGTCTCGGCGTCCGTGGCCGGGTCGGTCGCCGCGCGCACCGCGCGCAGGTCCGGGCCGGACTCCAGGGAGGCGATCGCCGACCGCAGCCTGTCCGCGTCATGGGAGTGGAGGTCACCGGCGGCGGGCGCCAAGTTCCAGTAGCGCCAGGGGTCCCCGGCCGTCCCCAGCATCGCCGGGGCCGCTTCGGGGGCCAGCAGCAGGGCGCCCAGCCAGTACGTGTCGGCGTCCGCGCCCCCGCCCGGCACCCGGACCAGGCTGGGGCCGCGCAGCAGGGGCTGGGTCGCCCAGTAACCGCCGTCCGGGTTGCGCGGGGCGACGACGCCGGTGACCCGGACGGCGAGCGGGGCGCGTTCCACGGCGGGCAGGTGGATCACCGCACCGGGCTCGATGCGCAGCTTCTTCGCGGTCTCGGCGGTGACGGCGGCCTCCACCGCGGGCGTGGCGGCGGTCACCCGCGCACCGGCCCGGGGCAGACGGCCGGAACGGACCGTCGCGTGCCCGGCCAGACCGTGCTGCGCGGCGAGCACGAACCGGGCGGGCAGCCCGGTCGGCCGGGGCAGCCACGGGTCCGGCGCCGGCAGCGGGCGGGCGGTGCGCACCCCGTACGTCGACTGCCCGGGGTCCGCCACGAGCGGCCGACGGACCGCGGTGCGGACGCGCGCGTACTGCCGGCCGAGCGGGCCGGGACGCAGCGCCTCCTCCCGCCGTTCCCGGGGCAGGCGCACGTCCGGCTGCGGGGCGGACAGGCGCAGGGCGGTGCTGTCGGGACGCGCCTGCGCGACGGCCCGGCGCAGCCCGGCGTCCTCGTACCGGTCGACCGCCGACGGGAAGGCGGCCGCCAGACACGCGGTCAGCGCCACCAGCAGCGCCAGCGCGCACACGGCGGCGGGCGCGGCGTGCAGCCGGGTACGGACCCACGGCGCCGGGACCCGCGACGGGGGCGCGCCGCCGGCTCCCGCGCTGCCCGCTGCTCCCGCGCCGCCGGCTCCCGCGCTGCCCGCTGCTTCCGCGCCGCTGGCTTCCGCGCCGCTGGCTTCCGCGCCGCTGGCTTCCGCGCCATCGGCTTCCGTCTCGTCCGCTTCCCTGCCGGGGCTCATGTCACTCGCCTCCCTGCTCGCGCAGTGACCTCGTCGGGTCCGTCCGGCGCAGTGCCAGCAGGGCGGTGACCAGGAGCGGGGTCACCGCCACGGCCGCGAGCACCAGGGCCAGCCGGGGGAGCGGCAGTTCCACGAGCACCTCCGGCACCGGACGCGTCGCCTGCGCGGTCAGCACGGTCAGCGGGATCACCGCCCGGGCCAGCACGGTCCCCAGCGCCGTGCCCACCACCAGCGCCAGTGCCGCCAGCACGCCCTGTTCCACGGCGATCATGCGGGCGAGGCGCCGGCGCGGGGCGCCCAGGGCGCGCAGCACGGCGAGTTCGGCGCCCCGCTCCCGCAGCGAGCCCGCCGCGCTCACCGCGAACCCGACCGCGGCCAGCGCCGCCGCCACCGCGGCCGTCGCCGCGAACGCCGCCTCGGGGCCGGCCCCGAACGGGTCGTCGCGCAGGTGTGCCGCCGTCTCGTCCCGCACCACGACCTGACCGGCCTCCAGGTCGGGCAGCGCCCGCAGCCGCGCGGCGACCCGCGCCGACGCGCCCGGGTCGGTGCGCAGCCACCACTCCGTCGGGGTGACGCTCGCCCCGTACCGCTCGGCCAGCACCCGGTTCACGGACCGCAGATCGACCAGCAGGGCCCCGCCGTCCGCGTCGCCGGTCGTCGGCAGCGCGCGCACCGACCGCACGATCCGCACCGGCACGTTCTCGCCGCCGAGCGTCACGTCCACCCGCCCGCCGGCCCGCGCGCCCGCCGAGGCGAGGAAACGGTCGGTCGCGACGGCCCTGACCTCGGCGGCCCGCGCGGGTTGCGCGACCCGCATCCGCACCGTCACCGAGGCGATGACCCAGGTCTCGTCGACCGGGATGTGCCCCGTGTCGTACTCGATGGCCGGCGGCCCCGACGAACTCACCTCCGGCCGCGTCGGGTTGGTGTCGGCCTCCGGTGATGCGAGCTGTCCGTCGCCGCCCGAGTCGGCCGTCCAGGCGGCCGGCAGCGGCAGCCGCCGTACGGTCCCGTCGGTGCTCGTGGCCGTCAGGCGGCCCAGCACCAGGCGGTGCCGTTCGGAGTGACCGAACGGCTGGGACATCACCAGTTGCACGCCGGTGAGCGTCAGCGGGGCCGGCGGGAGGGCGACCCCGAGGGTGTGGGCGCGGCCGTCGGCGGGGAGTTCGCCGGCCGGGACCTGGTACGGGGTGCCGTACCGGTCCTCCAGGGTGAGCGTCGCGTCCGTCGTGGTGCCCTGCTGCCGCGAGGTGCGCAGGGTCGCCGTCAGCCGCAGCCGGGCGGTGCGCGCGGGCACCCGGGCACCGGCCGTCGTCCCCTTCGGGCCGAGCCCGGCGAGCAGCGGCCGCACCGGCCGGGGCACCAGGTCCCGGCGCATCAGCACCGCGTCCGCCGCGTGCGCGGTGTCCAGGGCCAGCAGGGCCGCCGTGCGGTCGCCGGACAGCGGCAGCTCGGTACGGACGGCGGGCGCGGCCTCGCGGACGTGCGGCATCGCCGCGTACGTGTCCGTGCGCCCCAGGCCGTCCTCCCCGGCTGCGACGATCCGTACGGGGGCGCCGGCGCCGAAGTCCGCCTGGTCGTCCTGCGAACGGTCCCAGGAGGCGCCCTGCGCGACGGCCAGCATGCCGAGCGCGACGGCGAGCACCAGCAGCAGCACCGGGCCCGCGCCGCGCGTCGGACGGCGGCTGAGCTGCCAGCCCGCCAGCGCCGCCGTCAGCCCGCGCCCGCCGGCCGCCCGGTGCTCGGCGAGCCGTGCCACCAGGGGCAGCAGCCGCAGCGTCAGCACCGTCCCGGCGAGCAGCGCCAGCGCGGGCGCCGCCACCAGCAGCGGGTCGATGCCCGGGGTGCCCCGGCTGCCCTCGGCCACCGCGCCCGAGTCCTGCCGGCCGAGCTGCCAGTACGCGACCCCGGCCACCGCGAGCAGTCCCAGGTCCGCGCCCGCCCGCACCGCTCCGGGCAGCGACCGGGCCCGGCCCGCCCGGAACCCCTCGACGGTGAGCGCCGGCAGCGTCACCGCCAGCGCGCACCCCAGGGCCACGCCCGCCGCGACCAGCCACACCCCGAGGCGTCCGCCGGGCGGCACGTCCAGGCGCAGCCCGATCCGGGCCAGCGCCCCCTGCCCGGCCAGCAGCCGGGTGAGCGGTCCCGACAGCGGCGGCGCGCACACCACCGCGGGCACCGCCAGGAACAGCGCCTCCACGGCGGCGATGCCCGCGATCCGGGCCCGGGAGCCGCCGCGCGCCCTCAGCAGCCGCGTCTCGCCCGTCCGTTCGGCGCTCAGCAGCCGGGCCACCAGCAGCAGCGCACAGGCGGCGAGCAGGGCGAGCTGCAGCGCGACGATCAGCAGGGTGGAGCGGGAGACCAGCAGCGAGCGTTCGACACGGTCCAGGACGTCCGGGAGGGAGGTGCCGGCGGCGGTCGTGCCGCTCAGCGCGGGCTGCCCGCGCAGCGCCGCGCTCTCCTTCCGCGCCGCCCGGCGTAACGCGTCGATCCGCCCGGTCGTCACGGAGGAGAAGTCGGCCGACGCCAGCCAGGCCGACGGCCCGCCGCTCACCTTGCCGACGTGCCCCGCCGTCCCCGCCTTCCCCCCGTTCCCCGTGGTCAGGACGCCGGGGGCGGTGAGCAGGGGGCCGTACGTCGTGAAGCCGACCGTCCGCACGCCCCGGCCGCCGAGGTCGTCCAGCCGCCAGTAGGGGGCGTCGGCCGCCGCGGGACGGTAGACGCCGGTGAGCGTGACGCGCACCTTCGGGCCGCCGAGCCGGTCGGCGAGGGTGAGGCGGGCGCCCGGCCGCAGGCCGAGGGCGCGGGCGGCGGTCTGCGGGAGGGCGGCCTCGACGCCGCCGCCCGGGCGGTCGCGGGGGGCACGGCCCGCGACGACACGCACCTGCGTGCGGTCCAGGGCCGCGAAGTACGTCAGGTCCGGGTCGCCGGACCGTTCGGCGGGCGGCCGCAGCGAACGGGGCAGCGCGTACGGCCCGGAGTGCAGCAGCGTCCGCACGGTCACCGGCAGCCCGTCGAAGGCGCGCCGCGCGCCCGCCCGGACGGCGTCCTGAGCGGCGGCGCGACGGCCGGCCGGCACGTCGGCCTTGACGATCAGCGCCGAGTCGGCGGCGTTCGAGGGGTCGGCCAGCGAGTGCCGCAGGGCCGCGTCGCCGATCGCGCCCGCGTAGGCGGTCAGGGTCGTCAGGACCGCCGTGGTCAGCAGGACGGTGAGCAGGGCGGCGGCGAGCAGCAGGCGGTGCGCGCGGGCACGCAGCAGCACGAACCGCGCGGTCGCTCCCCATGCGGTCCCCGCTGATCCGGTCACCCGGCCCCCCGTGGTCGTCCAGACCTCAGGGCGATGCTGTCAGAGGCGGGGGGTCGCGGGTAAGCGCTTGTGGGGCGGCCTTGACCGGATTGTGACCGGAATCCGGCGCGGTGTGACCGGAATCCGTACGTCCGACCTGCCGACCGGTCCCCGGCCGGTCCCCGGTCAGTCCCCGGCCGGTCCCCGGCCAGTCCTTGCTCGGTCCCCCGTCAGTCCGGCGTGTTCACCATCGAGGCCGCCGCGTACGTCAGGTACTTCCACAGCTGCTGCTCGTGCTCCTCGGACAGGCCGAGTTCGTCGAGGGCCGTCCGCATGTGCCGCAGCCAGGCGTCGTGCGCCTCGCGGTCCACGGTGAAGGGGGCGTGCCGCATGCGCAGACGGGGATGGCCGCGGTTCTCGCTGTACGTCGTCGGACCGCCCCAGTACTGGATCAGGAACAGCGCCAGCCGGTCCTCGGCCGGGCCGAGATCCTCCTCCGGGTACATCGGCCGCAGGAGCGGGTCCTCGGCGACTCCCTCGTAGAAGCGGTGCACCAGGCGGCGGAAGGTTTCCTCCCCGCCGACCTGCTCGTAGAAGGTCTGCTCCTGAAGCGTGCCGCGCCGAATCTCATTCACGCCCCCATGGTCGCAGACGGCGCGAGCGAAGACCCAGGCCCTACGGCCCTCCCGCGCCCCTCCGGTGTCCGTCCCGCACCCGTCCCGTGCCCGTCTTGTCCGTCGCCGTGCCGGACCGCCCGTAGTGTGGAGGTATGGGCGCGCACGCTCTCGACAGGGACCTGGCAGACCTCGCCGCCTCCGCCCGGCAGGCGCTGGTGCGGCGGATCGACGCGACCGGGGCCTGGGACGCCGACCCGGTGTGGCGGGAGGCGTTCGCGGCCGTCCCGCGTCATCTGTTCGTGCCGTACTACTACGTCGGCGTCCGGGGCGGCTACGAACGCCGGTGGGGTGAGACCCCCGACCCGGACGCGCGCGAGAACTGGCTGCGCGGCGCCTACGCCGACGCCCCGCTGGCCACCCGGCTGCGCGACGGCGACCTGGTCTCCTCCAGCAGCCAGCCCTCGCTCATGGCGCGGATGCTGGTGGAACTGCGGGTGCGGGACGGCGACCGGGTCCTGGAGATCGGCACCGGAAGCGGCTACAACGCGGCCCTGCTGGCCCACCGGCTCGGCGACGACCGCCTGGTCACCACCGTCGATCTCGACCCGGAGATCACGGAGTCGGCGCGGCGGCACCTGGCCGCCGCCGGACACCGTCCGGCCGTCGTCACCGGCGACGGCGCCCGCGGCGTCCCCGAGCGCGCACCCTTCGACCGGATCGTCGCGACCTGCGCCCTGACGTCCGTGCCGCCCGCCTGGCTCGCCCAGTGCGACCCCGGCGCGCGCATCCTGGCCCCGCTCGCCACCGGCCTGATCGCGCTGACCGTCCACGACCGCGGACACGCCGAGGGGCACTTCCTGCCCACGCCCGCCTACTTCGTGCCGCTGCGCGGCGGGACCGGCTCGCGCCCCGAGCCGGTCGACCTCGACGCGGTGCCCGACCATGCCCGGGGGGACGAACTGTTCGGCTTCCTGCTGGCGCTGACCCGCGGCAGCCTCGACGCGCAGGAGGCCTACGTCCTGTGGGAGCGCGAGGGACGCCCGCTACGGGAGCGCTACGGCGTCACGGCCGGCGGCGAGCGCGGGTGGGCCTGGCTGGACGACCCGGAGGGGCCGTACGCCTGGCCCCTCCCCGCCTGATCCCCGTCGGACCGCTGCCTGATCCCCGCCGGACCCCTGCCCGGTCCGCGCCCGACGGCTCAGCCGCGCCGGATGGTGATCGTCGTCCACGCGCCGACGTGCACCCGGTCCCCGTCCTGCAGCGGCACCGGCACGAAGGGCTGGATGGGCTCCTCGGAACCGTTGACCGTGGTGCCGTTGGTGGAGTTCTGGTCGACGACCGCCCAGCCGCCGTCCGGCTGCTGCACCAGCACCGCGTGCTGGTGCGAGACGCCCGGGTCCTCCGGCGGCACCGACAGGTCGATGTCGGGGGTGTCGCCGGTGGAGTGGCGCCGGCGGCCGATGGTGACCTGGTTGCCGCTGAGGGTGCGCTGCTGCTCGGGCGAGTACGCGGGCAGGTTGAGCCCCGCGGCCTCGGGCCCCGAGCGCTGCATCATCGCCATGAAGTACTCGCGGTCCGGCCCGATGGTCGCCGTCCAGGTCGCCGGCTGCTGCGGGTACGCGGGGCCGGGCGGAGCCTGGGTCGCGCCGGGCTGCGGATAGCCGTGGCCGCCACCCGGTCCGCGGCCGCCGGGGCCGCCCTGAGCGCCGGGGCCGCCCGGAGCACCGTGGCCGCCCGGGCCGGACGACGGCGGGGAGATCACCCAGTCGTCCTCACCGGGGCCGAAGGGCGGACCGCCCTGCGGGGACCGTCCGGGCGTCTCCTGCGGGAACGTGGGCGGAGCGGGCGCGCCGGACGGCTGGTACCCCTGCGGCGCGCCCCCGGGCGCACCGGGACCACCGTGACCGGCAGGACCGCCGGGGCCACCGTGACCGCCGGGGCCACCGTGACCACCAGGCCCGCCGTGACCACCAGGCCCACCAGGCCCGCCGAAGCCGCCGGGGCCTCCCGTGCCGGGAGCACCGAAGCCGCCGGAGCCCCCGGGCCCGCCGGGGCCGGGAGCGCCGAAGCCGCCGGGCCCGCCGGGGCCGGGACCGCCGGAGCCGCCGGGGCCCGCGGGCGGGGTCGGGCCGGGCGGCGGGACCGGGCGGGAGGGGTCGGGGCCGAAGTTCGAGGGGCCGGACGGCTCGCTGCCGAAGGACGGGATCGGCTCGGCGGGCCGGTTCATCTGCGACGGGCGGGAGCCCTGGTAGTCGAAGGAGTCACCCGCGCCGTACGACGGTCCCGGCGGCTGCTGGTAGCGCGCGGACGGGCCCGGGCCGGGCGCCGGCGGGCGCGGGGCGGCCGGGGTGTAGGAGGTCGCGGTGTTCGTCAGGAAGTTCCACCGGCACTCCTCGCAGAAGGGCGCGCCGCCCTCGCGGGGCGTGCGGCACTGCGGGCACAGTTCCGGCTCGTGGTCCGGCACCGCCGACAGGTGCGGGCGGCCGCCGGGCTGGGTGCCCTGCGGGGGCGGGAAGCCGTAGCCGCCGCCGGGTACGGGCGGGGGCGGCGGGGGAGGGGGCGGGGGCACGGCACCGGCCATGCGGTGACCGCAGACCTCGCACCAGTCGTCGGAACCCGACTGGTGTCCGTTCGGGCAGGTCGGCATGTCGGCGCTTCCCCCTCTCCTTCAGGGTCCTACTACGGTCCTGCTGCGTCGTTTCGGGTCACTTCTTTACACGAACAGTCTTTGTCGACCGGGTTTCGAGAGTCATCTCGTCGGCG
This sequence comes from Streptomyces sp. NPDC020490, assembly GCF_044335305.1. Taxonomy (NCBI): domain Bacteria; kingdom Bacillati; phylum Actinomycetota; class Actinomycetes; order Kitasatosporales; family Streptomycetaceae; genus Streptomyces; species Streptomyces sp. NPDC020490. The sequence continues at coordinate 19,057 of NZ_JBIRUY010000005.1, read as the reverse complement.
TCCTCGACCTTCGTCTTCAGTCGCACAGTACCGGTCGCCGCGTCGACCACGTCCACCACCTTCGCAAGCAGTTTCGCAGTATCCGCGTTTCCGGAGGCGCTGGCGAGCTGGACGGCCCGGCCCAGCTTGGCCGTCGCTCCATCGAAATCACCCGCTTTGCGGAGGTCCAGTCCCTGCTGGATGGCCTGGGCCAGTTCCGCCTGTCCGGTGTAGTGGGCGACCTGCGGGTTGATCGAGGTGGAGGCGGCCATGTCGTCGGTCCACACGGCCCGTACCAGGCCCTGGGCGCCCAGGTTCCGCGCGCCGCCGCCCCCTCTCCCGCCCTCCGGGATCACCAGTGAGACGCGGGCGGCCAGCATCTCCTGGCCGATGTGCGCGGCCGGGACCTCGACGCAGATGTGGTAGTCGCGGGACTCGTCGCCCCAGGAGCCGGTGGGGTAGTCCCCGGCGCGCGGTCCCGCCTCGGTGCGGCGGTCGGTCAACTCCTCTACGGTGGGGGCCACTTGCTTGACGAACTTGATGGTGGTGCCCACCGGCGTCCACAGCCTGAGGGCGACGTCCGCGACCTCCTTGCCCATGGCCTTCTCCATCATCTGCGTGAAGTCGGCGGACAGGGCGGCCGGGTCGGCGACGATGTCGGCGGTGCCGAGCAGGGCGGAGGCGACCCCTGTGACTTCTTTCACTTCCCAGTCGGTGCCCACACCGCGGGCGTCGCAGGTGAAGCGGCCGGCGCAGGCGTCCAGGGAGGCCTTGAGGTCCTCGGGCGACTCGTGCTCGTTGCGGCCGTCGGTGAGCAGGATGCCGTGGCGGATGGCGACGTCCGCGGAGGACAGCAGCCGGTCGGCGAGGCGCAGCCAGGTGCCGATGGCGGTGCCGCCGCCCGCGCTCAGCTTGCGCAGGGCCTGCTTGGCCTGGGCGCGGGTGGTGGCGTCGGCGACCGCGAGGCGGCCGCCGCCCGGGTAGACCTCCTTGGCGACGTGCGTGCCGCCGATCACCGCGAAGTGCACGCCGTCGCGCAGGGTGTCGACGGCGGCGGCCGTCGCGTCCCGCGCGTTGCGCATCTTGGTTGCCGGATAGTCCATCGACCCCGAGCAGTCGACCATGATCGCCACGGCCGCGGAGGGGCCCTGCCCCGGTGCGTAGAGGTGGGGCGCCGCGACCGCCGCGCCGATCGTGCCGCCGCCGGCGGCGGTCACCGTGACGATCGCGTTGACCTCGCGACCGCCTTCCGGGAGGTACTCGTTCTGGTACACGTCCACCGAGAACTGCGGCACGCTCGCCTTCGAGATATTGGCCATACCTGCTCAAATCCCCCTTGAACGGCCCACGTCCGCGCGGGCCCACGACGATGTGCGGACCGGTCCCCTCCGGTCCGCCGAGGCCTCCCCGTCTTCGGCCTCAGGCCGATCCTGCCCCCTGGTGCGCCGCGGGGAACGGCACGACGGCCACTGTTACGTTGTCGTGGCCCCCGCCGTCCAGGGCGTGCCCGACCAGTACCTGGGCGCAGTGCAGCGGGCGGACGGCGGCGTCGGGCGGGACGATCCGCGCCATCTCCTCGGCCGCCTCCGCGTAGTTCCACAGCCCGTCGGTGCACACCACCACCACACCCGGACGGTCCGGCTTGAAGGAAGCGGTGTGCGGCTCCAGTTCGTAGGCGTCCGCGCCGAGCCAGCCGGTGATCGCGTGGGCGCGCTCGTCGGCGTACGCCTCCGCCTCGTTCATCAGGCCCGCGGCGACCATCTGCGCCGCCCACGAGTCGTCCTCGGTGAGCCGGGCCGGCGGCGAGCTGCGGTCCACCGGAACCCAGTAGGCGCGGCTGTCGCCGACCCAGCCGACGACCAGCAGACCGGACGTGACGACCGTGCCGACCAGCGTGCAGGCGGGCGCGTTCTGGTGCGGGGAGTGCTCGCGGGCGGTGGCGGGTTCGGCGGCCAGCGAGTTGACGGCGCGTGAGGCGGCGACGATCGCGTCGTGCATGGCCTGCTGCGGGTGCGTGCCGCGCGGCAGGGCGCCCAGCAGTGCCTGGCTGCCGGCCCGGGAGGCGGCGAGGGAGGCGTCGTCGGGGCGGGTCGCCGAGGACACGCCGTCGCACACGACGGCCAGGGACGCCGGGGTGCCGTCGGGCAGCGTGGTGTGGCCGACGGCGAACGCGTCCTCGTTGCGGTGGTGGCGCAGGCCGCGGTCGCTGACCGCGGCGACCGGGCCGCACTCCTGCTCCATGTGATCGCGCTCGCGCGGCTGCGCGTGCCCGCAGTTCTCGCAGTAGCCGTCGCTGTCGACGCGGCCCGCGCGGCAGGCCACGCACACCTTGGTCTCCTCGGCGGGCGCCGCGAGGTCGGCCAGCCGCGGGTCCGGCGCCTGCAGCGGGTACTCGTCGGGCTCCGGCGGCCGGTCGAAACGCACGCCGGTGGCCGACGCCGCGGGAGCCCCGGCGGGCGGTGGCACGGGCGCTGCGGCGGGCGGTGGCACCGGCGGCCCGGCGGGCGGCGCGGCGGGCGGCACCGCGGGCGCTGCGGCGGGCGGGGCCTGCGGCGGCAGCGGGGCGCCGGAGCCCGCGGGCCTGGCGTGCGGCTCGCCCGGCCGGTCCGCCGCCGCCGGGGCGCCGGAGCCGTCCGGACGGGGCGTGACCGGCGCCGCGGGCGTGCCGGGCGAGGCCGGCGCGGCGGGCGTGGCGGGACGGACCGCGCCGCCGGCGCGGTCGGCCGGGGGCGGGACCAGCCCGCTCAGCGTGATCGTCGGGTGGTCGTCCGGCCGCGGAGGTACGGCGGACAGGTCGTATCCGCACGCACCGCAGAAGCGATCACCCGACTCGAGCGGTTCCTCACAGCTCGGGCACTTCGACAGAGCGGCCTGCTGGGGCATCTGCGACATCAACTACACCCATGTCCGGGGGCGGTAACGGTTGGCACGTTCCACCAGGTCGATCCTCTCCTCGCCGCCCCGCGCCAGCCGGGCCAGCGTGCGGTACGAACGCTCCAGGCCGAAGCGCAGTCCCCGCTCGTCCAGCTCGCTGCCGAGCAGCACGCGGCGGCCGTCCGGCGCGGAACCCTGGCCACCGGAGAGTACCCAGTCCAGCGCGCAACCGAGGACCTCCGCCGACAACTGCTCCCGGCGCGCCGGATCCAGACCGTACGCGTCCAGCGCCTCGACCTGGTCCGCGGCGGCCAGCAGGTCGTCCAGGAACGGGGCGTCCAGGGCCGTCGCCGTACGCCCCCGCAGCCGCGCCCGCACGGCGGCCACCCGCGCGGCCGTGTAGTGGATGGAGCTCTCCGGAACCGACTCCAGCGTCCGCACGGCGCCGCGCCGGTCGCCGCTCGCCAGCTGCACGCGGGCCAGGCCGAAGGCGGCGCTCACATGACTGGGGTCCGCCGACCACACCAGGCGGTAGTACTCGGCGGCGTTGTCCAGCTGGCCGAGCACCTCCGCGCACAGGCCGAGGGCCAGCTTGTGGGCGATCTCGCCGGGGAAGGCGTCGTAGACCGCGTCGAAGGCGAGCGCGGCGCCCTCCTGGTCGCCGGTGACCATCGAGGCCACGCCCCGGTACCAGACCACCCGCCAGTCGTCGGGCCGCTCCTCCTCCAGCGTCCCCAGGGACACCAGGGCCGCGTCGAAGTCGCCGTTCTCCAGCCACGCCCGGATCCGCCGCAGCCGCGTCTCGACCGACTGCGCCGGAGCCGCCGCGAGCGCCCCGAGCAGCTCGGCCGGCGCGGTGGTCATCAGGCCCGCGAGGAAACCGGCGTTGGGGTCGGCGGGGTCGACGCGGGGCACGGGGAGGGCCAGCGCCGCGGCGCGGGTGTCGACGGGCTTGACGAGACCGGCGCCGCCGCGCGCCGGGACGGGCAGCGGGGACGGCCGCCGCTCTCCCGGCTGCTTCGCCCGCCCGGCCGCCCGCGCACCCAGCCGGGACACCTCGCCGTCCAGTTTCGGGAACAACTCCGTGTCCGTGACTCTGACTTCGGGCCCGAACAGGGTCGACAGGGCGGGGCGGGCCCGGCCCGTCTGCAGCGACACCACCTCGCGCAGCACGCCCGTCAGCTGCTCGCCCATCTCCTGCGCGGAGGCGAACCGGCGGGCCGGGTCGGGGTCGGTGGCGCGGACCAGCAGCCGGTAGAACGACTCGTAGCGGCGGAAGACCTCGATGTTGTCGGGGTCGGGCAGGGAGTCCACGAAGACGTTCGTGTAGCCCTGGAAGTCGAAGGTCATCACGGCCAGCGTGCGCGCGACCGTGTACAGGTCGCTCGCCACCGACGGGCCGATCTCCGCGACCTCCGGCGCCTGGTAGCCCACCGTTCCGTAGATGGCCGACTCCTCGTCGTCCATGCGGCGCACCGCGCCCATGTCGATGAGCTTGAGCTGGTCCTCGGTCTGGATGGCGTTGTCGACCTTGAAGTCGCAGTACAGCAGGTTGCGGCTGTGCAGGTGGCCGAGCGCCTCCAGGGCCTCGATGCCGTACGCGCACGCCTGCTCCACCGGCAGCGGATCCCGCCTGCCGTCCGGGGTGCGGCGCTCGTTGGCGATCTCCTTCAGCGACTTGCCGCCGACGTACTCCATGACGATGTAGCCGTCGAGCGAGCCGGTGCGCTGGTCGAGGTGCTCCACGAAGTTGTAGATCCGCACGATGTTGGCGTGCTCGATCTCGGCGAGGAAACGCCGCTCGGAGATCGCCGCCGCCATCGCGTCCTGGTCGCCGGTGTCCAGCAGGCCCTTCAGCACCACCCACCGGTCGGACACCGCGCGGTCCACCGCGAGGTAGATCCAGCCGAGGCCGCCGTGCGCGAGGCAGCCCACCACCTCGTACTGGCCGCGCACGACGTCGCCGGCCCTCAGCTTCGGCACGAACGAGTACGGCTGCCCGCACTTGGTGCAGAAGCCCTCCGTACGGCCCGGCCGGTCGCCGCGCGCCCGGCCCACCGGCGCCCCGCAGTCGGAGCGCGAGCAGAACCGCTTGCGCTCGGGCACCTCCGGGTTCTCCAGCACCATCACCCGCGGGTCGGGCCGGGGCACGTCCGGCACCCGCACCAGTCCGGCGCCCAGCCGGTTCCGCCCGCTGCTGCCGGTGGAGGAGCCGGAGCTGCGCACCGACACCGAACGGCTCGTGGAACGGCCCGACAGCGAGCGCGACAGCCGCCCCGACACCGAGCGGCGGGACTTCGACGACTGCGACGACGTACGGGAGCTGCCGCGGGTGCCGGAGCGCGCGCTGCCGCTGCCCGACGAGCCCTTGCCGCCGCCGGCGACCCCGGTCTGCGGCGAGCCCACCGAGCCTCGCCCGGAGGAGGGACCCCCGGCGGAGACGACCGGCGCCAGCCCGCAGGTGTCGCAGTACAGTTCGCCGCCGCCCACGTCCTCGTACGTTCCGCCGCAGCCGGGTCGCTGGCAGGTCCGCTGTGCCTGACTCATGACGCCGTACCCCCCTCGTCGCTCATGCTCCGGGCCCCCTGCGGTCCTCGGGGCCGCCCTGCTCCGGCACCCGCGGGCCGCTGCCCAGCGCCTCCGCGACCGCCTGCTGGTAGCGCAGCACGGCCTGTCCGGCCACGCGCAGGTCGCAGGGCGCGCTCCACAGCATGCGCCGCGCCGCGTCGTACCGCTCGACGAGCAGCGGATCCTCCGCCAGGCCGTGCCGGGCGGCCTTCGCCTTGTACGCGTCGAGGCGGCCGCGCAGCTCCGCGCGGACCGCGAGCGGCGCGGTGACCGCGGTGAGCGACTCGCGGGCGCGCAGCAGTTCGTCCTCGGCCCTCTGCTCCAGGGACTCCAGCAGCGGCGAGAGCCGGTGCCACTGGGCGTGCCTGCGGTACTCGGCGGCCGTCGCCAGCTGCTCCTGCAGCACGGTCGGCGGACCGCTGACCACCGGCACCTCCGTCGCGGCGATCTTGGCGAGGACCTCGCCGCGCGCGGTGCGCGCCTCGGCTAGCGTGCGGTCCGCGCGGCTGAGCAGGTCCCGCAGCTTCACCAGCCGTGCCTCCGCGTCCTGCCGGACGGTGAGCACGGCGTCGATCTCGCGGCGCACGTCCTCCAGGGCGCGCGCCTCACGGTCGTACACCGTGGTGTCCGGCCGGCCGCCGCCCGGCGCCGAACTGCCCTGCGCCGGGATCCAGTAGGCGAGCGGGTCGGACACCACCTGCTCGCGCAGGGACGTCAGGGTGCGCGTGATGCGCTCCAGGTCGTCGCCCGCCGGATGCTCGCCGGGACGCACGCCGACGGAGTGCGCGAGCTGCCGGGTGCGCTGGAGCTCCGCGGCCAGCAGATCTATGCGGGCGGGCAGCGCCGACCACACCGCGTCGGCGGCGACGACCATGTCCAGGCTCGTCGCGTACAGCTCGTTCATCCGGTCCACCAGCGCGCTCAGCGAGAACCGCTCGCTGAGCCTGCTCGCGCCGCCGGTCAGCGTCGGCGCGTTCGCGGTGGCCAGGGCGGACCCGGCAACCGTGACGGACTCGCCGCGCAGCAGTTCCGTCAGCTCCACCAGGTCCTCGCGGCTGGACCAGCGGCGGCGGGAGCGGATCTCACGGGCGGTGCGCAGCGCGCCGGTGTAGGCGTCGAAGCAGGCCCACAGCAGCGTGATCGACGCCTCCGTGGCCTGCCAGCGTTCCTTGGTGACGCCGGTGAGCTCGGCGCCTTCGAGGAGTCTGCGGCCCGCGTGGTCCTGCAGGGCGAGGAGCGAGGTCTCGATCGCCTCGTGCTCCGCGCCGAGCCGCGCCAGCGCACGGTCCACCTCGTCCCGGTCCATCACCGGCCCGGCGGGGTCCGTGACGCCCATCGATCACCTCTCGCTGCTGTCGTGTCCGGTCGTTCGTTCCGTGTCTGCCCGCGTGCGTGTCTGCCTACGTGTCCGTGGTGCCGGTGTGTTCGTGTGCCGGTCCGACCGTCCGTCCGGTGGCCGGTCACTTGTAGTGGGCGGCCGGAGGCGTCGCGGACACCGACTTCTTGTCCTTCTGGTCCATCGTGGGGTGCAGCCACTTGTCGTACGACGCCTGCCAGCCGGCGGGGTCCTTGATGTAGTTCTGCAGCGTCCGGTTGACCTGGCGTACCAGATCCTCCGAGCCCCGCTTCATCGCCACCCCGTAGTACTCGTTCGTGAACAGACCGCCCTTGAGCTCGACCGTCGGGTCCTGCGCGGCCTGGCTGGCGGCGAGGGCGCCGTCCGTCACCACCGCGTCGACCTCGCCGAGCTGGAGCTTCACCAGGCAGTCGAGCTGGTTGGGGACGGTCTTGATGTCGGTGGAGGCGGGGAGGGCGCCGCTGTCGTGGTCCTTCCGCAGCCGGTCGAGCGCCGTGGAGGTCTCCGCCGAGCAGACCTTCTTGCCGGCGAGGCTCTTGTCGTAGCCGGTGACGGTCGAGGCCTTGGGCGCGAGGACCTGCTGACCGGTCCTGAAGTAGGGCGCGGAGAAGGCGACTTGCTTCAGGCGGTCGCAGTTGATCGTCATGGTGCGCACCACCATGTCGACCTCGCCGTTCTGGACGGCCTCGATACGGCGGCTGGTGGGGATGGTCTTGAACGTGACCGCGTCCTCGTCGCCGATGATGTCCTTGGCGATCCGGTGGACGAGGTTGATGTCGAAGCCCTCCAGCTCGCCCTTCTCGTTGTTGGGGTCGAGGTAGCCCCAGCGGTAGCTGTTCTGGTCGACGCCGACGACGAGGCGCCCCCGCGTCCTGATGGCGTCGACGTGGGTCGTGGAGCCGCCGCCGGACGGGGACAGGCTCTGGTCCTGCGGGTCCTGGCAGTCCTCGGCCCGGGCCTGGCGGCCCCGGGCGAGGCCCTGGCCCGCGACCTCGGCGCCGTCGTCCGCGCCGTCCGACTGGGTCAGGGGCAGCAGCAGCGCGAAGAGCACGGCGAGGGCGCACACGGCCGCCATCGCACCCACCCCGCCCCAGCCCCGCAGACCGGCCCGCAGACGCCGCGCCACACGTGCCGCGCTCATTCTCACGCCCCCTTCCCTCCGCATGCTGCCCATCACCGGTACTCCGAAAGCCGGCGGCCGATGCCGGTCACCGCGCCGGCCGCGCCGAGGACGGCCAGGACCGCGGCCCCGACCGGAAGCCCGGTCAGCGCGTCCCGGCCGTCGCCCGCGGCCTGCTGGAACTCGGCCTGCTCGTGGTCGAGCGCCGTCTTCAGGGCGGCGTCGACGCTGTCGAAGCACACGCTCGTCGGGTCCTTGCCGACGCCGATGACCTTGTCGCGGGCCTGCTGGTACTCGCCCTTGTCGCTCAGGCCCTGGGCGACGCCGTGCCGGTCCTTCCACGCCTTCATGTAGCTGCCCGCGTCGGCCACCGGCTTCCGGCCCGCCGAGTCGTCGGCGAGGCCGGCGGCCGCGGTGAGCGCCGCGCCGAGCTTGCCGATCTGCTCGTCGTAGCCCCAGGCGTAGGCGTCCGCGGTCTTGCCGCCGCCGAGGTCCCTGGTGTCCGCGCCGCGGCGGATCAGGGCGAGGTTCTCGTCGCTGCGGGCGGTCAGGGAGGCGATGCGGGCGTCGTGCAGGACGTCCAGGGAGCGCACGCCGTGGTCGTAGGAGTCGTTCAGGCCGGAGCGGGCGACGACGTGGCCGACGACCAGCCAGAGCAGGACCACCACGGAGGCGGCCGAGGCGGTGACCAGACCGTGGTTCAGCACCCGGTTGGTGCGCCGGTAGTTGCGGTGCTGGGCCCAGGCCAGCGCCCCCAGGGCGACGACGCCGAGGCCGATCGCGGCCCACGGGAACTCCTTGGCGTCCGCGTAGTCGGAACGCAGCCGCTGGTTCTCGCGCTGGTACAGGCGCTCGGCCTTCGGCAGCATCTCGTGCTGCATCTGCTCGTTCGCCGCGCGCAGGTACGCCCCGCCCACCGGGTAGCCCTGCCGGTTGTTGGCGCGGGCCGTCTCGACCAGGCCCTTGTACTCGGGCAGCAGTTCGCTGAGCTGCTCGATGGTCCTCGCCGACTCGGAACCCGGGTCGGAGCTGGCCGCGGCGGTGACCAGTTTCGCCGCGGCGGTGCGGACGTCGTCCTCGTAGCGCTTCCGCGTCTCCGGCTTCTCCTGACGGCCCGCCAGGTAGCCGCTGGCCGCCGCCGTGTTGGCGTCGGCGAGGGAGCGGTAGATGTCGGCCGCGTCGGAGCTGAGGGGCTGGCTGCTGGTGAGCACGTCGTCGGCGGCCGCCGCGCGATCGGTCATCTGCCAGGCGGTGACCGATCCGAACGCGACGACGAGCAGGGCGAGGACGGCGCCGATGATGCGCAGCCGGCCCGGCTCCGTCATCGCGGCGGCGCGCAGCCGGTCGGCGCCTTCGGCGAACGCGGTGCGGCGCGGCTGCGGGGACGCCCCCGCGGGCGTGGGGACCGTGGGCCGCAGCGGCGGCGCCGGGGGTGCGGGAACGGCGGGCGCCGGCCCGGGTGGCGCCGTGCTGCTCTCCGGCGGTTGTGTCACGTTGACCTCCCCCATGGTCATCCTTCGCCGCCAGTATCGCCGCCGTGACCGGCATCCGCACCGGCCTGCGCCGGATCTTGATCGGATCGCAGCGCGGACGGATCGCGGCACGGTCGGATCGCGGCGCGGTCGGCGGACCACCGGCGCACGGCGCGGTGCCCCGCACCACCCCTGCCCATGAATACGCCGACGGAATCTGATCGGTTCCCGCCTCGATCTCCGTATGTACGCCTTTCCCCGCCTCGGGGAGATGAGGGACGCGCGCCTCGGGGAGGTGGGGGAGGCGTGGGGGAGGCGCGACCGGTGGCGAGCCTGGTGGCGAGCCTGATGGAGACCGCCCCCGGGTGACGCGGTGGTTGCCCGGGGGCGGCCGGTCGGACGCCGGGTCGTCAGGTCCCGGGTCCCCGCAGTCGGCCGGCGGCAGGCAGGCGTCCCCAGACGCCGGGCCGGTCCAGTCCGAGCACCCGCAACCGGAAGCGGTCGAGCAGGGGATTGGGCAGGGTGCGGGCCAGCAGGGTGAGCAGCGCGGCGTGCGCGCCCACGGAGCGGCGGGTGGCCGGACGGGGCGCGGTCAGCGCGCGGTGCACGGCCGCCGCGAGCACGTCCGGCGGCGACCCGGCGCGTTCGTGGGCTACGGCCTTCGCGGCCATGGCGCGGAAGGCGTCCGCGTACAGCCGGCGGCCGTCGGGGCCCATCCGGTCGAGGACGGCGTCGGTCTCGGCCTCGAACTTGTCGACCGACGGCGTGTCGATGGACCCCGGGTCGATGAGCACGACGGGGATGCCGGAGGCGCGCAGTTCCAGACGGAGGGCGTCGTTGAGCGACCGTACGGCGTGCTTGGAGGCACACAGCGGACCGCCGAACGGCATGGTGATCCAGCCGCCCGCCGACCCGATGGTGACGATGCGGCCGCGGCCGGCGCGGATCAGCGGCAGGAAAGCCTGGGTGACGGCGACCAGGCCGAAGACGTTCACCTCGAACTGCCGCCGCAGTTCGCTCAGCGGGAGGGACTCGACGGGGCCCGCGACGCCGATCCCGGCGTTGTTGACCAGTCCCGCCAGGCCTTCGGGGCCCAGGGTGGCGGCGAGTTCGGTCGCGGCGGACCGGATCTGGTCCTGGTCGCACACGTCCAGCCGCAGCGGGGTGATACGGCCGCCCGGCCCGGCGGCGGCCAGGTCCTTGCCGTCGGACTCGCGCCGCACCCCCGCGAACACGCGGAACCCCGCGTCCGCGAGGCGCAGGACGCTCGCGCGGCCGATGCCGGTCGACGCCCCGGTCACCACGACCGCGCCGGGCGGCGCGGTCCCGCGGCGTAAGTTCGCATCTGATGGCTGCATGACGTTCCTCCCAGGACGGCGCCGACCCGAATTCATCGGGACGTGAAAATGCTGGGCCCGGGCCGGAGGGAAGTCAACAGCGGGAGGCCGGGGGTGGCCTGTTCCGCGTCGGTCGCACACCCCGCCTCCCGTCGCACGTCGGTCCCGGCGCCAGGGCGGCGCCGGGACCGTGAGGGACGAGTCGGGCGGGCGGACGGACGCGCCGCGAAGGCGCCACGGTTCACTCGATCGGGTGAGCCGTGCGGTCGGGAAGGTTCACTCGAACGGGCGCGCCGAAGTGTGCCGAACCGTTCCCCTGCCTCTACTTCCCGGGCGGAGCCGGCCGCTGCTGAGCGATCGGCGTGGCCGCCGCCACCTGCGGGGAGTCCGGGTTGGCGAACACCGACGGCGCCGCGACCGTCGCCGTCGGGTCCGGGACCTCCTCCTCCGCCGGGGCCGTCGCACCGCCCACGATGCGGATGTCGGCGGCGTCGAAGGCCCGCTTGACGCGCCAGCGCAGCTCGCGCTCGACGGTGAGGGCCTTGCCGGGCATGGTCTTGGCCGTCAGGCGGATCACCATGGAGTCCAGGAGCACGCTGTCCAGGCCGAGCACCTCCACCGGGCCCCACAGCAGCTCGTTCCAGGGCTCCTCCGCGCTCATCTTCTGGGCGACCTCGTCCAGGGTGGCCTTCAGCCGGTCCAGGTCCTCGTCCGACTTGACGGTCACGTCGACGCCGGCCGTCGCCCAGCCCTGGGAGAGGTTGCCGATGCGCTTGACCTCGCCGTTGCGGACGTACCAGATCTCGCCGCCCGCGCCGCGCAGCTTGGTCACGCGCAGCCCGACCTCGATCACCTCGCCGACGGCGACGCCCGCGTCGATCGAGTCGCCGACGCCGTACTGGTCCTCCAGGATCATGAAGACGCCGGAGAGGAAGTCGGTGACCAGGTTGCGGGCGCCGAAACCGATGGCCACACCGGCGACGCCGGCCGAGGCCAGCAGCGGCGCCAGGTTGATCTGGAACGTGGCCAGGATCATCAGCGCCGCGGTGCCCAGGATCAGGAAGCTCGCCACCGAGCGCAGCACCGAACCGATGGCCTGGGAGCGCTGGCGGCGCCGCTCGGCGTTGACCAGCAGCCCGCCGAGCGCGGTGCCGTCCACCGACTCCACGGTCCGGGTCATGCGGTCCATCAGCTTGGTGAGCGCCCGCCGCACCACGATTCTCAGCACCGTGGCGATGATCAGGATCAGCAGCACTCTGAGGCCGATGGCCAGCCATGTCGACCAGTTCTGCTCGACCCAGCTGGCGGCGTTCGTCGCGCTCTCCTGGGCGTCCTGGAGCGAGGGGACCGTCACCGTCGGCGACTCCGAGGGAGCCGGGGACGGCGAGGGGTCGGCGGCCATTAGGACGGCGGGCAGGGACACGGCAGGTACCTCCAGGTGCAGCGGCCTGCCCCCCGGTACGGCGGTCAAGGTCACGGGAAGGTCACCGGACGGGCAGGTTCACCACACTATCGGGGCATCGTGTGTGGATCGTGTCCGTCTTCCGGGGAGAGACGGTCCTCACCCGGGAATGAACAGGAGGGATGAACCGCCCCCGGCCCTGGCCAGGATCAGGATGTGGTCGAAAACACTCCCAGCCCGTTACCGGGAGATGGTGGCGCGTTCACCAGGCAAGAGGGGACACTGAAGCAGTTCGTCCCGGCGCGAGCCACGCGCCGCCGACGCCCAAGGAGGCATCCGTGCCGCATGTCCTGGTCCTCAACGCGTCGTACGAGCCGCTCGGCGTCGTACCGCTCCGCCGCGCGCTCGTCCTCGTCCTCGAGAACAAGGCCGTATGCCTCGAGGAGTCCGGCGCCTTCATGCACAGCGCGACCGTCACGATCCCCGCACCGAGCGTGGTCCGGCTCAAGCGATTCGTCCGGATTCCCTACCGTGGGCCCGTGCCTCTGACCCGCAGGGCGCTGTTCGCGCGCGACGGGGGCCGGTGCATGTACTGCGGTGGCGTCGCAACCAGCGTCGACCACGTCATCCCACGCAGCCGCGGGGGCAAGCACGTCTGGGACAATGTGGTGGCCTCCTGCCGCCGCTGCAACCACGTGAAGGCCGACCGCCACCTGTTCGAGATCGGCTGGCGGCTGCGCCACAAACCCGCTCCTCCCACCGGTCTGGCCTGGCGCATCATCGGCACCGGCCACAGGGACCCGCGCTGGTTGCCCTACTTGCAGCCGTACGGCGCGGACGACGCCTTGGCCCGGATCGACGGCATTTCCGCCTGACGGTCCGGGCCTTCGCGTACGCCCGCACGAACGCGTGGGGCGGCCCCGGGAGCCCCCTGCGCTCCCGGGGCCGGCTGTCATGCGTAGCGCAGTTCGGCGGGCCGGACGGCGCGGCGCAGCATGGGGAGCGAGGTGGCCGCGGCGAGCAGACACGAGGCGTACACCGCGAGCGGGACCAGCAGCGCGGCGTACGGCACGCCCGGCGCGCCGTGCTCCGTGACCGAGGCGTACCAGACGCCGATCGCCATGCCGCCCGCGCCGGCCACCGCCACCGCGGGCGCCAGCGGCAGCGCGGTCTCCAGCAGCAGCGCCCGGGCCGGCACCGCGTGCGGCACCCCGGCCGCGGTCTGCGCGGCCAGCCCCCGGCGCCGGGTGGCCACGGACTCGGCGGTGCCGACGGCGAGCGCGGACAGGACGATCGCGAGGGCGACGAGGACCGCGGTGGCCGTCAGGTCGATCCCGTTCGTGTAGTAGGACATGCTCATGCCCAGCTCACCCTTGCGGGCCGAGGCGCGCAGATCCGTGAGCAGCACCTGCCGTACCCCGACGAAGCCGGTGCCCACGACCGTCACCAGCAGCACCGCCGCGTGCGTACGCGCCGCCGACCACGGATCGTCGCGCAGCCGCTCCGCCGCGATCAGCAGGGCGGGGCGCTGCGCGCGGGCGGCGAGCAGCCCGCCCAGTGTGCGGGAGGACCAGCCCGCCAGCCACACGGCCGAGGCGCCGACCAGCAGGCACAGGGAGAAGACCGCGAGCGGGGCGACGACGAACCCGAAGAGGGCGGATCGGAACGGAGTCCCGGCGAACGGGGCCGCCGCGACGCACACCGCCGGCACCGTCAGCAGTCCGGCCGCCACCCGGAGCGCCCGCCCCGGCCTCGCGTCCGGCCGCACCCGCCGCAGCCGGCCCAGCGGCGAGGCCACCACCCGGCGCAGCGCCAGCGCGCTCACCGCCGCGCCCAGCACCGGCACCAGCACCGCCACCAGGGCCGTTCCGGCCCACGCCAGGGGATCGGGGCGGTGCCACAGCCGCAGCAGCGACAGCGACCAGAACGCCGTGGCCACCGCCGAACCGGCCAGGCAGGCCAGCCCGGACTCCAGCGCCGCGATCCGCCGCGTCCGGGCGGGTGCGGCCCCGGCCAGCCGCCGGTCACGGTGCACCGCACCGACCCGCGCGCACTGGCCGAGGAACCCGAACACGGGGATGAGCAGCAGCAACAGCGCGGTCACCACCCCGTCCCGGGTCCCCGGCTGGTCGAGCAGCCCGCCGCCGGCCCCCACGTGGTACTGCCCGTCCATCGTGACGAGCACCGCGACCGCAAGTCCGATGCCCGTCGCCCACACCGCCCCGATCGCGGTCAGCGTGAACCGCCACCACTCCCGCCGGTCCGATCCCCGGGTGAGCAGCAACGCGAGCCGCAGGTCGGTCCTCATGCGGTCACCCCCGCCGCGACGACGCCGTCGTCCAGCCGGACCTCGCGGTCGGCGTACGCCGCCACCTGCGCGTCATGGGTGACCAGCAGCACCGCCGTGCCCGCCTCGCGGGCCGTCCGCGTCAGGACCGTCATCACCTGCTCGGTCGCCAGGGAGTCCAGCGCCCCCGTCGGCTCGTCCGCGAAGACCACCTTCGGGCCGGTGACCAGGGCGCGCGCCAGCGCGGTGCGCTGGGCCTGGCCGCCGCTCATCTCGCCCGGCCGCAGCGCCTGCCGCCCCGCTACGCCGAACCGCTCCAGCCACTCGCCGGCCCGCTCCTGCGCCCGCGCCCGCGGCGTCCCGCCCAGCATCAGCGGCAGCGCCACGTTGTCCAGCGCCGTCAGCTCGGGGATGAGCTGCCCGAACTGGAAGACCACGCCGAAGTCGCCGCGGCGCAGCTCGCTCAGCCGCTTCTCGGGCAGCGTGTCCAGCCGCTCCCCGTCGTAGGTCACCGAGCCGGCGTCCGGGCGGACGATCCCGGCCAGGCAGTGCAGCAGGGTGGACTTCCCGCTGCCGCTGGGGCCGGTCACGGCGAGGAACTCGCCGGCGCGCAGGTCGACGGAGGCGCCGCGCAGGGCCCGCGTCGCGCCGTGCGCCTTGGTGAGATCACGTGCCGCCAGGAGCGGCATCTTGTCGTCCCCGTATTTCATGCTGCGTCGACCTCCGCGGTCAGGACGGTGAGCCGGGCCGCCGTGGTGGTCATCCAGCGGAGGTCGGCGTCGAGGTGGTTGAGGGCGTAGTCCGCCGAGAGCACGGTCGCCAGGTCGGCGCCTTCGGCGGTCTTGACCGCCGTCAGCTCCCGCATCCGCTCCATGTGCGCGGCCCGCTGGGCGCGCAGATAGGCGTCCGGGTCGCCGCCGGACAGGATCGACACGACGACCTTGGCGAAGATCTCGTTCGTCACGAAGGGCGCGGGCGGTGCGATCTCGCCGGCCCACCGGGTCAGTTCGCGCGTGCCCTCGGCGGTCGTGCGGTACCGGGTGCGTTCCGGGCCGCCGTCGGAGTCGGTGCCCTCGACCTCCGCGAGGCCGTCGCGGACCAGGCGCTGCAAGGTCGTGTAGACCTGCCCGTAGGCCAGCGGACGGGCCTGCGGGAAGCGTTCGTCGTGCCGTCGCTTGAGGTCGTAGCCATGGCTCGGACCGGAGGCGAGCAGCCCCAACAGGATGTGACGGGTGCTCATGCCGATCATTATGCACTCGATACATGTACTGAGTGAATAGTGTGGCGCATCCCGCCCGGCGGGGCCGGGACAAAACGGGTGAGAATGTGAGAACAGGCACGTTGTTGCGTCGCGCACGTCTGTCGCCGCGCCCACGGGGTAGGGCTGCGATGACCCGCGCCGTACTCGACAAGGAGGCCCCCGTGGCCGTTTCTTCGGCACATCTCCTGCTCTCGGCCCTGTCCAAACCCGAGGAGTCCTCGGGCCTGCCCTCCCAGGCGGGGGAGCCTGCGGCCGGGTGGTCCGGGGCCGGGCCCGGGGAGCCTTCGGCCCGGTCCGGACCCCAGCCGTTCGGCCCCGGGGCGGGCCCCGGCCACTCCGGGGTGGGCCCTGGCGACTCCGGGGTGGGCCCTGGCGACTCCGGGGCGGGCCCCGGCGACTCCGGGGTGGGCCCCGGCGACTCCGGGGCGGGCCTCGGCGGCCCAGGGGTGGGCCCGGGCGACCTCGGCGCAGAGGACGCCCGCGCCGGGATCCCGCTGACCAGTGAACCGCCCCTGCCCGACGCCGCCCCTCTGACCAGCGAGCCGCCGCTCGCCGACGCAGCCCCTCTGACCAGCGAGTCCACGGTCGTCGAACCGCTCGTCACGAGGCCGTAGATGACCGCGCAGCAGCCGGCCGAGGCGCCCTCCGAGGAACTGTCCCGACTCGCCGAACTGCACGGCGTCGCCCCCTCCTACAACCCCTCCCCGGACCGTACGGTCACGGCCTCCGCCACCGCCCTCACGCTGACCCTGGCCGCCCTCGGCGTCGACGCGAGCACCCCCGACGCCGCCCGCGCCGCGCTCGCCGCCCGCGAGCGGGAGCTGGCCGAGCGGCTGCTGCCGCCGACCGTGGTGCAGTGGAGCGGCGGCATCTGCGCCGCGCTCGACGCCCTCCCGGACGGCACCCGGCTGCGCGTCGTCACCGAGGACGGCGAGACCCGCGCCGCCGCCGACGGACTCCCGCCCGGCCTGCACCGGCTGACCGCCACCGCGCCCGACGGCCGCACCGCCGAGGCCCACCTGGTCGTCGCCCCGGACCGGCTGCCCACGCCCGGCGGGCGGTCGTACGGCCTGCTCGTCCAGCTCTACTCCCTGCTGTCCCAGCGTTCCTGGGGCATGGGCGACCTCGGCGACCTCGCCGAACTGACCGCCTGGGCCGGCCGTACGCTCGGCGCCGGATTCGTGCAGGTCAACCCGCTGCACGCGGCCGTGCCCGGCGCCCCCACCGACCCCTCCCCCTACCGGCCGTCCTCCCGCCGCTTCCCCGACCCCGTGCACCTGCGCGTCGAGGACGTCCCCGAGTACGCCTACGTCACCGACCGCGCACGGGCGCAGACGCTGCTCGAACGCGCCGCCCGGCTGCGCGAGTCCGTCCTGCACAAGGACGCCCTGATCGACCGGGACGCCGTGTGGGAACTGAAGCGGGAGGCGCTGGAACTGGTCTGCGGGGTGCCCCTCGGGCCCGGGCGGCGTGCCGCGTACGCCGACTTCCTCGCCCGGGAGGGCGAGGCCCTGGAGGACCACGCCACCTGGTACGCCCTCGCCGAGGTGCACGGCCCGGACTGGCGCCGCTGGCCCGCCGGCCTGCGCGACCCCCGCTCCGCCGAGACGGCCCGCGCCCGCGCCGAGCTGATGGACCGCGTCGACTTCCACTGCCGGCTCGCCTGGCTCACCGACGCCCAGCTCGCCGCCGCGCAGCGCACCGCCCGCGACGCCGGGATGCGGGTCGGGATCGTGCACGACCTGGCGGTCGGAGTGCACCCGCAGGGCGCCGACGCCTGGGCGCAGCAGCGGTACTTCGCGGCCGGGATGTCGGTGGGCGCCCCGCCGGACGCCTTCAACGCGCGCGGCCAGGACTGGGGCCTGCCGCCCTGGCGGCCGGACCGGCTCGCCGAGTCCGGCTACGCCCCCTTCCGGCGCCTGCTGCGGGCCCTGTTCCGCTACACCGGCGCCCTGCGCATCGACCACGTCATGGGCCTGTTCCGCCTGTGGTGGGTCCCCGAGGGACACCCGCCCACGGAGGGCGCCTACGTCCGCTACGACACCGAGGCCATGCTCGCCGTCCTGGTGCTGGAGGCGGCGCGCGCCGGGACGGTCGTCATCGGCGAGGACCTGGGCACCGTGGAGCCCGGCGTCCGGGAGGCGCTGCGCGAGCGCGGGGTGCTCGGCACGTCGGTGCTGTGGTTCGAACGGGACTGGGAGGGCGACGGCCGCCCGCTGCCCCTCGACCGCTGGCGCGCCGACTGCCTGGCCACCGCCACCACCCACGACCTGCCGTCCACCGCCGCCCGTCTGACCGGTGAGCACGTCGAACTCCGCCACCGCCTCGGCCTGCTCACCCGCCCCCTGGAGGAGGAACGGGCGGAGGCGGCGGCCGACACCCGCGAGTGGCTGGAGCTGCTGACCGACCTCGGCCTGCTGCACGGTCCGGGCGGCCACGCCGTCTCGGAGGAGGAGGCCGAGATCCAGGCCGTGCACCGCTTCCTGCGGCGCACCCCGTCCCGGCTGGTCGGCATCTGGCTGCCGGACACCGTCGGCGACCGCCGCCCGCAGAACCTGCCGGGCACCTGGGACCAGTACCCGAACTGGCGGCTGCCCGTCGCCGACGCGGAGGGGCGTCCGGTGACGCTGGAGGAACTGGCGGCCTCCCCGCGGCTGCACGCGCTCATCGACGTGGTGCGGGAGGTGTGACGCGAGGGAGGGGCGATGGGTACCCCGGGCGAGCGGCCCCCGACCGGGTTCGGTACTTTGGGCCCCGTGGACAAGAAGAACGCCCTGCGCGCCGGCGCCCTGGCCGCCGGTACGACGCTGATGATGCTGCTCATGTCGTCCCCTGCGCTCGCGCTCACCCGCGACGACGGCGACGATCCCGGCAAGGGCCTGAGCGTCGTCGAGACGCTGGGCCTCTATGTCCTGGCCCCGGTCGTGCTGTTCCTGGTCATCGCGGGCCTGGTGATGGCCCTCGACAAGTCCCACAAGAAGCAGGACGCCACCAGCTCCGACATCAGGACCAGGGCCGGCACCGAGGCCGCCTGACGCGGGGCCCCGTCACCGGGTCCCTTCCGCTCCCGCCGCGCGCGCCGAGGGCGCCGAGTCCGCCGTACCGAGACACCGGTACGGCGGGGTCGGCGCCCTCGGCGCTTTCCGTGACGCCCGGCTGCTGATGCCCGGCTGCTCATGCCCGGCTGCTCATGCCCGGCCGCTGATGCCTGGTTGCGGACGCCTGGTTGCGGACGCCTGGTCACTGATCCCTAGACGAGTAAGTCCGATCTCCGGTCAGTGGTCATAGGCGATCAGTGACCGGGTGATCGGTGCGTTGGTTGCGTTGTTGTGCCAGATCGCGGCGGCCATCGCGAGGACGCGCTGGGCGACGCGGATACCGACACCTTCACAGGAACGGC